>CAMNSU010000013.1 GCA_946555455.1 uncultured Clostridia bacterium | reverse complement strand
TAAGCTGATTATTTAAAAATAATTTCATATTAGAAGTATTAGAACAAGTAAAAACAGAAAATGAAATATTTGGTAAAATTTTTGTTGACAAATCAAAATAAATATGATATTATATCTTCATAAAAGAGAAAAGACCCAAAGATAGAAATCTTTGAGTCGATGGCTAAAATTGTTTATCTTAAGATAAACTATAACGTAGCACTTATAGTATATCACAATAAGTAGGATAAGTCAATGGCTATAGGAGACTTAATAAGATAAAAATCTTTGGGTACTTTCTCTTTTAAAAAATATTTTAAAGGAGTGATTCGCATGAAAGCGAAAAAAATCAAGATGCGTCCATTATGTGGGACGTCGAACAATCTGACGGAAATTGATCAGATTTATGTGGTAGGTGCCAGCGAGGAGGGGTTTTATTCCAAAGAGGTATTGCACGAGTACATAAAGAAAAATCCGGGAAGCATTCAAGTTGATATCTGGCCATATCCGATTCTGATTCCGGCGGTTAGCATGTTTGGAGAAAAGTATGTGAAATCTGAACCTAATGCATTTGGGACAGATAACCTACTGCGCTTACCGCGTGAGTAAAGTCGCAAAATGAGTCCAGCGCCTGATAACTTGTCAGGCGCTGGACTATTAAAACGGGAGTCTATGAATAGGAAAAGTATTATCTGTTTTTCCTTTCATATAATCCATAATATCTGTTTTGCCGGCAGATACAGAAAAAGCTGACAGCTACTGTTACCAGTTCGGCAAAAGGATTGGCAAGCCAGATGCCGTCCACTTGAAGCCAGAGCGGAAGCAGCCAAAGTCCAAGCAAAATAAAGACGAAAGTTCTGGAAAAGGAAAGCAGCGCGGATATTTTACCATTGGACAGGGCTGTAAACAGTGCGGAGGCAAAAATATTAATGCCTGCAAACAAAAATCCGATGGAGAACAGCCCAAGTCCGCGGGTAATCAAGGGGTAAACAGCGGAATCCTTGGCAGCGAAAAGCACGGCAATCGGTTTTGCGCAAAGCAGTGCAAGACCAAATATCAGCACAGAGGACAGTGCAATAAACAGCATACAAATACGGAAAATTCGCTGTAATCCTGCTCTGTTTTGACTGCCGTACTGAAACCCAATCACAGGGGCAACGCCCATAGAAAATCCTAAATAAAGTGAAGTCATCAAAAATTGGCAATACAGAATAACGGTAATTGCAGCAACGCCGTCCGACCCAAGGTAACGCATCATTAAGATATTAAACAGAAACGTTGTCACGCTGGTTGAGATGTTGGTGACCATTTCAGAAGAACCATTGAAACAGCTTTCACCGAGTATGCGCCAACGCAGTTTGGGCAGTGTGAAACACAAGCCTTTCCGATTTCCAAAAAAGAACAGGATTCCACCCAAGGCAGGGATACAAAATCCGATAACAGTTGCCCATGCTGCGCCTTGAACGCCCCAGCCAAGCGCGGCGACAAACACATAGTCCAGCAGCATGTTTGCCACGCCTGCAGCGATGGTCAGCGCCAAACCAAGGCCGGGTTTTCCTGCCGTGACAAAAAAACTTTGGAACAGCATTTGCAGTACAGAAGCGGGGGTAAACACTGTCAAAATCCATAAATAGTCCTGACAGAGCGGAATCAGAGCACCGCTGGCGCCCATTAAAATGACAAGGGGTTCCAAAAAGAGCAGTGTCAGGAGTGTAATGATAAATCCGAGTGCGGTTGCGGCGCAGACGATTAGCGTGAAATTTTGTTTTGCCTCTTGTGGTTTTCCTTCGCCAAATTGCCGTGAAACGACAGCGCTTCCGCCTGTGGCAAACATAATGCCGATTGCCGTGGTGAGACCAGCGAGCGGGTAGGTCAGATTCACTGCGGAAAGCGCGTCTGTGCTGACAAACCGCGCGACAAAAAAGCCGTCTACAATGGTGTATAGAGACATAAAAATCATCATAATAATCGTGGGGAACGTGAACCGCAGCAGTCCGCCAAACCCGAAATCTTTTGAAATTGCATTGTTCATGGTTTCCTCCATTCTGCCGCCCTGCCGCGGCTTATCGTCCGTGAATGAAAATGCCCCTGTCGGTAGAACAGGAAGCCCAAAGAGATTTTGATAGGCATCTTGCATTTTCGTCCACTATCTGGTATTATAAAGGATAGGGTAACCCGACAGTCAAGAGGAGAATGCAAAAAATGAGTAAAAATAGGAATCCGTTTTTTTCGACAGGAGAATTTGCAAAATTATGCCATGTCACAAAGCATACGCTGTTTCACTATGACAAAATAGGGGTGTTTTCGCCGGAGATTGTGGGAGAAAACGGATATCGGTACTATTCACCGGCGCAATATGAGGTATTTTCTGTCATTGCCATTTTGCGTGAACTTGGTATGCCGCTGGAGGAAATTAAGGCATATATGGACAATCGCTCTCCGCAAAAGTTGTTGCGGTTGCTGCGTGAACAAGAAAACACAATTGATGAAAAATTACGGGAACTGGAAGCAATGAAACGGTTAATTCGGGAAAAATATGGGGTTACGCAGCGGGCATACCAGGCAGATGAAGAAACGGTTACAATAGAATGGGAAAAGCAAGAAACTTTTTTGCGTTCCGATGCTTTCCAGGAAACAGATGACAGAAGTTTCGCAGAAAATGCCGCGGCGTTGGTGAATCAGTGTATAGAGCGGGGGTTCCACATACATCATACACAGGGCAGTCTGCGAAGCAGCGAGGATATACGTCGTGGTCAGTATGAAAAGTATGTTTGTTTTTATGTGAAGGTGCTGGAAGAACAGTCGGAAATTCCGCAGATTACCAAAGAAGCAGGAAGTTATTTAGTCGCATACCACCGCGGCGGGTTTGAGACGGTGGGAGAGACATACCGAAAGCTTTTTGCCTATGCCGAGGCGCACCGGCTCAGTTTAGCAGAATGGATTTTTGAAGAAATGCTGCTGGATCAGCTTTCCATTCGGGAAGAACAGGAATATCTGTTGAAATTATCAGTGCAAGTGCTGGGGAAGGAAGAAATGAAATCATGATATATTATGCGATGGCGCTTTATCCTGAAGCACAGCCTTTCATTTGGCAGATGAACTTGAAAAAACGTGCGGAAGAAACGCATCTACAAATTTTTGAAAACGAGGAAACCTGCTTGGTTATAACAGGTGTGGGGGAGGTGCAGGCGGCAGCGGCGGTGGCGTATTTGCTTGCACGCCGTCCGCCAAAGGCGCAGGATTTACTAGTGAATGTCGGCGTTTGTGGCAGCGAACGGCAGCCGCTGGGAACATGTTATCTGTGCAATAAAATTGTGGAGCAGACGACAGGAAGAACGTTCTATCCGGATATCTTGCTGCGCCATCCGTTTGAGGAAGCGGCGACCATGACTTGTCCGGTGGTTGCTGGAGATGGCGCAAACGAAACTGCGCTGCTGGATATGGAAGCGGCAGGGATTTATCAGGCGGGTCAAATGTTTCTCCAGCCCCATCAAATGGCGTTTTTAAAAATTGTATCAGATGCGGCAGACGGCAGACGGCTGTCAAAACAGCAGGTGGAACAGCTTGTGCAGCGACATGCGGAAACCATTATAGCGTGGAGCAAACAGGCGCAGGCGTGCCTTGCAAGGCAGCAAGCGGAACTGTTCTCACCGGAGGAAGAGAAAGCGATAGAAGCCGCTGCGGCGGAACATGGGTTGACATTGACACAGCGGCGGCAAATGCAGCAGCTTTTGCGCTATGATAAGTTGGAACAGGGCGATATTGGCGCGTTGCTGAAAGAACTGCCGGAACGCATGGAATCAGGCAAACAGGAGGGGAAACAATATCTTGAACAACTTCGACAACATATCCTTTAAACCGGCGTTTTCCCATATTTATATAGAAGAAAAAGCATTGTACCACCCTGTGACGGAGCAAATTTTGCAAAAGTTTCCACAGGCAAAGCAGATTCGCATTGCGCACTATAAAGATGTGTTTTGCCGGAGCAGACAGCAATTTGGACTGCAAAAGCAAAGTCCCAAACTGATTTTGGCAAAGCGGGAAAATACCTGCATTTATGAGGGCGCAAAACCATGTCAAAGTTTTGGACATACGCATTTTTACTACGCGTCCGGTGTGATGAATTGTTTCTATGACTGCGAATATTGCTATTTGCAAGGCATGTATCCGTCGGCAAATTTGGTGGTGTTTGTAAACTTGGAGGAAACTTTCCGGCAGGTGGAGGAATTGCTGCAAAAATTTCCGCTGTATTTATGCATTTCCTATGATACCGATTTGTTGGCGTTGGAATCCATGTTAGGATATGTGCGGCGTTGGATTGCATTTGCAAAAAAGTGGGAAAATCTCACCATAGAAATTCGTACCAAAAGCGCAAATTATGCGAAAATTGCAGATTTAACGCCTTCTAATAACGTCATATTGGCGTGGACACTGTCTCCGCAGGAGACTATGGCGCGGTATGAACATGGGACGGCGACAACCGCGGCGCGCCTGAAAAATGCGGGGGCGGCAGCGGCGGACGGCTGGAATGTACGGCTTTGTTTTGACCCTGTTTTGTGGCAGAAACATTGGCAGGAAAGCTATAAACAGCTTATCACAGAAACGTTTGAAACTGTTTCGCCCGGTGAGATTTTAGATTGCAGTATCGGGCAGTTCCGCGCGGCAAAAGACGCGTTGAAACGAATGCGTAAAAACCGACCGGACAGCGCGCTGCTGCACTATCCGTACCAATTACAGGACGGTGTTTATCAATATGACAGAGAACGTGCGGCGGAACTGATGGGGCAAATAAAACGGTGGGTAGAAAACTATCTGCCGCCGGAAAAAATATTTTTATGGCAGGGGGAGGAATAGCATGAAAGCCGCGATTGTGACAGGCGCGTCCTCCGGTATCGGGCGGGAAATCAGCAGGTTGCTGATGGAACAAGGAATGCGCGTCTATGGATTTGGCAGAACTTTTCCAAAAGAAAAAGAACAGGAAAATACATTGTTTGTGCCGGTTGTCTGCAAATTGACGGATTTGCATAGAGTGCGGGAGACAGTGGAGGATATTCGCAAAAAAGATGAAATATGTCTGCTGGTGAACAATGCGGGCGTAGGATATTTTGGGCTGCATGAGGAACTCAATCCGCAAAAGATACACGAGATGGTGACGGTGAATGTAGAGGTTCCCATGGTGCTGACGCAAATGCTGCTGCGGGATTTGAAACGGTGCGGCGGCGCGGTGATTCACATTTCATCAGTCACGGCAAAGCAAAACAATCCGCACGGCTGTGCGTATGGCGCAACAAAAGCTGCACTGAGCAGTTTTTCAGCAAGTTTGTTTGCGGAAGCACGCAAATACGGCGTGCGGATAGCGGCGATTCACCCTGACATGACGGCATCGCAGTTCTATCGAAATGCAGATTTTGAGCAGGCGGAGGAAGCGGATTGCCGGTTAGACCCCACAGAAGTGGCGCAGGCGGTTCTGTGGATTTTGCAGCAGCGGCAGGGATTAAACGTGACTGAGATTGTTTTACAGCCACAAAAACATAGAATCAAGAGGAAAAAGTGATGATTGAAATCAGACGAGGCGGAAAAAACGTTGGAAAGATAATGGGTTTAAGAATTGACAGCAGCAGGTTTCTATGATATAATTAGGCTCTATATATGATACATAGAAAGTCTTTTTTTGAGTGTAAAAAAAGATAAATATATCCTTGTGAATAGATGATAGGAAAGGGCGGATGTTAGGGTTGGAAAGAAAGCTGACTTTGTATGGCTTCAACAACCTCACAAAAACACTTAGCTTCAGCATTTATGATGTTTGCTATGCGAAAAGTGAGCGGGAACAGAAGGACTATATTGCTTATATTGACGAACAATATAATTCGGAACGTCTGACGAAAATTTTGTGCGACGTCACGGATATGATTGGCGCGCATATTTTAAATATCTCCAAGCAGGACTATGAGCCGCAGGGCGCTTCCGTGAACCTGATGATTGCGGAGGCGAATCTGCACGCGCAGGAGATTGACCAGTCCTGCAATCAGGGACGTTATACCGCGGCAATGCGCGATACCATTCATGCACATTTGGATAAAAGCCATGTGACGGTGCATACCTATCCGGAGAGCCATCCTGACAACGCGATTTCCACGTTTCGCGTGGATATTGACGTGTCCACCTGCGGAGAAATATCGCCGCTGAACGCCCTCAATTATTTGATTGGGAACTTTGATTCGGATATTATGACAATCGACTATCGGGTGCGTGGATTCACGCGGGACATGAAAGGAAGAAAGTGTTTCATTGACCACGATATCACCTCGATTCAAAATTATATTGACAGAGAAACACTACAAAAATATGACGCGATTGATGTGAACGTTTATCAATCCAATATCTTCCACACGAAAATGCTGATTAAAGAAATCGAACTGCAAAACTATTTGTTTAATACAGATGTTTATGAGTTGCTGCCCAAACGCCGTCTGGAAATCACAGATCGGCTGCGCAAGGAAATGATTGAAATTTTCAGCGGCGCAAACATCTACTAGAGCGGAGGGGTGTGGAATGAGAACGTTGTCACAACAAGACGCGCCGCTCTATGAAGCGCTGGAGGAACACCGGCAGAGCCGAATGGTTCATTTGGATGTGCCGGGACATAAAGGCGGGCGCGGCAACAAAGAACTGCGGGAGTTTTTGGGACGCAGTTGTTTGGCGGCAGATGTGAATTCCATGAAACCACTGGATAATCTGTGCCATCCTGTTTCCGTCATTCGTGACGCCCAGCATTTGGCGGCAGAAGCATTCGGCGCGGCGGACGCGCTTTTCATGGTGAACGGTACGACCAGCGCAGTACAGGCGATGATCATGTCTTGCTGCAAAGCAGGCGAAAAAATAATTATGCCCCGCAATGTGCACCGGAGTGCGATTAACGCCCTGGTGGTGTGCGGGGCTGTTCCTGTCTATGTCAATCCGGGAACGCACAAAGAACTTGGTATTCCGCTGGGGATGCGCGTGTGTGATGTGGAAGCGGCAATGCGGGAAAATCCGGACGCCAAAGCGATTTTGGTGAACAATCCGACTTACTATGGCGTGTGTTCCAATCTGAAAGAAATTGTGCGGTTGGCACACCGGTATAATATGTTGGTGCTGGCAGACGAAGCACACGGCACCCATTTCTATTTCGGTGAGAATATGCCGGTTTCCGCCATGCAGGCGGGAGCGGATATGGCGGCAATCAGTATGCATAAAACAGGCGGCTCCCTGACACAAAGTTCCATTTTGCTTTGTGGGGAACGTGTGAATGCCGATTATGTGCGGCAGGTGGTGAACCTGACGCAGACCACCAGCGGCTCCTATCTGTTGCTGTCGTCGCTGGATTTGGCGCGCCGCAACCTCAGTCTGCACGGCAAAGAAATGTTTGAAAAAACGGTGGAGTTTGTGTCCTACGCGCGGGAGGAAATTAACCGTTTGGGCGGCTATCAGGCATTCGGAGAAGAAATCATTGACACAGACGCAGTATTTGCGTTTGACCCCACGAAATTGTCCGTCCATACGCGGGAAATCGGACTGGCGGGGATTGAGGTCTATGACCTTTTGCGCGACGAATATGAGATTCAAATTGAATTTGGCGATATCGGCAATATTTTGGCGATTGTGTCGGCGGGCGACAGAGCGCTGGAAATCGAGCGGTTCATTGCCGCGCTCTATGAAATCAAACGGCTGCACGCCAAAGACCCGGCGGGATTGTTTGACCATGAATATATCAATCCGGAAATTGTGTGTCCGCCGCAGCAGGCGTTTTATGCGGAAAAAGAATCTCTGCCAATTGAGCAGAGCGAAGGCAGAGTGGGCGGCGAGTTTGTGATGTGCTACCCGCCGGGCATTCCGATTTTGGCGCCGGGCGAGCGCATTACCGGCGAAATCCTGCGCTATATCGCCTACGCAAAAGAAAAAGGATGTTTCCTGACAGGGACGCAGGATTTGGAAATTGAACGGATTTGTGTTGTGGAGGGACTGTAAGTGGAATTGTGGTATACGGAAAATCACACGAAAGATGTGAGGTTTTCCATGAAAATAGACCGGCAGTTGGTCTCGAAAAAAAGCCGTTATCAGAGAATTGATGTGTTGGAATCCAAAGAATTTGGCAGAATATTAACGTTAGACGGCTATTTGATGGTGACGCAAAAGGACGAATTTATCTATCATGAAATGATAACGCATGTGCCGATGGCAGTGCACCCGCGCGCGCGGAAAGTGCTGGTGATTGGCGCGGGAGACGGCGGCACCATTCGGGAACTGACGCGTTATGATTCGATTGAACATATTGATATGGTGGAGATTGATAAAGAAGTGGTGGAGGTTTGCCGGGAGTATTTGCCGCAGACGGCGTG
This sequence comes from uncultured Clostridia bacterium, assembly GCA_946555455.1. GTDB lineage: Bacteria > Bacillota > Clostridia > RUG12999 > RUG12999 > JAAWTG01. Next base: position 37,143 of record CAMNSU010000013.1, on the reverse strand, counting down.
CTGTTTGGACGAGGCGCGGCTGGATATGTATTTTGAAGACGGACTGAAGTTTGTCAGGACGCAGCAGGACGCGTATGATTTGATTATTGTGGACTCCACCGACCCGTTCGGACCGGGAGAAGGGCTGTTTACCAAAGAGTTTTACGGCAATTGCTATAAAGCGCTGAAAGAGGATGGTATTTTAATTAACCAGCATGAGAGTCCCTATTATGCAGAGGACGCGAAAGCCATGCGGCGCGCGCATCAGCGTATCCGCGCGGCGTTTCCCATCAGTATGGTGTATCAATTGCACATACCGACCTATCCGTCCGGACATTGGTTGTTTGGGTTTGCCTCCAAAAAGTATCACCCTGTAGCGGATTTGCGCGCGCAGGAGTGGAATGCGCTGGGGCTGCAAACAAAATATTATAATACGGAACTGCACAAAGGTTCTTTTGCCATTCCGAATTATGTGAAGGAGTTGCTGGATGATTGATGGAGAAAAATATACACACGTTTATTGCCTGCGACCACGCCTATGAGGAAAGTACGATTGTGCTGTTTGGTGCGCCATTTGACAGCACAACGTCCTACCGCCCGGGCACGCGGTTTGCCAGCAGCGCGATAAGAAATGAGAGTTTTGGGCTGGAAACCTATAGTCCCTATCTGAACCGCGATTTAACGGAGATTCAGGTCTATGACGGCGGGGACTTGGAATTGCCATTTGGCAGTCCGCAGCAGGCGCTGGAGGACATTGAAACATATACGAAAAAAGTGCTGCAGGACGGAAAACTGCCGCTGATGATTGGCGGCGAGCATTTGGTGACGCTTGGCGCAGTGCGAGCCGCCAGTGCAGCGTATCCGGATTTGCATATTTTGCATTTTGACGCACATGCGGATTTGCGTGACGAGTATTTGGGCGTTATGCTGTCCCATGCAACGGTTATGCACCGCTGCTGGGAACTGGTCGGAAACGGCAGGATTTTTCAGTTTGGTATCCGCAGCGGGGACAAAAGCGAATTTGTGTGGGGCGCGGAGCATGTTTCCACCTGCAAATTCACGTTTGACACCTTGGAGGAAACCATTCAAAAATTGAAAGACAAACCGATATATGTAACGGTGGACTTGGACGTGCTGGACCCGTCGGTGTTTCCAGGGACGGGAACGCCGGAAGCGGGCGGCGTCAGCTTTGAAGAATTGCGCTGCGCCATTGAACTTATTGGAAAACACTGCAACGTTGTCGCGGCGGATATGAATGAACTGTCGCCCATCTATGACCAGTCGGGCGCGTCGACAGCGGTTGCCTGTAAGATATTGCGGGAAATGTTATTGTCTTTGCACAAATAGAAGGAGGAATCAAAAATGGGGAAAGCATTGATTATAGGAGCGGGCGGCGTTGCCAGCGTAGTGGCGCATAAATGCTGCCAAAATCCGGAGGTTTTTGAAGAAATTTGTATCGCCAGCCGGACGCTGTCCAAATGCGAGGCGCTGCGGGACAAGCTGCAAGGCGGCAAAACAAAAGTGAGTGCGGCGCAGGTGGATGCAGATCATACCGAAGAATTGGTGGCGCTTATCAAAAAGGAAAAACCGGATATCGTGATTCATGTGGCGCTGCCCTATCAGGATTTGACGATTATGGACGCGTGTCTGGAAACGGGCGTGGACTATGTGGACACGGCGAATTATGAACCGCTGGACACAGCAAAATTTGAATATAAATGGCAGTGGGCGTACCGCGAAAAATTTGAGAAAGCAGGTATTACCGCGCTGCTCGGCAGTGGATTTGACCCTGGTGTGACAAGTGTGTTCAGCGCTTATGCGCAAAAACACTATTTTGATGAAATCCATACGATTGATATTTTGGACGCCAACGCAGGCGACCATGGTTATCCGTTTGCAACAAATTTCAATCCTGAAATCAATATTCGCGAAGTGACGGCAAACGGCAGTTATTTTGAAAACGGAAAATTCATTGAGACAGAACCCATGAGCATCAAACGGGTCTATAATTTCCCTGAAATTGGGGAGAAAGATATGTACCTGCTGCACCATGAAGAAATGGAATCGTTGGCGCTCAACATCAAAGGTATCAAGCGGATTCGGTTTTGGATGACGTTCTCAGAAAAATATCTGACGCATTTGCGCGTGTTGGAAAACGTGGGTATGACGTCCATTGAACCCATTGACTTTGAAGGCAAACAAATTGTGCCGCTGCAATTTTTGAAAGCGGTTTTGCCTGATCCGGCGTCGCTGGGGCCACGCACCAAAGGAAAGACCAATATCGGCTGCATTTTCACCGGCGTGAAAGACGGCAAAGAAAAGTCATACTATGTCTATAATGTCTGCGACCACGAAGAATGCTATGCGGAGGTAGGCTCTCAGGCAGTGTCCTACACAACGGGCGTGCCGGCAATGATTGGCGCGGCAATGGTGATGACCGGAAAATGGAAAAAGCCGGGCGTTTATAATGTAGAAGAATTTGATCCTGATCCCTTCATGGAGGCACTTAATAAATTCGGTCTGCCGTGGCAGGAAAGTTTCGCGCCGGATTTGGTAGACTAGGGGGCGCGGCATGGAAAGAAACTATGACGGACTGCCCACGCCATGCTATGTGGTAGAGGAAACACTGTTAAAACGAAATTTGGAGATTTTGCGCCGCGTGAAACAGAAAAGCGGCTGCAAAATTTTGCTGGCACAAAAAAGTTTTTCCATGTTTCGGCTCTATCCGCTGATTGGAGAATATTTAGACGGTACCACCGCCAGCGGACTGTATGAAGCGAAACTGGGAAAAGAAGAAATGCAGGGCGAGACGCATATTTATGCGCCGGCATACCGACCGGAGGAATTTGACGAGATTGCTGCAATCTGCGACCATATTGTGTTCAATTCATTCCGGCAGTGGCAGCAGTTCAGGCCGCGCGTTCAGGCGAGCGGACGCGCCATCACATGCGGTATCCGCATCAATCCGGAATATTCGGAGATTGAAACGGATATTTACAATCCTTGTTTCACAGGTTCCAGACTGGGCACGACGCTGTCTCAGTTTGACGACTCTTTACTGGAGGGGATTGACGGACTGCATTTTCATACCATGTGCGAACAGAATTCGGACACACTTTGGCGCACGGTGCAGGTGGTGGACGAAAAATTCGGTTGCTATCTGAAGCAAATGAAATGGGTCAATTTCGGCGGCGGACATCACATCACCCGACCCGATTACGATATTGATACATTGCTGAAAAGTATTGATTGGATACAGAACAAATATGGCGTGCAGGTCTATTTGGAGCCGGGGGAAGCGGTGGCGCTGAACACAGGATTTTTGGTGTCAACCGTGCTGGATACGCTGGAAAACGGTATGCAGCTTGCCATTTTGGATGCCTCTGCGGCATGTCATATGCCGGACGTGCTGGAAATGCCCTACCGTCCGGAGATTGTCGGCGCAGGAAAACCGCGTGAACTGCCCTATACCTATCGGCTGGGTGGCCCGACTTGTCTGGCGGGCGACATTATCGGCGACTATTCCTTTGCACAGCCGCTGAACGCGGGTGACAGACTGGTGTTTTGCGATATGGCGCACTATACCATGGTGAAAAACAACACCTTTAACGGCATTGGGCTTCCGGCGATTGTGCTGCGCCGTGAGGACGGAACAGACGAAATCGTGCGGCAATTCGGATATGAAGATTTTAAAACAAGGCTGTCGTAGGGGAAAGTAAAGATGATTGATGCAAAAAAATAGAAAGGAAGTACGAATATGAAAAAATATTGCAAATTTGTGTTGGCGGTACTACTTTTTATGGGCATGTGTCAAGGGGCGGCATTTGCGGAAAACGGCGGGACGGAAAGCCAGCCACAGCTTATTTCAACAATAGAACAGCTTGACCAAATCAGATATCAGCCGAACGGAAACTATCGGCTGGAAAATGATATTTTAATTTATGCAGGCAGCTATAAAGACGGACAGTGGGTTCCAGATAGAAGGTGGGATCCCATCGGCTGGGAACAACAACCGTTTACAGGTACGTTTGACGGCAATGGACATAGAATCTTGTTTTCCATAGGAGAAGATCAGGGATATGGATATGTTGGTCTGTTTGGCGTAGTGAAAAATGCGTGCATCAAAAACGTAACGGTTGCCGCCGATATTAAGGCGAACAGCCGCTATGCCGGTGCTGTTGCGGCATATGCGGAGGACAGTTTTTTTGAAAATTGTGTGGCGACAGGGGCGATAAACATTCAGTATATCACCAAAAAAGATAAAGAAACCAGTTATGCAGGCGGCATATGCGGCTATGCGAAAAACTGCACTGTCCTGTCCTGCGGGTCAAAATGTCCGGTAACGATAAATGGATTAGCGGACGAAGGATTTTATTATTGCTATGCTTGCGACCAATATCATCTGCTGCCGGTCTGCGGCGGCGGATTGATTGGCGCAACGGAGCAGGGGACGGTCAGCAGATGTTATGCGATTCAGGAGGTCTCCGTCAGTTCAAAACGGTACCGTTCCGGCGCAGGATATTCCTGTCATGCGGGCGGACTGATAGGAATCAATGGCAGCACCGTAGAAGAATGCTATGCAACAGGTTCTATATTTGCAGAGGCGGACTATGGCGGTGATTCTCAGATATATGCAGGCGGATTGATAGGGGAAAATGAAGGGAACGTATGCAATAGCTACACTTCCGGCTCTATTATGGCGAAATATGGCTTAGGCTTGTCATATGTGCATGGTCAGGGAATGAATTCCCGTATGTCGGCAATGCCAAGTTATGTGTTTAGCCGGACAGGATTGATGGTAGGAGACAATAGAGGAAATTTGGAAAAATGTTATGCATCAGGAACCGGTATTTCTGCGTTTCGGGATGAGCAGTCAGAAGATGGCGGTTCTCAAACTTTTCGGGCAGGATTTACTTTTGTAAGATATTATGGTGAAGATGAGGGACCGTATTTAAACCATGGAACCTATCAAAACTGTTATTCCATTCGGGAATATGTGGATTCGGAAATCAACGCTGACCCACATAACCGTAGATATCCAACATCATCAAGAGATTTAAAAACAACGAATAGTCATTTTTGTACGCCGCAGGATTTGGAAGAAATCATTCCAATGAAAACAATTGCACAGCTTCAGGACAAATCCACTTATGAAGCGTGGGATTTTCAGTCCGTATGGGATATTTCGGCAGAGCGGAACGACGGACTGCCATATTTGAGAAACAACAATTTGTATCAGTAACAGAAAGGAATTTTGATGGAAACAATAGAGACACAGCGCCTTGTTTTGCGTCCGGTGGAATACACGGATTTGGAGGATATTTATGAGTATTCCAAGCATCCGGAAGTGGGCAGTAATGCGGGCTGGAAACCGCATGAAAGTTTGGAAGAGACGCGGCAAATCATGCAGGAAGTGTTTGTCGGGAAGGAAGATGTCTGGGGCATTGTTTGGAAAGAAACCGAGAAATTGATTGGCACGATTGGGCTAATACAAGATGATAAACGCAGCCATGAAGCTGTCCGCATGATTGGATATGCAATAGGGAAACATTATTGGGGCAAAGGCATCATGACAGAAGCGGCAAAAGCAGTGATTGCATATGGCTTTGAAACGCTGGGGCTGCAACTGATAACGGCAAACTGCTACCCTTCCAATTTACGTTCCCGAAAAGTTTTAGAAAAATGCGGCATGAACTATGAAGGCTGTCTGCACATGGTGGAAACACTCTATGACGGCAGAACAGCGGATCATCTCTGTTTTTCCGTTTCCAAAGAGGAATACCGGCAATATATGAAAAAGTTTTAATTTCAAAAAACAAATCCCGCTATCCAAAATAGGTTCGATAGCGGGATATTTTTATTTCATAACAATATAACAGAATTTCCGGTCTGAACGACAAAAGTTATTTTCTATGCCTGAAATGTCATGCAAAATAGCTTGTATCCATTCGCTTTTTCAGCATTTACAGAACGTCTTTTAAGAAATCTGTCACAAACTTCACATAATCTGTTTTATTCATCCTTTCGGGATGACCGATTCTGATAGCGCGGCACCGGCAGTTTTCAATGACGCCTTTAAAACGCCAGGCGTTCATGCGCTTTTTTCCTATGGCAACCTCTTGAGATATGGAATCCGTTATTTTATCAAAGAGTTTTTCTATTTGGTTATCATAGCTGCGGTTTGTGTAAAACACAACATTCTTAGGTTGAAGAAGCTTCATTTCTTCTTTGAGAATAGGTATGCAGTGCTCTTTCATGGAGTTTGTGGCGGTATCAATCGTCTCAGAATTGTTGCATTTCACCATGTTTGTGAATGCAATTTTTTCCCATGCATTTTCAGGGTATAGTGCGTCTGCAATCGCTTTTGTATAACTCCAATATGCCCAGCCGACACTGTGATACAGCACGTTTGCCCTTTCGGTTGCGTCCATGAAACTGCCGCGTCTGGTTCCGATGGTTCCGCGCGCAGCCTTTCCGACAAACAGAACCTTGTAGAAACTTTCATAGTACGCATCGCCCACCTGCCAGATAGAAACGGGCATCGTTAAATCAGGATTTTGCTTTTTGCATACTGTGCAAGCATTGGATTTTCCAATATTCAAATTTTTATATAGTTCAAAAATTTGCTTTTCATATTGATTCATAGACATACCTCTGTATCACCTTCATTCCGGCTCATTCCCATTTGTTTTGGCATAGATAAATTTTCATTTGTGCTTCGTTTGGCTTATCGACAATAAACCCCTTTATTAAATTTCGCTCAAACTTGTTTTACGTAGCCCAAACCTTCACAGCTCCCGGCTCAAGTTTGTTTCGGGTTATGAATACTTTCGTTGTCCCTGTTTCATAACGGTTTTGTGTAAAATAAATAGGTGTTGCCATAAAGTTTTCTCCTTCCTTTCCGCTATTTGATGATTGGTCTTTTATCAATGTATTCCTTACGAAAAAAGACTTTTCCGCAGTTGTTGCATTTATATTTCACCAGATACCATATTCTTTCTCCGGGAATGAGAACCATGCGGGTAGAAAATGTGTTGGGCGGCTGCGTGGGGGTTGGGAAATGACCGGTAGTGTTTTTATAATTTTGGATGATTTCCTTTTCTTTGAAGTATATTGTTTCTGTCTTTAATTTCTTTTTAAAAATATTTTCACATTTGCGTTTACGGCAATCCGGACATTTCGTTTTCCCAAACCACCATATGCTTATGAATATCAATACAGCCAAAACAATACATGCAATGACAAGGAGCATAATGGCGCCTCCTATCCCCCAAGAGTATTATAGAATGTTTTATAGAGACGACTTTCTGTTTATACCCAAATGACTATTACAACTGTGTTGGAGGAGTAATTGTAGCCTATTTCAACACCTGATGTTCCGTTATAATAGAGATCCACACCATTATTATCCTGTCCGCAATACCAATATCCCCATTGCTCCAGTTCTTTGAAATACCGTTTTGCTGCCTTGACCGCATTGTTATGCGATAATTTATAGAGATAAGTAATTATTTCTTCTGAAAAAAGCGGATCATCTTTCATGCCTATCATACTTCCGAATGATGGGACACTTTTAAAATCTGCATATCCATACACCGGAATATAAGGTCTTGTTGTGCTGAAACCTTTATTCAAATGGGAGGCTAAATCTGACGCCCAGATAGTATAGTCAAAACCACTCTTTTTATCATAAACCACTACAGTTGCCTTTTCACCGTAATAGTTTGCAGAATATCCCGCCGCCTCATAAGAATGCACCAGTATCATAGCGCCGTCATATTTACTGAACATTCGGATATTTTGCTGACCTGTTGCATAATGCGATTGGTTTTTTGCTACTTCATACGACCAAATAACAGCCCGTGCGCCGTCTACGCGGCTAAAAACCGTGACGGTTTCGTCAGGATTGGCATAGCCTTGTGCAAATGCCGCTTCTTCGCCGGTGTTCACCAAAATTGCCGCGCCGTCATACCGACTGTACATATAATGCTGCCCTGCCGCCAATACCGGCAGATGCATAATGCTGATACAGGCTGCAATTACAAGCGCTGTTACTCTGATTGACGTTGCTTTTTTCATTGTTAATTCCTCCTCCAATTTATCAGTGAGTGTTTTTAGTAAAATGAACATGGGGGATTTTTAGATACTGTCCGGAAGCAGTTGCTAAAAGTATAGGTTTTACAAAACCTATACTTTTGTCGCTTATAGAACAGAAAAGCAGAAAAAAGCAGAAAACATGTAGATAAAACAGAAGAAATATGGTAGAATTGTGAAATGAGAAATGGACAGGGTGTATAAAAATTTCATGTGACAAAACCTATACCTTTATGAAAATGGGTTTGATATTTGAGTATATACCCGGCGTTTTATTGATAGGAATAGTATAAAAAAAAGAAGAAACCAATCAAAAAGTTTCTGCGGTTCCTTTATTTAATAACAATACGTTTGCGGGTCTTGCGGTTCTCCGTCCTTGCGCACTTCAAAGTGCAGGTGAGGACCGGTAGAACGTCCGGTGTTGCCAACTGTACCAAGTTGATAGCCCTTTTCAATCACATCGCCGTCGCTGACCAGAATCTCATTCATATGCGCATAATAGGTCTGATAACCGTTGCTGTGGTCTAAAATGACGAGATTTCCATACCCGCCAGTGTTCCAGCCGGCGAAAACAACCTTTCCTTCGTCTGCGCTGAGCACAGGGTCGCCGACCGAGCCGCCGACATCAATTCCCTTATGCACGCTGCCCCAGCGGGAGCCAAAACGGGAGGTGATAACGCCGGAATAGGGACGCAAAAACTGTCCGCTGCCAATGCCGGTCGGCACAGGACGCGTTCCCACAATCACGGAAGAAGGGGTTGGCGCAGACAAAACAGATTCTGAAAGCACCATACGGTCTACTTCCTGTCCATTGATTTTCACAATCTTGGCACTGACCATTTTCAAGCCTTCGGTACCCTGTTCTACAACCTGCGTAGTCCCTTGATATAGGTTACTGTCCTGAATTTCATTGACCGGTGCAGGAACCGTTTCCTGATAGGAAGCGTTTTGTACGGTTTTGATATTCAAAAGCGGTTGCTGCTGTTTTAAATGAATCACGCTGCCGTCTACCAGTGTTTCCTCCAGACCAGGATTGAGCGCCTGAATATCCTCAACAGTTAAATTGTTTTCCGACGCCAAACTCCAGAGGGAATCCTCCGGTTGAATAATATAGTCCACATCAACAGATTTTTGTGCGTTGAGTGACTGGGCAGCGGTGGAAACAGAAGAAATATCGGCAGTCGGCACAATGCCGGATTCGACCTTGATTTCATTGAGTATTTCCACAGTGACGTCATCCTGACCGTTTTTATATTGTTCTTTCACTGCTTCCAAACTAGCAGAAGCATCTGAAAGAGAAGCGACTGTTGTCACCGGCGTGCTGTCTACCGTGATAACAAAAGCGTCTTTGAGACGGCTGGAAAATGCGAGCAGATTCCGGCTAATTTCTGTGTCATCCGAGAGTTTTTCTTTGGGAACAAATTTGAATACATAATCCACCTGCACAGGAATATCGCCTGCTTCGCCTGTTGCCTCCACAATCTGTTGATTGAGCTGACGGATTTCGGTTTGCAAATCCGATTTTTCCGAAATCGTAGCGACATAAGTTCCGTTGATATAGGCGTCATAGCCGGCAGAGAAAAATTCTGCCAAAATAAGAGAAAACGCAACCAATATCAAAGAGACAAATACGGAAGCTGCCGCAGTTTTGCTTTTATAATATATCACTTCTTTTAAAAACTGTTTCACAGCTTGTTTATCAATGTCTATTTTCAATTTGCCTTCGTCTATTTTAATAGGAAACGAAGCGGGCAGTTTGATTGATTTCATATCAAATGCAGCTACTATGCGCAATTTTTTGCGGCAGAATCGTATGGCTTTTTTCCAATAGGTTCTGAGATAGTTTTGGAATGCAAATTTCCAAACCGGTTTGTTTTTTGTGATATCTTCTGTGATACTATCCTCAGAAACCGAAGCCGGTTCTGCCTGCACTGTAGAAAGTATTTCCTGTTCCTGCTGCGCCGCAGTGGATTGCTCACCCGATGTGATGCAGCACCGCCGCGTATAGCAAGGAATATCATGATATTGCGCTGTCATAGAAAGTTTCTGTTCATCATCCATCATGGTTCACCTACTTTTTTCCAAATGCTTCCCATAGTATAATACATATTTTATGTGTTGTCAATGGAATCTATGTGATTTTGGATGAATATTTACAATTTGTTTACAAAATACATACAATTTTTGTATTTAGATGCAGAAAAAAGAGGAGAATTAGAAAAAAGACTTGCAATCTCTATGGACAATCTGGTACAATAAGAAATGAAGAATATGGTAGGAAGAAGGTGGATGACGTTTCATGAAAGGTTTATTATTAATTGTAGAAGACGAACAATCCATTCTGGATATATTGCAGTTTAATCTGGAGCGGGAGGGATACCGGACACAGACCGCTATGGATGGGGAAGAAGCGGTTGCAAAGGCAAAACAACTGGAACCGGATTTGATTTTGCTGGATGTGATGATTCCGGTGATTGACGGATTTGAAGTGTGCAAGATGATACGCACATTTTCGCAGGCGCCCATTATTATGCTCACCGCGCGCACGGAAGAAGTGGATAAAATTTTGGGACTGGAACTCGGTGCAGATGATTATATGACAAAACCGTTTAGTATGCGGGAGTTGATGGCGCGCATCAAAGCCAATATGCGGCGGCTTCCGTCGGCGACGGTGCAAACGCCGGAAACGGCGGCGGGCGAGACGATAGTGACGGGAGATTTGACAATTGACTGCGACCAATATGAAATACGGCGCGGGGAAGAGCGGATTGATTTGACGCTGCGGGAATTTGAATTGATTCGGTTTTTGGCGTCCAGTCCGCACAAGGTGTTTTCCCGCGAGGTGTTGCTGGAAAAAGTATGGGGCTATGAATATATCGGCGACGTGAGGACGGTGGATGTGACCGTTCGGAGACTGCGCGAAAAATTGGAACGCAATCCGGCAGAACCGGAATATGTGGTGACAAAACGCGGCGTTGGCTATTATTTTAATGTGGACTCGAAGATGGGTTCCTAAGTTAGGATGGTCTGACAAACATGTTCAAAAGCATACGGTGGAAATTGGAATGCATGATTGTTTTGGTGACAGTGATAGTTGTGCTTCTAACAGGCGCTTTTTTTGGCGTACATGCGATATGGAACTATAAGCAAGAGTTTGCTGCACAGGCGGAACGGATGCTGCAAGGTACGCTGGCAGAACAATTGAATCAAAATGCGGCGGCGCCGGTGGAAGGAATGCCAAACGCATGGGAATTGATACATCAGGAACTTGTGCGGCACGGCAATGCGGAGAAAAAGACATTATACATACTTTACCCGAACGGAACCGTTTGGTATGATGAAAATGGGGTTCAAACAGACGGCGTGCAGCCGGACACGCTGCCGTATGGGCTGAGTGAGAATATCATAGCCGCGGCGGCGGGGCGTACAGGAACCGGCTATTCCATGCTGAACATGGAAGCTGATTATGCCCAGCCTGTTTTTGACGCGGCGGGCAATGTGAAAGAAATTGTCTATCTTTGCGACAGTCCGCAGGGACTAGCGCAAATGCTGCAAAAAATCGTGCGGCTGATAGGACAAGCCTGTCTGCTGGGCGTTGTTATTGCACTGATTGCGGGGCTTTTGGTGGTCCGCATGATTACCAGACCGGTGCGGTCGCTGACGGAAAAAGCAAAACAGATTGCGGAAGGCGATTTTGATGCAGAAGTGAAAATATCCTCCCGCGATGATATCGGAAAGCTGAGTCAGACATTGGATCAGATGGCGGCGGAATTACAGTCGAATATCAGCGATATTGAAGAAGAAAAAAACAAACTGGAAACCATTCAAACGTTTATGTCGGACGGCGTCATGGCATTTGACGCGGCGGGAGAATTGATTCATATTAACCGTGCAGCGGCAAAAATGCTGGAGGTACTGGAAAAAGAAAAACTACAGTTTGATGAATATTTTCATTCCATTGGCATTCAGATTTCCATTGCAGAATTGGTGTTCAAAAGCGAAACGGTGCTGCGGCGGTATTATGAAAAAGACGGTCGGCATATTGAAATGCTGTTTGCACGCATGAGCAAAGGGGAAAAGACGACCGGCGTTATTACCATGCTGCATGACGTGACGCAGCAGCAAAAACTGGACGCGGCGCGGCGGGAATTTGTGGCGAATGTGTCACATGAACTGCGCACACCCATTACTACCATTAAAAGTTATACGGAAACCGTGAAAGAGACAGAAGATTTGCCGCGGGAAGTACAAAAGCGGTTTTTGGGGATTGTGGAAAAAGAAGCAGACCGTATGACGCGGCTGATTCACGATTTGCTCACACTCTCCAGTTTGGACAACGATAAACTCAATCAAAAGGCGCAGCCGTTTGACTTGGCAGTGTTGATTACAGAAGTGGTTGACAAGCTGGGATTTGACAAGAAAAAGGGGCAAATACTGACCTACACGCAAATTTCGGAACTGCCTAAGTTTATGGGAAATCCTGACCGCATGGAGCAGGTGCTGACCAATGTGATTTCCAATGCGGTGAAATATACGCCGGAAGATGGGGAAATCAATGTATTTTCAGGCTATTTATATGACTATATTTATGTGAAAGTGCAGGATACCGGTATCGGTATTGCCAAAAAGGCGCTGCCATATGTGTTCGACCGGTTCTATCGCACGGATAGGGCGCGCAGCCGCAATGAAGGCGGCACGGGGCTGGGACTGGCGATTGCAAAAGAAATTGTGGAAGAGCATGGCGGCAGTATTTCTATCACGTCACAGCAAGGAAAAGGGTCGGAAGTATTGATTCAATTCCCGATTAAAAAAGTGAAAAAAGAAAGTGAAAAACCACTTGACAAAGAGAAAGCCGAATGATAAGATAAAATGTACTGTTTTTATAGAAATGGCATATCTGCCAAACGCAGGTCAAAAATGAAAAGAACTAGGAGGAACAGATATGGAAAAAGGCAGATTTACCTTACCGGGCGAGCAAGGCATGGAAAAGGAAATCAAAGAATTGGTTGGCAAATGGGGCGTTGACGCGGTGCGTGACAGCGACGGGACGCAGTTGTCTCAGGAAATTATTGATATGGGGCTTCAGGTATATTCCACCGTTTGTCTGGTTCGTATGGACAACGAGTTTGCCAAGGCGCATAAAGAATATTTGCAGCAGGAGTTTTTGACTTCGGAAAGCTATGTGGCAACAGAAGATGTGCTGCGGATTGATATTATGGAAAAGGTATTTGCAGACCAGTTTGAACCAAACTGTGATGTTGATATAAAGAAATATTGGCAGGTCATGGACAGGACTTTGGGAGAAGCCATTCCGGGCGAGGACTGGACTTATGAAGATGGAAAAGTCGTCATTTTAAATCCGAAAAAATGGCATAAATACAGTGTGGATTTTCTGGCATACCAGCTATGGGAACCGGTTTCCATGTATAACCATTTAACGAACGACTGGAAGGAAGAACACCGTATGCCGATTGACGTTCGGTATCCGGAAGTGCAGGAACATGTTCTGACGATTTTTGAAAAATGGCTGCAAGAGCATCCCAAAACAGACGTTGTTCGTTTCACAACGTTTTTCTATTGCTTTGACTTGGTATATAACCAGCTTGGCAAAGAAAAAATGGTGAACTGGTTCGGCTATCTGGCATGTGTATCTCCGTTGGCATTGGAGCAGTTTGAAAAAGAATATGGCTATGCAATGACACCGGAAGATTTTATTGACAACAAACGGTATAATACGCCGTTTAAGAATCCCACCAAGAAATATTTGGATTGGATGGACTTCACCATGAAGTTTGTGTCCGAGTTTGCGAAAAAATGTGTGGACTTGGTACACCAATATGAAAAGAAAGCGATTATGTTTTTGGGAGACCATTGGGCAGGCACAGAACCCTATGGACCGTATTTCCAGCAGATTGGTCTGGACGCGGTTGTGGGCGCGGCAGGCGACGGCGTGACCACGCGTATGATTGCGGACATTCCTGTGGCGGAAACAGAAGCGCGGTTCTATCCCTATTTCTTCCCGGATGTATTTTATGAAGGCGGAGACCCGGTAGGGGAATCGACGCCGATTTGGACAAAATGCCGCCGCGCGATTATGAGAAAACCAATGGCGCGCATGGGATATGGCGGATATTTGAGCCTGGCATTGAAATTCCCTGAATTTGTAGACCATGTAACGGAAATTACATCTCAGTTCAAGTCTATTTGGAGCGAAGGAAAAGGCACAAAACCCTATGTGGCGCCGTTTAAAGTGGCAGTACTCAACTCGTGGGGCAAAATCCGTTCTTGGCAGACGCATCAGGTAGCGCATTCCTTGTGGAACCAGCGTTGTTATTCCTATTTGGGCGCGATTGAAGCGTTGGCAGGATTCCCGTTGGATGTGGAATTTATTTGTTTCGATACCATTCGTGAAAACGGCATTCCGGAAGATGTAGGTATCATTATCAATGCCGGCGACGCCGGAACCGCGTGGAGCGGCGGCGATAATTGGGCGGATCCCAAAGTGGTGGAAACCATTCGTGAATGGGTCTATAACGGCGGCGGGTTCATTGGTATCGGTGAACCGACAGCTTGCGAGAAAGACGGAGAACTTTTCATGTTGTCGGATATTCTCGGTGTACAGAAAGAAATCGGTTTCACTGCCAGCAACAATAAACCGGCATTTGAAGCAGACCGCAACCATTTCATCACCAAAGAATTGGAAGGCGAAGTGGACTATGGCGAAAGTATGACCATGGTCTACCGCAGTGAGGACAGCGCACAGATTCTGGATGTGCAAAACAGAAGCTGCAACATGGCGGTGAACACATTCGGAAAAGGAAGAAGTGTCTATTTTGCAGGAATGCCATATAATGCAACCAATGCAAGACTGCTCTATCGTGCGATTTTCTGGGCTGCAAGCCGTGAAGACGCGATGGAAGCGTTCTACAGCGATAATAAAGAAGTAGAATGTAATGCATATCCCGAAGCGGGACGGTTCTGTGCAGTGAACAACTCAACAGACGTGCAGAAAGCAAATATCAACGTGAATGGCAAAGAAATTGCCGTTGTTCTTAAACCAATGGAATGCAAATGGATGAATATATAAATAGAAAAATAAAAAGCCGTTCGGTGGTATGATGCCACCGAACGGCTTTTTGCGTACCTAGAAAGTTTTTTTGTTTTGTTGCTGTGCGCGCATTGAAAATGCAGGCTAGTTGCGCGTTTCGTCAAGCGGTTCCTGCGCGGCATAGGGAAGACGGAACCAGAAGGTGGCGCCGCTGCCTTTTTCGCTCTCCACACCATAAACGGCGTGGTGCTGGTTTAAAATCCCCTGCACAATGGACAGACCGATTCCGGTGCCGTGATTGGTGCGGTGCCCGCGTTCGCTGGCTTTATAGTACCGCTGCCAAATTTTTGGAATTTCGTCCTCCGCAATTCCTTTTCCGGTATCTGTCACCATGCAGACAACGTCGCCGTCAGTATGCCGGACGGAAATCGTAACCGTTTTGTCGTCGCCGGTGTAGTTGACAGCATTGCTGATTAAGTTATATAAAACCTGTTCAATGCGGTTTTCATCTGCATAGATAAACGTATCTTCCTCCAAATGGACATCAAACACATATTCTTCTTGTTCCACCAAAAAATGGAACCGGTATAAAATATCCTGCGCGGCAAGCGACAGCGAAAACCGGCTGCATGTCAGCGGCGTCATACCCGATTCAATTTTGGATAAATCCAAAATATCCGTAACCAGAGCGGAGAGACGGTCTGTTTCGTCAATAATAACCCCTGTATGCGCCATGCGCTTTTCCGGATTGCCGCCTGAAATGTCGCGAATCATTTCCGCATAAGATTTAATGATAGTCAGCGGGGTGCGCAGGTCGTGTGACACATTGGCAATTAAATCACGGCGCAGCGCATCGGTTTTAGACAATTCCTGCGTTGTGTGATTGAGGACGTCTGCCAGTTGGGCAATTTCAGAATAACCGTCTGCGTGGAATGTGACGTCATAGTCACCTTTCCCTAAAATATTAGCCGATTTGGTAATGTTGATAATGGGGCGGGCAATCCGTGTGGCAATAAAATAGGACAGAATAAAAGCAATCACGAGCGCGAGAATGGAAATGATGATAAGCTGGTTTTGCAGCACCTGTGTTGTTGCGCCGATAGGCGCCAATGGAGAATTGATATAGAGATATTCTGCGCCGCCCTCCGCATTTTGCAGTTTTGCACCAAAGACTACCATATGCGTTTTGAAACGTTCGTGATTGACCGTATAGGTAACGCCGTCCATTTGGCTGCCGTTTTCAAGTTCTTGCAGAAAAGCGCGGAAATCGCGTGGGTTTGGACGCATCGGCGGCATACCACCGGAGGAGGATTCATTCGGGAACAGCATATTACCATTCTGGTCAAAGAGCTGGACAATGATTCCGTTTTTATAAGAGAGTTGGGAAGCGGAGTCCTCAAAATGTTCCGTACCATATTCAGCTATCAAATTTCTGCCCAGTTTTTCAATTTCGTGCGCTTTCATATTCTCATAATATGTATTGAGAAAAAAGATTTGCAGCAGCCACAGGATAGCCAAAATCAATAGAGCGAACGCGCCGAAATAACACCAGAGTTTGACTTTGAGAGAACGGTGGGAAGCAAGTCGTTTCATGAAAACATCATTCCTTTTCTGTAGCTTCAAATTTATAGCCAAGACCACGCAGCGTTACAATATAGTCGCGGTAAGGTCCCAAGCTGCCGCGCAGCATTTTGATGTGGGTGTCAACGGTGCGGTCGTCCCCATAGAAATGGTATCCCCAAACATCAGTCAAAATTTTGTCGCGCGAGAGTGCAATGTTTTGATTTAATACCAAATAAAACAACAAATCATATTCTTTTGGGGTCATATCAACCCGCGTGCCGTCCACACACACTGTCCGCGCCGTCATGTCAATTTCCAGCCCGCCGAACGTCAGGAGATTGTTTTGCTGAGCGTTGTTTTTCTCATTTCGAGAGATGATGACATGGACGCGCGCCATCAGTTCTTTTGGTGAAAATGGCTTGACCACATAATCATCAATACCCAGTTCAAAGCCGAATAATTTGTCATATTCCTCACCGCGCGCCGATAGCATGAGCACAGGAATAGATTTTAATTTTTTGATTTCTTTGCAAGTGGAAAAGCCGTCCAATTTGGGCATCATAATGTCAATGATACATAAATCATAATCGTGCTGACGGCATAATTCAACCGCTTCCATACCGTCTTTTGCTTCTGTCACTTCATATCCTTCAAATTCTGCATATTCGCGAATGACTTCGCGAATTTTTGCCTCATCGTCCACGACCAATATGTGATACATGCCATGTTCCTCCTTCTATGAATCGTTAATTTTATAAGATTATTATACCATAAAATTGTGTTAGATGTGTGATAATCAAGAAAAAAATATAAAAAATGGCGCCGCGTCCAAATGGCGATTCTGGGACGCAGCGCCGAATGTTCCCGATACCGTGTTTCAGGTGAATTTACCTGAAACACGGCTGGATAGAAGTGGGTAGATGAAAAAGTTGGAGGTTCAGAGGTGTTTACATGATCGCTTTTCATCATGTGGGTCTTCGATAAGAGGAAAAGTTGATTTATATTACATAAATCGCATTTAGTATCGGTGAATTTCAAAAACTTATACAAGGAGAAAAAAACCAATATTGAAAAAAAAAGAAAATTATGATACAATAAAAAGCAGACATCATTGTGGGCGGCGGGTAAAAGTTGTTTATTTCGACTGTTGAAGAGGATGGGAGACTATATTGTTTAGGGAAGAAGCGTACAGGAAAAGATAGAAAATTTATGCTTGAGTGATATAATTTTAATTGTACAGCTACTGATAAATCGGTGCTTATGGAGATGATGCTAATGGTAAAAGCAGTAATATTTGATATGTATGAGACTCTGATAACTCTTTGCGAAAAACCAATATATTTTGGAACACAGATTGCATTTGATGCAGGAATTAAAGAAGATAAATTTCAGGAGATATGGCGTACAGCAGAAGTCGATAGAACAATTGGAAAAATAACTTTGGAGGAGATTTTGGAAAGGATTCTCAAAACAAATGATTGCTATTCAGAAACAAAAATGAATTTAATTATACAAAAGCGTATCCGGAGTAGAGAAGCAGCATTTGAGCATTTACATAAAGATATTATACCAATGTTAATAGAATTAAAGAAACGGGGAGTACTAATTGGGTTGATAAGTAATTGTTATTCTGAAGAGGCAACGATTATTAAAAAAAGTATTTTGTATCCCTATTTTGATGCTGTATGCTTATCCTTTGATGAAGGATTACAAAAGCCAGATCCTTCTATATTTAAGAAGTGTTTAAAAAAATTAAATGTACAAGCTAGAGATTGTTTATATGTTGGTGATGGGGGAAGCAACGAATTGGAAGCAGCAGAAATGATTGGCATGAAAGCCGTACAAGCTGTGTGGTATTTAAAAGACGACACAAATCAGCCTGCAAAGAGAAAGAATGAATTTAGGCAGCTTGAAGCACCTTTAGACATTTTAAACATCATTTGATGAATTAACAACGAACAGATAGTTCCTAATTTGCTAAAGAGTTTTGGATATTCACAATAAGTGAAAATGAGGCGATTTTATGAAAGGGTATCCTTTTCCTATGCTTACTACGGAATCATAATAATTAAAAAGGGTGATATTCATAGACGATTTAAAGAATACCAATTCTATGTTAGAAGAAATAAAAAAAAGATTTTAGTTGATACATGCAAATATGCCGCAGTATAAGTAAATAAGAAGGAGCGGAAAAATCTTGATTTTAAACTATTCTTATATGATATTATAAATATTTACAGGGACATATAAGAAAATTTTCCATTATAAAATCAATAAAAAATAATATGTATTGTGGGAAGGTCAGGGCAGGAGGGGCAGAAAATGGACGAACGGTTTGAGAGAAGCGCGCTGCTATTAGGCGCTGATGGCATAGAACGATTGCACAAAAGTACAGTTGCAATATTTGGCGTGGGCGGAGTCGGTTCCTATGTGGCAGAGGCGTTGGCGCGTGCGGGCGTGGGATATGTTTGGCTGGTAGACCATGATGTGGTGAGTTTGTCCAATGTGAACCGCCAGATTGAGGCGCTGGAAAGTACGGTAGGTCAGCCCAAAACGCAGGCAATGAAACAGCGTATGCTGCAAATTAATCCTGCCATGCAAGTGACGGAATGGCAAACATTTTATCTACCGGAAAATGCGGAAGAATTTCCACTGCAAAAGACGGATTATGTTGTGGATGCAATGGATACGGTAACAGCCAAATTGGAGTTGGCGCAGCGGTGTTTTCAGATGGGAATTCCGCAAATCAGCAGCATGGGCGCAGGCAATAAACTAGACCCGACAAAATTTGAAGTGACGGACATCTATCAAACAAAGGTTTGTCCACTTGCAAAAGTGATGCGGCGGGAATTGCGGCGCAGGGGTGTAGAACGTCTTAAAGTCGTCTATTCCACAGAAGAAGCCAAAATTCCGCATATGCAAGAATCTGTGCCGCCGGGACAAAAAATGCTAGGCAGTGTACCGTTTGTGCCGTCCGTTGCAGGACTGATTGCAGCAGGTGAAGTGGTGCGGGACTTGAGTGGGATAAAATAAATGAAACGCTGCATACGGCGGCGGAATGGAGAAATGAATAATGAAGGAAAAGGTGTTTGTGGGGCTCAGCGGCGGCGTGGATAGTTCTGTTGCAGCAGCGTTGTTGCAGGAACAAGGATATGAAGTCATTGGATTTACCTTGGATTTATGGAACGGAAAACAAGATGGAGAATCGGAAGCGGTACGTGATGGGGGAAAAATAGCGCAGCAGCTTGGCATAGAACATCATGTGCTGGAATGGAAAGAATTGTTCCGGCAGGAGATAGTTGACTATTTTTTGAAAGAATATGCGGCAGCGCGCACACCGAATCCGTGCGTGATGTGCAACCGTAAAATCAAGTTTGGAGAAGTATTCCGCGCAGCAAAAAGGCTTGGCGCAGATTATGTGGCGACCGGACACTATGTCCGGCTGGTGCAGGAGGAAGGGCGGTATTTATTGAAAATGCCTTCCGACCAAAAGAAAGACCAGACCTATATGCTTTACCATTTGACACAGCAGCAGCTTGCCCATATCAAGATGCCGCTTGGGGACTATACCAAAGAAGAAGTGCGGCAGATGGCAAGAGAGAAGGGATTGTTTGTAGCAGAAAAAGCGGACAGTCAGGATATTTGTTTTCTGGAAGGTCGCGCGTTGGCGGATTTTATCGCGGAATATGACCCGGCGCAGCTTCGGGCAGGGCAAGTGGTAGATGAACAGGGAACTGTTTTGGGAACACATCAGGGGATCTCGCGCTATACGCTGGGGCAACGGCGCGGACTTGGAATCGCCTCTGAGACAAAATTATATGTCAAAGAACTGGACGCAGTGCAAAACCGCGTGATTCTCAGCGGCGAGGACGCTCTATTTGCAAAACGTCTCATAGCGGATGAAGTATCTTTTCAGTGGTTGGACAAGCTGGAAGCGCCTATGCAGGTGCAGGCAAAAATCCGCTATGCTTCCCGTCCGGCGCCGGCAACCATAGAGCAGCAGCCGGAGGGCGCTGTGCTGGTTACATTTGAACAGCCGCAGCGGGCAATTACGCCGGGACAAGCAGTGGTGTTTTATCAGGGCGATACGGTGGTGGGCGGCGGAACGATTCGCCATGCCGTGCGAGATTAATAACCAAAATAAAAGCGGCATACTAAAATGCTGGCAAGCATACCGGCGGCGTCTGCGGTGAGCGCAGCTTTAATAGTGTGACGGATATCCTTGATACCAATACAGCCATAGTAGACTGCAACCGTATAGAAGGTAGTCTCAGTGGAACCCATCATGATGGAAGCAAGCCGCCCTGCATAAGAGTCAGGGCCATGCGTTTTGATGATATCTGTGACAATGCCAAGAGAAGCACTGCCGGAAATGGGACGCAAAAGCGTCAGCGGCAGCACATCGGCGGGCAGTCCAATCAAAGTGAGAACAGGAGAAAGCCAGTTTGCCAGTAGGTCAATGGCGCCGGAGGCACGCAGCATGGAAATAGCAACCATAAGTCCCACCAATGTTGGGAGAATTTGTAGTGTGAGTTCTACGCCGGATTTTGCGCCGTCTGCAAATACATCAAAAATATCTTTGATATGCGTTAGCCCATAAAGAAGAATGCCAAAAATGGCTGCGGGAATAATACAGGAAGAGATAATTTGAAGAACATTCAACGTTTGCTCACGTTCCTTTCCGGTTTTTCAAACAGTTTGACGGCACAAATGCCAAAAATAATGGCAATTGCAGAAGCAATCCAAACGGGAAGAATGATTTCGGAAGCAGCAGCAGAGCCGTTTGCAGCGCGCAGGGAAATGACGGTGGTGGGAATGAGTTGAAAGGAAGCGGTATTCAGTACGACAAACATAATCATATGCCGCGTGGCAGTGCTGCTGCCGCCGCTGTCGTTATGTAAGCTGCGCATTGCTTGAAGCCCGAGCGGTGTTGCGGCATTGCCAAGTCCTAAAAAATTTGCTGTCATATTGAGTAATATACAACCGGCGGATTTCCCTTTAGGGTCAAGACCTGGAAAAAGCAATTTGAATATCGGACGCAGGCAAGCAGAAAACTTTTCCACCAGTTTGCTTTTTTCGGCGATGGTCATCAGTCCATTCCAGAGGCACATGATACCAAGCAGCTCAATGGAAAGGGTAACTGCGTCTGTGGCACCGCTGACGGCTGCCGCCGCCACAGCTTCCAGCCGTCCTGTAAAGACGGCGATAACGATAGAAAGTAAAATCATACCTGCCCAAATGATATTTAACATTTTTTTACACCTCATTTTAAGGAATAAGGCTGACAATCCTGGCTATATTAAGATGGAAAGAAAGTTTGCCGGTGTTCCTATAGTTCAGTTTATGTAAAAGAAATAGGGAATATTTCGCTAATTTTTGATTTTGATGACGTCAAATAAGAATCTATGAGAGATAGTTGACTAATTTTGTCATTTATGATATAATAGCCGCAAAGCGACTATTATATGAATTAGAAAGCGCCGCCAAAGTGTTCCGTCATTAACGTTCGGAACCGGCGATGTGCAATTGGAATAGGAGGTACCTCGTCGGGAGATGACCCGGAACCACCTTCGTGCGCGAGAGCGAAAATGCTGCGCATTTATGATATAATGAGTAACGCTTTAAAAAGTGATACGATTGAATAGCAGGAGGAAATAGAATGAAATCTACAGGAATCGTTAGAAAAGTAGACCAGCTTGGGCGGGTTGTGCTGCCAAAGGAACTTAGAAAAACATTAAATATTAAAGAAGTGGAAGATTCTTTAGAAATTTATGTAGAAGATAACCGAATTGTATTAAAAAAATATGATGAATTTGAAGGGATTTCCGGTATTGTGCGCCGCGTTGACCAACTTGGCAGAATTGTGTTGCCAATCGAATTGCGCCGCAATATGAACATTGCCGAAGAAAAAGATTCACTGGAGATTTTTGTTGACCAAAACAAAATCGTATTGAAAAAATATGAACCTGCTTGTATTTTCTGCGGAAACGCGAAAAATGTGTTTGTGTTTAAAGGAAAAAATATTTGTCCGGAATGTGTGGAAGAATTGAAAGGATAAGTTGTCCTAAGAAATTGGTTACGGCTGGTATATTTGTCCGTGCTTATGTATATAATG
The DNA here is from genome assembly GCA_946555455.1 of uncultured Clostridia bacterium. Taxonomy (GTDB): domain Bacteria; phylum Bacillota; class Clostridia; order RUG12999; family RUG12999; genus JAAWTG01. The sequence goes on along the minus strand of CAMNSU010000013.1, from coordinate 14,344 downwards.
GTAGTAGAACATTGATATACATAAGGAGGAAACGAAATGCTGAAACAGGAAATGGTCGAGAAAATCAGACGAACGAAATTGGAACGGGAAGCGGATGCCAATAAATATTATCTGGAATTGATTGACAGCATTAACCAAGCAACGGAAGAATATGTTATCGCGCAAAATGGGTTTGCAGAAACGGCAAACCAAGATTTGGTAGATTTCTATATTTATAAGATGAAGTCTGTGGAGGCGAAATACCGCTATTTGATGAAAGAATATCAGCGTATTCGCAGTGTTGTAACGGCACAGGCATACGCGGTAACGCCGAGTGGACAGCTTCAAAATTTAAAAATTTAGTAAAAATACTTGCATTTGGAAAGCATTTATGCTATACTAAATACTATCGTATATAATCCTCAATAGCTCAGTCGGTAGAGCATGCGGCTGTTAACCGCAGGGTCGTTGGTTCGAGTCCAACTTGGGGAGCCATCTTTACAGACTACTTTATGATAGGTAGTCTGTATTTTTATGTCTCCATTTTTACTGAGTGTGATTTTTTCAATACATTTTGCGATGTATATTTTTTTCTTTACGCGACATTGCGTCAAAATCTTTTACATGTAGCATATATTCATCTATTTTTTCATCTTTGAGGACAGATACCTCCAGCTTAAATGATTCTATTTCTGCGTGATGTTTTGGCTCTTAAATGATAGTAATTTTTCTTTTAGTGCAGCGGACAGGCTATGGTTTCAGGACGCTGTTTTGCAGACAATTTCTTCTTGATGTGGGTGCTTTTTATATACATAATATAAAATGAAAAAACGCTGCATATGCAATTGGGAAGGCAATCAGAAAAATTGATACTTTATCCGAATTGTTGGGGCTTGAGGTGGAAACGCCGCGGCGATATAATAGAATTGTAAAAAAGCAGAAAGCTATGATAGTCAGAAGAAAAGGAGGGGAGAAAGATGAAACGATTAGCAGTTTGGATAGGTATTGTACTACTTGCGGTATGGTTGACGGCATGTTCTGCTATTGTACCGACGAGAAAAACTATCCGGGCACAGCAGATACCGCTGCGGTATTGGTCTGCCGGTCAGAATGTGTCCGGTGAAAAAAATATTAGCGCCAAACTGGAACAGGAAACCGGTGTACAGGTAGAATGGATTCATCCGCCGGAAGGACAGGAACAGGAAGCATTTAGCCTGATGGTAGTATCCAATCAACTTCCAGACCTCATTGAATATGACTGGTACCATTTCAGTGGTGGACCGGACAAAGCAATTGACAGTAAAATCATTTTAAGTTTGAACCATTTTTTGGAGACAGATTTGCCGAATCTTAAGAAACTGTATGCCGAACGACAGGAATATGCTGCGGAAATGCAAACGGCAAACGGTCATTATTATATGTATCCATGGATATTGCCGGAACAAAAGGGTGAAGCTGTCGGCGCTTGTATCCGCGGAGAATTCCTCCAATGTTTGCCGCAAACGCCGGAGGAATGGGAAATAGCGCTGGAAACATTGAAACAATCGGGAACAGAAATACCCTTGTGTTTGCGCATAGGGGAATCCAACAGGGACTTAGACTATTTTGCGGCAATGTTTGACCTTGCACCGTCCTTTTATTTAGAAGAAGAAACAGTCAAGTTTGGTCCATATCAAGCGCGCTGGAAAGAATTCATACAGTGTTTGCAGCGTTGGCAGCAGCGTGGATTGCTATATTTGGCAGATACAAAGCAGGCAGCTGACTGGATAGCGGAAGGAAACGTAGGCGCAGCGGTCGGAACAGGGGAAGAAATAGAAACGTGGAAGAGGGGGGTGCAGGAAACACGGCATGAAACGGAATTTGTTCCGGTTCCACTACAGGAAGGGCGCATAAAAGAACTATTAAAAAGTAAAACAGGTGTGCAGCCATATGGTACGGCAGTTTCTGTCCAGTGCCGGCAGCCGCAGCTTGCCTGCCGGTTGCTGGAAGAGGAATATGGTGCAGCAGAAAAAACGTTGCAGGAAGCAACACAGACTTTTGCGAGATTCCAAAAAGCGGTTCCGGTGGGAGCAAAAACGCTTCAGGAAAATGGGATGTTACCATTGACTTACCTGACGGAAAAAGAAAAACGGGATTATGACAAAATTATGCAGGAAGTGATACCCTGGTGCAGACAGGAAACGGTAGATTTTATTATGGGTAACAAAATGACGGAGGCGTGGGAACAGTATCACATGGCGTTGCAAAAAATGGGAATAGAAAAGGCGCTGCAAATTCGGCAGGCGGCATATGAGCGTTACCGAAACAGGAGAAACGATTGGTAAAAAAAACTATTGAATTGCCTGAAAATTGGGCGTAAAATAAAAGAAAGAGAATGAAAACGGGAAATAAGATTGGAGGGTGACGAGAATGAAAAAATGGATTGGATTTTTAATGATTTGTTGTGTATTGTGTTCTACCGGAGCAATTGGCGCACAAGAAAGCGATATAGCGGGTACGGTTTATGAAAAATCGGTGTTTCGCCTGATATCTATTGGTGTAATGGAAGGGTATGAAGATGGCACATTTCGACCGGAAGCGCCTGTAACACGAGCGGAAATGGCAGTGGTGGCGGTTAGAATGTTGGGTATTTCCAATATACCGCCGGCAGGAAATGTGTTTGCGGACGTCTCTGCGGATAACTGGGCAGCGGGAGATATCGAAACTGCAGCGGCGTTGGGATTGATACAGGGAACCGGCGGCGGCAATTTTGCGCCGGAAGAACCTGTTCGCTATGAGGAAGCCATTAAAATTTTAGTGGAATTGTTGGGATACGGTCCGCTTGCGTGGCAGCAAGGGGGATATCCGACAGGATACATTTCACAGGCGGCTTCCATTGGACTGTTGCGCGGTACGCAAGGGGTAGCGGGACAAGAATTGACACGCGGCATGGTTGCATTGTTGGCAGAGCGTGCCATGGATATTGAATTGCTGGAGAAAACGGTCGGTACAGGGGCAGAATATCAGGCGAGCGGAGAGACTTTATATGAGCGGATTAGCAGCAGAGAAGAATTGCAGCAAGTGCGCGGCGTATTAAGCGCAACGGAGCAGGCTGCGCTGGAAGGATATGCGCCGTCTGCGGATGGATTCGTGAACATTGACGGGAGTATTTACCGTGTGGGTGCAAGCCGCGCAGAGGAATATTTAGGATATTATGTAGAAGCCTATATCCGCAGTGAAGAGGGAGATGACCCATGCATTGTTTCTATTCGTCCTTATGGAAACCGCAATGAGACGGTGACGCTGGCGGCGGATAAAATCCGCAGCGCAGCCAAAACAGAAATTTTGACAGAAAAAGGGGAATATGCGCAGGAACGGTTTCAGATAGCGCCGGATGCTACATTTCTCTATAATGGGAAAACGGTTCCACGAGCAGAAGTGGAGGACGAACTGGTGACGATTTATCAAGGGGACGTCACATTGGTGAGCCGCGACGGAACAGGAACATATGACATGGTATCTGTTTGCGAATGGGAAAGTTTTATCATTGACCGCGTTGTGGAAGTGAATACCGCAGTGTATTTCAAAACAGGAAATACATTTCGCGGAAAAGACGGTTATCGGTTCCGGTTTGACGACAGTGAAATCAAGACACGGCTGTTGGATACGGAGGGGAACGCAATTGCATTTGAATCCTTGCAGGCAGGCGATGTGATATCGCTGCGGATTAGTCTGGATGAAATGCAGTGCACGGCTGTTGTCAGCCGCAAAAACGTAGAAGGGACGGTAACAGAGTTAGGAGAAGACGGAGAAGTTTCTATTGACGGAAAGACATACCGTCTGCACCAAAATGGCAGCGGCAACTATGGATACATACCGGAACTTCAGGAAAAAACAACATTTTTACTGGACGCACAAGATACCATTGTCGGAACCAATGGCATGAAAGAGACCGCTTATGGATATGGCTATGTGGCGGAAGCGGGTATGGCGGGCGGCATGGGCGGTTATCAACTGAAAATAGCGTCTTGCGGCAGCCGGCAGAAGAGAATAGAGAAGGAAGATAATGTAGAGACCATCTACTATACCTTCCAAAACCAAGAACTGCGTGTGTTGGATACGGCGGACAGCGTTATATTAAACGGAACGCGGGTTTCCGCGGCGCAGCTTGCGGAAAAAGGACTGGCGGGCAATGCAGTGCGCTATCGGCTGAACAGTGCGGGAAAAATGAAGGAAATAGATTTATACAAACTTCCGGCTGTTCCAAACCCCTATGATTTTAATGCAGAATTGCTTTCCTTTGGCGGATATACGGCATATGAAGGCTTTCTGGCAGATGAAAGCACGAAAATTATTTTGGCGCCAAACACGCCGTCATGCGATGAGGACTATTTGGTAGATGTAGAAATTACAGATAAAGATAATGTGAAAGCGTTTCCTGTTGAAATTGACGAGGATACACAGGTGGCGGAAGCAGTGGTTTTGTGGGCAAATATGGACGCAAAAACGCCGCGGCCAATTCGTGATACCGTGAAAGTTTCCATTGTGGGGAAAGTGATTCACAGTGCGGCGCAGGACGGTTCGGCTGCCTGCAAAGTGCAAATGCTGACAGACAAAGAAGAAGTATATGCAGTCAGTCAAGACGGCGATGCAAATTTTGCGGTGGTAACAAATTTGAAAAAAGGCGATTTAATCAGATATAACGAAAAGAGCAATGGACATATTGACAATGTTGAAGTGCTTGCCTCCATTGCGGCACTGGGCGACGATTATTACCGCGCTTATGAAAACAGCCCCAAAGAGGAAATCTTTGGCATAGTCAAATCCATTCGATTAAACCGTCTGTCCAATATCCGCAATGAAATGGTAGATGAACTTGAAGTGGTGTTGGAGGAAAATGGAACCGGACAAGGCATACAATATAGTATTGTGCGCAAAGATGGCCCGCAAGTCTATCTCTATGACAGAAAGGAAGGCAACATTTATGTTTCCTCTACCGATGAAATATTGGGATATGAAGCGGCGGGCACAGGCGCGTCTAAAGTGTTTATGTTTGTGAAAAACAATGACCCCTCGGTGGTCGTTATCATCAGGGACTGAGGAGGGAGAAAGTATGCGTAAAAAATTTTGGAGTTATCTGACAGCGGCTACAATGATACTGAGTGCAGTGGTCTGTCCGGTGAGCGCACAAGCAGTACAACTGTTGCCGGTGGGAGACTATATTGTGCAGGACGATTTCAGCGGAACCTTAGACACGCGGATTGCGCCGCTGCTGACAGACCAAGGAACCTTGGAGATTCAAAATGAAAAGCTGGCGCTGACCCGCGTATATAAAGATACGACGGGAGCGAAGAATTTTGACGGATTCCGGTATCACTTCAAAGAGGACAAAACAGGCATGACGCAGGGCGTGTATGGGATAGAAGTGACCGTGGAAAGGGAAGTGGACGGACAGGAAATTTGGTTTAAGATACAAGACCCGAAAAATCGGGACGCAGTAGCGATTTGCTGGACGAGCGAGGGACAAATATCCTCTTATCAGGGGACAACAAATAAAAACGTGAAAACGGGCGTGAGCGGGACAGGGCCGCACACATTTCAAATACTAATCAATGCGAATCAAAACAGCTATTCGCTGTGGATGGACGGTAATAAATTGGTGACGAACTGGGCGCTGCGGTATGCGCCGCAGGGCGGCATTTCGCAGTTTTATGCATACATGCAAAAAGCAAATGCATATACCGCCTATTTTGATGATTTAAAAGTATATGAAAGTATGGTGCCGGACGAGGAAAAGACGCTGTATGACAAAGTATGGCTGAAACAGGAGATGTTAACACAGGAAAGCGCGGACGCAGTGACACAAAATTTGACGCTGCCGCAGCAAGGGGAATATGGCAGTGACATTTCTTGGGCGTCCAGTGCAGAAAATGTGATTGCGCCGGATGGAACGGTGAACGTTCCAAATGGGGCCGATGTGACTGTCACCATGACGGCGGCAATCACGTCAGGCGAAAGCAGACAGGAAAAAACGTTTGCATTAACGGTCAAAGGGAATGCACAGACCGTAGTGGGTCCGGCGCCGGTGGGAGACTATATTGTGCAGGACGATTTCAGCGGAACCTTAGACACGCGGATTGCGCCGCTGCTGACAGACCAAGGAACCTTGGAGATTCAAAATGAAAAGCTGGCGCTGACCCGCGTATATAAAGATACGACGGGAGCGAAGAATTTTGACGGATTCCGGTATCACTTCAAAGAGGACAAAACAGGCATGACGCAGGGCGTGTATGGGATAGAAGTGACCGTGGAAAGGGAAGTGGACGGACAGGAAATTTGGTTTAAGATACAAGACCCGAAAAATCGGGACGCAGTAGCGATTTGCTGGACGAGCGAGGGACAAATATCCTCTTATCAGGGGACAACAAATAAAAACGTGAAAACGGGCGTGAGCGGGACAGGGCCGCACACATTTCAAATACTAATCAATGCGAATCAAAACAGCTATTCGCTGTGGATGGACGGTAATAAATTGGTGACGAACTGGGCGCTGCGGTATGCGCCGCAGGGCGGCATTTCGCAGTTTTATGCATACATGCAAAAAGCAAATGCATATACCGCCTATTTTGATGATTTAAAAGTATATGAAAGTATGGTGCCGGACGAGGAAAAGACGCTGTATGACAAAGTATGGCTGAAACAGGAGATGTTAACACAGGAAAGCGCGGACGCAGTGACACAAAATTTGACGCTGCCGCAGCAAGGGGAATATGGCAGTGACATTTCTTGGACGTCCAGTGCGCCGTCGATTCTTTCTCCTACAGGACAAGTAACAATTCCAAAAGAGAATACGCCGGTTAACATGACGGCTGCTATCACCAGTGGCGCCTATACGCAACAAAAAGAGTTTGCATTTGTTGTTCCGGCGGGAGAGGTGTTAGAATTGCCGGTACCGAAAGAGGGATATTTGGTGCAGGATTCGTTTGAGGGAGAGCAGATGGATTCGCGCATCGTGAAATATGGTGCAGACGGCACGCTCCGGCAGAGCGGCGGACGCATTGGGGTGACGCGCACCAGTACGGCACAGGAAACATCTGACGGTTTCCGGTACTATTTCAAAGAAGACCATACCGGAATCAGCAAAGACGTGGTTGCACTGGAATTCACTTTGGAAAAATCCGAGGCGGATAAAGAAGTGTTGTTCCGTGTCCGCGGTGCGGGCGATAAGGACTATGTGGCGGCAACGTGGCTGGCAAATGGCAGCGTAACCAGCTATATTGGCGGGACAAACAAAACGGTGAAAACCGGACTGTCCGATAAAGGCCCGCATAAAATCACCATATTGATTAACACAATATATAACTTATATTCCATGTGGATTGATGGGGAGCGGGTAGTGGAAAACGGCGGGACGCGTGCCAGTGAGGCAGATGGACCGGCGCAGTTGCTCACATGGGTGCAGCGCGCCAATGCATATACATATTATGTGGATGATTTTGCGGTCTATGAACCGGAAATCCCTGATTTGGAAAAGGTTGGCTATGACGAACGCTGGCTGACGGCGGAACAAGTGACATTCCAGCCGCTTTCAGCAGTGACAATGAATCTGCCTTTGCCGCAGACAGGTAAATATGGCAGCAGTATTGTCTGGACGTCGTCGAACCCAGCTGTGGTGGCGCCGGACGGAACCGTGACACGTTCTGAGGATACGGCCCATCAGGTGACGCTGACGGCACAAATCAAAAGCGGAACAAAAACGGCAGAAAAACAGTTTGACGTGCAGGTGTTGAAAAAAAGCCGTCCCGGGACGGTTCCACAAGTAGACGGTACGCCGATATACGTGCATATGGGAGAGCAGAGCATGCTCCAAAGCTATTATTTCAGCGCAAATAGGGCGCCGTTTTCTGGCGAATATGCACTACAATTTACTCTGGTGCATCCGGATTTGGCGGCAAATACGACAGTGGCGCTGAAAAGCGGCGCACAAAGTGCACTGGAACTGCAATTGGATAACGGGAATTTGCGGCTGCTGTCCCGCGCCGCACTCGGCACAGCAGCGCAATGGCAGATTTATCAAAGCGGCGTGGACATAACGAAGCCTGTACAAATTCATGTTTTGGTGTCCACGCGTGCGAACAAATGCAGTGTTTGGATAAACGGAGAAAAAGCGGCGGACGCAGTGTTCACGGCGGAACAAATCAGCAATGTGGATCATTTTACGGTACAATCCATGTCGGCGGTACAGACACAGGATATTTCATTCTATCGTCCCATTATTCCAGACGCCGATAAAATTCTGTTGGACGATACCTATTTGACATGGGAACATTTGACGTGGCAGGACGCATCCTATGTGTTTGAAGATTTGCCGCTTCCGCAAACCGGAATGTTCGGCAGCAGCATACGCTGGGAATCTTCCGCGGCGGATACCGTGTCCGCGGACGGGACGGTAACGCGTCCGGCGTCCGGCAGCAAAGAGGTGCGGCTGACCGCTGCCATGGCGGCAGGCGAAGAAACAAAAGTGAAAACCTTTGATTTAAAAGTAGTCGCCGTGCAGGACGATGAAATGCCGGAAATAGGCGAACTGATAATGTCGGACGATTGCAGCGGCACAGAACCTGCCGCAGGGTGGGAGTTTGTGCAAGGCGGCGGCACGGTGGAACAGCGGTTTGGTTCGGTAGAAATTACGCGTTATGAAAACAAAGATTCAACAATTGCCACACGCTATTTCAGCGCAGAACAGACGGAATATAACGGAATTTTGGGACTGGAATTTACGTTGCGCAAATCGGCGGCGAAAGACTTGCAGCTTCGTGTAACGTCAGGTTATGACTATTTTGCACTCAATTGGCTGGGCGCAGGAACCATTCGGGTGAACTATAATGTCAGTGCTGATTCTGCCGAGGCGTGGTATAACGTTGCGCAGGCGCCGGGACTGAGTGCGAAATTTAATTTGCTTTTCAATACGGAAGAGGGAACCTACAGTCTGTGGGTGAATAACAAAATGCTGCTGCACAACGTCTATGCGCGCGGCAAGAAAGCGCGGGGCGTTCAATTGATTAAAACATGGCTGGAGCAAGGCAATTTCGCTACAGTCAGCATAGACAACATCAAATTATATCGAAGCTGTCTGTTGCAGGAGGACAGGGTGACAGCGGACGAACAATGGCTGACGCTGGATAAATTGCTGACAGGGGAAACACACATTTTAACCCCCAATACGGTTGACAGTAATTTGAATTTGCTGCAAAAAGGATATTATGGCAGCGATATCACTTGGGAATCCTCTAACACAGATTTAATCGGTGCAGACGGCAGTGTTCACTGTCCGGACGGAACGTTTGGAGAAGACCCACAGGTGACGTTGACAGCGACAATTCGGGCAGGAGAACAAACGCGGCAAAAACAAATTACCGTGTATGTCAAACGGAACCTTTCCGACCCGCAGGAACGTGTGGCGGCAGATTTAGGGCTGTTGACGCTCAGCAGGATTTCACCGGAAAACAGTGAAAAAATTAAAATGAGTTTGAATTTTGCCGGAGAGGGACCATATGGCAGTGAGATTATTTGGTCGTCCTCCGACCATGAGACGATTGGAAAAAGCGGCAGAGTGATTCGCCCCAAAGCGGGAGAGCCGGATAGAACGGTTCAGGTGACGGCGCGCGTATCAAACGGCGGTGCTGTGCAAGAAAAACAGTTCACATTTACCGTTTTGGCGGACGAGGTATTTACAGACCCGCAGCATATGGACGACAGCACATTTTTCGGCGTATGGGACAGCGAGGCAAACACTTGGACGGTGCAGGGAAAACTGGATTATACGTTTCATGAAAAATTGGAAGCGGTCGGCGAAGCCGTCAAAGCGGGCGATTTACCGCTGGCAAAACAACGATTGCTGGACTACATGCGCGACAAAGAAAACAAATATTCTATTGGGCTGGGAAGCCGCGATACCAACTGGTCTAACATGATAATAGATGATTTTTACCATTTGCGCAGCAGTGAGTTCTATCAAGGTGAATTTGTTGCGGCTAGTGAATTCAAAACTGTGTCCGCGGCAGTGAAACCGGCGGATATTACGCCGGGCGCGCCGGTGACATATGCATTGACTGCGTGGTATAATGAGGCGAGCGAACTTCAGATTTACAGTCAGAACTGTGCCGACCCAAACAAGCGTCCGCGCATGGAAGTGAAAGTCAACGGCAAAATGCAGACATTTGAAGCGGTGGACGATGTGACTATCCGCGCAGGAGAATATAAAAACACAAATTATGGCGGGGAAGAAATCCTAAAGGTTAAAACTTATGGAGACTTTTTGGGCAATGAAACCTATAAAGCAATGCTGAAATTTGATTTCAGCAGTCTGCGCGAAACCGACAGCATTACAGAGGCGCGGTTGGTACTCACGGCAAAGGCAGACCCGGCGTTTGCCGGCGAAAAACGTATTATGATACAACAAGAACCAACAACCCTGTGGTCGGAGGAAGCTGTTTGGAATACCTTTCCGGGATATATTTATTCCTTTAACGGACTGCCGGAAAAAAACGACTGGGGAAGCCCTGAAAATGCAGATGTGGAATATCTGTATCAAATGGTACGGTTTTCGGCTTGGATTCCCGTTGCGCTGGAATATAAGCTGACAAATGATGAAAAATATGCATATGGCGCATTGCAAATCATGGCGGATTTCATTCGGGATGTCGGCGGCTGGACAACCAGCGCCACACCTGCCAAACGCGGCGGATATATGCGCAGTTTGGATTCGGCAATCCGGTTGCAGAATTGGGAACGCAGCTATGATTCGTTTGTGGACAGTCCGTATATGACGCCGGAGTTGAATACGGCAATTTTAAAGGCAATCTATGATATGGCGGATTGTTTGAAATATCACCATGCCGCCAGCGGGAACTGGCAGCAGACAGAATATATGAGTATGCTGCAAACATCGCTGCTGTTTCCTGAATTTATGGATGCAAAGAAAGGTGACGGCAATTGGTTTGAGACGGCAACGGCAGTTTTGGAACCGCTGATTTATGAAAATATTTTGCCGGACGGGTCATATGTGGAAGCGACAGGCAGTTATAACGTTGGTGCATATGGCAGTTTCCGCGGCTTTAAATCGACTATGCGGGAGAATGGGGTAGAGGTGAGTCCGGAATATAATGAACGGCTCCGCAAAGGCGCATACTATAATGCATTACTGTTCGCGCCGGACGGAAAATCCATTCAATATGGCGATGAACCATATTCGCAGTGGTCGCCGCATTATACCGATGTCGCGCAATGGTTCGGCGATAAAGAATTGCTTTATATTGATACGCTTGGCACACAGGGAATTGCGCCGGAATGGACGAGTACGCAATTTCCGGACAGCAAAATTTCTATTATGCGTTCCGATTGGGGCAAAAAGGCGCTTTATTTGTTTACGAATGTGCGCGGCGGCGGGCAACACGGGCATGACGACGCGAACCATATTACCGTAGCGGCATATGGCAGGATATTACTCAACGACGGCGGAATCTTTACCTATACGGCTACAGACCCGTACCGTATTTGGGGAAAATCTTCTACGGGACATAACACCGTGGTTATCAACGGTCAAGATCAGCGGCAAGGCAAAGATACCGGAGAAATCAATCAATGGACGGTGGGCGGTAATTATAATTATCTGAGTCAGACAACAACTGCCACAGCGGGATACGCCCATAACCGCAAGATTACTTTTATCAAACCGTCCTTCTGGATTGTATCTGATAAAATCACGCCGGAAGCAGGATATATGGAAAATGAATATAAACAAAATTGGCATATGCTGCCCGGCGCAAATTTGACGGTGGACAGCGAAAACAATGTTTTGCGTTCCAATTATACCAGCGGCGCCAATATCATTGTGGCGAGTGCGGATAAAGAAGCACTTGCAAAAGAGGAGCAAGGGTGGTATGATAAGAGTTATGGGGAAGTGGTGCCGGCGAAATACGGATATTTCCAAAAAGAAAATGTGACAGGAGCCGTAACATTTGATACTGTATTGGTTCCAACGGAGAATGACCCGAATGCGACAGTTACGGTGAACAAACTTCCCTGCGCGGCAGACGCGACTGCGCTGGAAATTCATATGCATCTTAAAAATGCAGAAAAAACAGGATGGTATTATCAGACAGACAACCAGAGCCCTTCTGCGGCACAGTTTGGCGGTTTTGCAACAGATGCGCAAATGGCATATGTGGAGACGGATAATGCAGGAACTGTTAAAATGGCAGTGCTGCAAAACGGCACCTATATTCGCACTGCGGCTGACGGGAAAGACATCGTGCGTTTGGCGCGGCGAGGAACGGTCACGCTGGAGCGGGTTGGCAGCAAACTTGTGATAGGAACCGTACAAAAAGACGGTGGAATTACCGGTCAGGTAGAGCGGGAACCGCTTCCGGAAACGCTTATTGCCGAAAATGGAACGGTGAAAAAAATGGAGGTCAACGGCGCTGCTGTTTCGTTTGGCAGCAAGGAAGGATATCTTGTGCCATATGGAAAAGGCGGCGGCAATGAAAACAGCGATAAGACGCAAGGCGGCATTGTTCCGCCGGGCGGCGGAGCAGGCAGTGGCGGAACAAGCGGCGGAAATACGACGCCGACAAACCCTGTAACGCCAACTGATATGCCGACCGGTACACCAACGCCAACGCCGTCAGGCGGGGCGCATCAAAGTGGATTTATAGATGTGCAGCAGCACTGGGCAAAGACGGAAATTGAAGATTTGGCGAAACAAAATATTGTTAAAGGAAGTGCGGAAGGTCTGTTCCTGCCGGACGACAACATCACACGCGCAGAATTTTTGGCATTGCTGCAAAGGGCGACCGGAGCGACAGAGGAATCCTATACAGGAACTTTCACAGACGTTAGCGCGCAGGATTGGTATGCGGGCGCGGTACAGTTTGGTATCTCCAGCGGTATTGTTGCCAAGGCAGAACAATTCCGACCAAATGATAACATCACGCGTGCGGAAATGGCGAAACTGTTGACAGAAACCTGTTTGCGAAAAGGACTGTCTGTGCCGGAGGGATATCAAGCGGATTATGCAGATGTAGACCGCGAAAGCTGGTATGCACCCTATATTGATGCAGCAGATTATTTGGAACTGATTCGCGGCATGGAAAACGGATTGTTTGCGCCGCAGGAAAATGCAACACGGGCGCAAGGCGCTGTGATGATTTGGCGATATTTGAAAAAAACAGAAGCATAAAAAAGAAAGGGAGGAACGGGCATGAAACGCGGCATGGTTTGGCTGACAATAGTCATAATAGCGATGGTAGGGCTGCTTGGCGGCTGCGGAAGCAAGTCGCAGCGTGAAACTGCCGGTTCCTCCCTGAAATATTGGATGCTGGTAGATGCCAGAATGAAAACGGTAGCGGATAATTTCGGACAGACGCAGTTAGCGCAGCAATTGGAAAAAGATACCGGTGTGAAAGTGGAATATATTCACCCGCGGGAACTGAATAATGCGTTTCAGGAACTTACTTTGCTGAAAATGGCAGGGAGTTATCCTGATATTGTGGAATTTGGTTGGTATACTGTGCCGGGCGGGCCGGAAAGTGCAATACGGGAAGGGTATATTCTGCCGCTGAACGAAATCATTGCGCGCAATGCACCCAACCTGAAAGCGTTTTTGCAGCAAAATACCGAAATAGATAAAATGGTTCGGACAGACACCGGAAACTACTATGTATTTCCTTTTATCCGCGGTGCAGAAGAACTTTGTTACCCCTCCGGTTTAATGCTGCGCGGCGACTGGCTGGAACAATGCAATTTGGAAGTGCCGGAGACCATAAATGAGTGGTACGCTGTATTAACAGCGTTTCGTCAGCGCTATGGCTGTGCCGCGCCTTTGACGCTGCACCTTGATGCGTTGGTCAACGGGGCGTTTGTCGGTGCATGGGGCGAAACCATGGACTATTATCAAGTGGACGGACAGCCGGTATATGGCCCTGCAAGAGCCGGATATAAAGCGTTTTTGGAGGAAATGGCAAAGTGGTATGCGGAAGGGCTGATTGATCCGTTTTTTGGCGCAACAGACAGAGAAGGCGTGGAAATCAATATGCTGTCAGGGCGATCCGGCGCAACGTTTGGTACAGCGGGCGGCAACATGGGAAAATGGGTTGCGGCGGGCAAAAATGGATTCGATTTAGTCCCGGCGACCTATCCGTCATTGGTTCCGGGACGAAAATCTTCTTTTGGCAGAAAAGATTGGTCTTATTATGCATATGGTGCAGCAGCAATTACGCCGGTATGCCGTGATGTGGAAGCGGCGGCGGCTTTTTTGGATTATGGGTATAGCAAAGAAGGCATGATGCTCTATAATTTTGGTGTAAAGAATGAAATCTATGAGATGGTG
>CAMNSU010000012.1 GCA_946555455.1 uncultured Clostridia bacterium | reverse complement strand
AAACGACAAAAACTTAAGCGGCGAGGACGTGCGCGAAGGGTTGACCGCAGTTATTAGCGTGAAATTGCAGGAAGCGCAGTTTGAAGGACAGACCAAGACCAAACTGGGCAACAGCGAAATCCGTAGTTTTGTGGACGCGGTTGTGGCGGACAAGCTGGAAACATTCTTGGAAGAAAATCCGGTCGTGGCAAAAATATTGGTGGAAAAAGCCATGACGGCAAGCCGCGCACGTGACGCGGCGAAAAAAGCAAGGGAACTCACCAGACGGCAGTCGTCGCTCACCAGCGGACTTTCCCTGCCGGGCAAACTGGCGGACTGCCGCGATAAAAGCGCCGCCGGAACAGAAATCTATATCGTCGAAGGAGATTCCGCAGGCGGCAGCGCAAAACAGGGACGGGACAGCATGTTTCAGGCAATTCTGCCGCTGTGGGGAAAAATGCTGAACGTGGAAAAATCTCGTATTGACAAGGTCTATAACAACGAAAAACTCACGCCTGTCATTTTGGCGCTGGGCGCGGGCATTGGCGAGGATTTTGACGTTTCCAAGCTGCGCTATGAGAAAATTATCATCATGGCAGATGCCGACGTGGACGGCTCCCATATTCGTACATTGCTGCTCACGTTCTTCTTCCGTTATATGCGCCCGCTGGTGGAACAGGGGCACGTCTATTTGGCGCAGCCGCCGCTGTTCAAGGTCAGCAAAGGCAAAAAAGAAGAATATGTGTTCAATGAAAAACTGCTGCCCGAAGTGCTGGCGCGCTACGGCGAGGACGCAAAAGTGCAGCGATATAAAGGTCTTGGTGAAATGAACGCCGAACAGCTTTGGGAAACGACCATGGATCCCGAAACGCGTACCATGAAACGCGTGGAACTGGAGGACGCGATTGAAGCGGACGAAACATTCTCCATTCTCATGGGCGACAAGGTGGAACCGCGGCGGGAATTCATTGAAAACAATGCGCTGAAAGTCAGCAATCTCGATATCTAAACCGCAGAAATTTCTTTCATCACAACCAAACATTTTTGCGGACAAGAGCATAACGGGACGAAACTCCCTTGTGCCAAAAGGAGGGTCATCAATTGGAAACGGAATATAATCGCGACGGCGAAATTATAAGCGTTGATATTAACAAAGAGATGAAGCAGTCCTACATTGACTACGCCATGAGCGTTATCGTGGGACGTGCGCTGCCGGATGTGCGCGACGGGCTCAAACCTGTGCACCGGCGCATTCTATATACCATGTATGAGGACGGTTTCACGCCGTCGAGCCCCTATAAAAAATGTGCGACCACGGTCGGCGACGTGCTGGGACGGTATCACCCGCACGGCGACGCGTCTGTATATGACGCGCTGGTGCGTATGGCGCAGGATTTCTCTTTACGCTACCCGCTGGTGGACGGACACGGAAACTTTGGTTCCGTGGACGGCGACCCGCCCGCTGCTTACCGATATACCGAAGCGCGCATGAGCAAAATTTCCATGGAAATGCTGACGGACATTGAAAAAGAAACGGTGAATTTTGTTCCCAACTTCGACGAAAGTACCAAGGAACCGGACGTGCTGCCCAGCAAATTCCCCAATCTTTTGGTCAGCGGGTCTTCCGGTATCGCCGTCGGTATGGCGACCAACATTCCGCCGCACAACCTGCGGGAAGTGGTAGGCGCGTGTGTTGCGCTGATTGACAATCCTGACGCGACAATTGAGGAACTCATGGAACATATCAAAGGGCCTGATTTCCCGACGGGCGGGCTCATTATGGGCGTGCGCGGTATCCGTAAAGCCTATGAAACAGGGCGCGGCAAAGTGGCAGTCCGTGCGCGGACGGAGATTGAGGACGACGGCAAACGTCAGCGTATTATCGTGACGGAAATCCCCTATCAGGTCAACAAAACGCGTTTGATTGAAAGCATTGCGGCGCTGGTGAAAAACAAGGTTGTGGAAGGTATTTCCGACCTCAACGACGAATCGGGCAAAGAAGGTATGCGCATTGTCATTGACCTCAAACGCGACGCCAATGCGGGCGTGATTCTGAACCAGCTTTATAAACATACGCAGTTGCAGGATAGCTGCGGTATCATCATGCTGGCAATCGGCAAAGATAAAAAACCGCGGGAATATAACCTCAAACAAATGCTGGAATGCTATCTGGAACACCAGAAAGAGGTCATTATCCGCCGCACACAATATGATTTGAAAAAAGCGCAGGCGCGCGAACATATCTTGGAAGGCTTGAAAATTGCGCAGGACAACATTGACCGCGTGATTGAAATTATCCGCGGCAGCCAAAACGTGGGCGAAGCGCGGGAAAGTTTGATGCAGGAATTTGAACTCAGTATGGAACAGGCGCAGGCGATTGTGGACATGCGTTTGGCACGGTTGACCGGTCTGGAACGCGACAAAATTGAAGCGGAACTGGCGGAACTGATTGAAAAAATCGCATACTATCAAAAGATATTGTCGGACGATAGTATGGTGATGTCCATTATCCGCGAAGAACTCACGGCAGTGGCGGATAAATTCGGCGACGAACGCCGCACGGAAATCACGTTCGGCGAATCGGATTTGGATATTGAAGATTTGATTCCGGAAGAGGACAACGTGGTGACGCTGACGCAGTTCGGCTATGTGAAACGCATGGCGGTGGACGCGTATAAGACACAGCACCGCGGCGGACGCGGCATTTCCGGCATGAACACGCGCGAAGAAGATTTTGCAACGGAAATTTTCGTGGCGTCCACACATGATTATATTCTGTTTTTCACCAACCGCGGGCGCATGTATAAGATAAAGACCTATAAAATTCCCGAAACGGGACGGCAGGCGCGCGGCACGGCGCTGGTGAACTTGCTGGAGCTGGAGGCGGAGGAAAAAGTGACCGCCTGCATTCCCATGAGCGAGTTTGAGGAAGGTAAATATTTGCTCATGCTGACGAAAAACGGCGTGATTAAAAAGACGGAACTGCAAAAATATGATTCCTACTACCGTGGGCTCAACGCTATTACGCTGGACGACGGCGACGAATTGATTCGCGTGAAAAAGACGGACGGCACGGCGGAAGTGATTATCGGAACGTATCTCGGCAAAGCGATTCGGTTCAATGAACAAGACGTGCGTATCGTGGGACGCAGCGCGCGCGGCGTGCGCGGCATGAAGCTGTCGGAAGGCGATTATGTGGTCGGCATGGCGATAGCGAACGACGACATGGAACTGTTGACCGTGACGGAAAAAGGACTTGGGAAAAAGACGCCGATTTCCGCATACCGGAAACAGTCGCGCGGCGGTATGGGTATCAAGAACTATATGATTACCGAAAAGACAGGCAATATCGTTGGTATTAAGACTGTGAATGATGAGACGGACGACCTGATTTTGATGACGGAAGGCGGCATTATCATTCGTATTCATATTGATGAAATCCGTTCTTGCGGACGTGTGTCGCAGGGCGTGCGGCTGATTCGTGCCGGCGAGGACGACACTGTGGCGGCAATTGCGAAGATTGAACGCGGTCTGGGCGAGGAAACGGAAGCGGAGACGCTGCCGGAACCACTGCCCGGTGAGGAACCGCAGGATTTCACCGCGGAGGCGGAAGCGGAGGAAAATCTTCGCGAAGGAGAGGACGCGGCAGAGCCGGAAGAATAAGAGTTAAGATATGAAAAAAAGGCGTAATGGTCTTGCAGCCATCACGCCTTTTGTGTTACAATGTATATGGGTGTATATCATTTAGGAGACATGGAGTTTTGCCTGTTGTTTGTCTAGGAGACATATATGTAAAACCTATCTCGGCGCATCGCACTGGGAACAGCGGCGGTATCCCTGCGCTTTTGCGGCTTCGAGTGTGGTGGGGACTTTGCTTTGCCGCAAATGCGGACACTCGTCTGAATGATAGCAGTCGCCCGTTTTGGTGACATAGACCGTGATTTCCTGTTTTTGGACAGGCGGCTGTGTTTGCGCCGCGGGTTGTGCTGCCGGAGCAGCTTGTTGCTGCTGCACGGCTGCGCCGGATTTTGGCGGCGCGGTTTGCTGTGCGTTTGTTTTGGGAACTGTTTGCACAGACGATTGTGTTTGCTTTTGCGCAGTCTCAGCGGTTTGCACCTTGCTTTGTTCGGCTGCACTGTTGTCTGCGTCTGCTTTGGCAGGCTCCGGCGTGGGAGAAGAATTCGCCGGAACCTGCTGCAATGCTGTGTCAAGCTGCTGTTCATATGCCGCGACTTGCGCTTGCAACGCATTCGCGCGGCTTTGCGCCCGCAGACTTACGAACAGCGAACCGCCGGAAGTCAAAAGCGCAATGGCAAGCAAAATTTCCGTCAGCCACGGCAATAATTTATAAAGAAAGAAGTTGCTTTTGGGATAGCAGAAATTCTGCTGCACAGACCTTGCCGCTGCGCGGAAAGCCTGCCTTTGATGCCTGATGCGTGCACGATTCATGGAACTACCTCCGCTTTAAGCATAAAAAAAGAAATCGTCCGCATCCTGTTTTTCTTATGCTCATGAAATGGGGACAGCGGCAAAAAATTTACATATCCCTGAAAAAAACTTGCTTTTTCGGCAAAATTTTAGTACAATAAAAGGTGGACTACTATGTCCATGTTAAAAACCTGTCGGGCGAACCTCGCAAATCCGCCCATGACAGGCAATATCCCTACGCCAATAGGGACGTATTCAAAACGCAGATACCACTTTGCCTATGTAACAACTCTATTTTTGTGCTTAAATTTTGGGGAATTTTTGCGCCATTTTGGGGAAAGTCTGTCCGTCACAAGGGGGATTTCCCAAAATGGATAGAGCCGCTTTTTTGTGATATGTTGCGGTTTTGACGATATTAACTTTTGGTGTGTTTACAAAAATAACTAAATTTCTTAACTACATTATAACACCTAAATAGACTCGTGTCAAGCATTTTTTTTAGGAGTGAAAAAAATGGATATATTTTCAAGCCGTCTCATAGAAGCGAGAAAACGAAAACAATTATCCCAAAAGAATGTAGCAGAATTGGCTGGATTGAAAGAAACAACTTACCAGAATTATGAGTATGGTAAGGTTAAACCATCCATTATAAAAATGGCAAGAATTGCAGATGTTTTAGATGTATCGCTAGATTTCCTTTGCGGAAAAGTAACTACACCAAGTGAAAACACAAAGCATTTTGTAGGAGATTTGCAAGAAATGTTTGCATGGTCAATTAAAAAAGAACGAGAGAAAAAAGGAAAAACACAAAAAGAAATGGCTGAATTCCTTGGAGTGGAAGAACGGACGTATCAATCTTATGAATTGCAGGAAGCTATGCCACATTATACCAAAGTTATTGAACTTTCAGATTTTTTTGGAATTAGTCTGGATAAACTACTGGGAAGAGGAGAGTAAATCATGAATTTATTTGCTCAACGTCTACGTGATTTTCGGAACGAAGCAGGACTGTCGCAGAGGAAATTTGGAGAATATCTTGGGATTAAGCCGACAAATTATCCAAACTATGAGAAAGGACTTGCTTATCCATGTATTGCCGATTTACGAAAAATTGCTGTTCGGCTTGATATTTCGTTAGATTATTTGTTAGGGCGAATTGATGAAAAAAAGACTCTTTCTTCGCGTTTTAATAAAGAAGTTGTTGTTTCCTTTAGGGAACGCGTTCGACAATTACGTCAGGAAAAGCAAATGACACAGGTTGATATGGCTGAAGGAATGGGTCTGTTGTCCCGATTCAGTTGTATTCATTATGAACGCGGTACTAGGGAACCAAACGTGGAACGCCTGATTGCACTTGCGGACTTGTTCGGTGTGTCATTAGACTACCTTGTGGGATTTGAAGAAAAATTTTAAACAATAAAAGCGTGAGATATTTCCCTGAAAATGAAAAACCACCGGAGAACTGTTAAAACAGTATCCGGTGGTTTGTTGTTTTATATCTTACAATTATATTACAGTTTCATAACTATATTGAATTATAAAAAGAAATATGATATACTGTAAGTTATGCAGGAAAGAGAGTGCGTGTGAGGACGGTTTGCCCCCAAGTCTAAGGAAGGGGGTGATGTTTATGGTACATATATTAGGAATTCCCATCTTAATCATAGCTATCCTAATTATATTTTCTATGAACGTAAAATAGCCGTCCCCCAACCAAAGGTCACGGCTATTTTAACAACCTTCCGGCAAACCGATTTCATACGGTTCACTCTCTACCTGCATTTATTATACCTGTTTTTGGGTAGTTTGTCAATACCGAAATATTACAATTTCATAACTTTTAAGAGAAACATATTGAATTATAAAAAGAAACATGGTATACTATAAGTTATGCAGGAGAGAGAGTGCGTGTGAGGACGGTTTGCCCCCAAACCCTAAGAGAGGGGGTGATGTTTATGGTACATATATTAGGAATTCCTATTTTAATCATAGCCATCCTAATTATATTTTCTATAAACGTAAAGTAGCCGCCCTCCGACCAAAGATAGTGGCTACTTTACAACTACTATTTCGGCAAACCGATTTCATACGGTTCACTCTCTGCCTGCATTTATTATACCCGTTTTTGGGTAATTTGTCAACCCCTAAAAGATTACAGGGAATGTCCGCATTTGGGACAAAAATCGTAAGTACGGGAGGTGACATTGCCGCAATTCTCGCATTTTTTCTGATTTTTCAGTTTCGCAAGTTCCTCTTTCATGGTCGCGGCTTCTGCGATTTTCGCGTCAATTTCTTTGCATTTTTCCATAGCGGTATCCGCCGGAAGCTCTTCCTGATTTTGATATGCCGCGTATACCAGTTCGCCCAGTTCCAGTTTCAATTTACGCACCACTGCTTCTGCTTCGGAAACAGAGAAATTTCCCTTCACGGTTTCCACCATGCGGTTGGATTCTTTCACGGCGCTGCGTCCTAAATCTGTCGCTTTGTCTTTGATGGTTTCCCATAATTCCATGATTCATTCCTCCTTTTATGTGATTGCATATGTCCGCAATGATTCATTTTGATAAGTTCCGTTGTTTCTTAGGCAAACAAAAGCCGTTGCGCTTATGCCTACCTTTATTATACGCCAAAATGGAAAAAATGACAATAGGAAAATAAAATTTTTATCAATTCAGCGTCTGGTGCTTTTGTGCGGCAGGACACAAAGCGGAGACGGCGTCCCTCTTTTGAAATGTCGGTTAGTCGGTTATTTTATAGAAAGACAGCCAAATGCGTCCATAACGGCGTTCGTCTGTGCGCTGCAGATTGCCGACGGTTTCCGGCAGGGGCGCTTCGTTTTCCGCCGCGATAATACCGCCCGCGCGCAGCAAACCACTACGGCTGATTTCCTCCAAAACCTTGGGAATCAGTCCCAGCGGATAGGGCGGATCCAGCAGAATCAAGTCATATTGTCCGCCTTCGCGCAGCACCTGCAATGCGTCCGTGCGGCGCAGGGTGGAGCGTTCTTCCACACGCGCCGCCGCCAGATTTTTCTGCACAATCCGCGCTGCCGCCGCGTCCTTTTCCACGAACAGGCAATGCGCCGCGCCGCGGCTGAGCGCTTCAATGCCCAGCGCGCCCGTTCCGGCGAACAAGTCCAGCACCTGCGCACCTGCCACGTAGGGCGACAAAATATTAAACAGATTTTCTTTCACACGGTCGGTCGTGGGGCGCGTGTGTTCCCCTTTCAAACAGGCGAGCTGCCGTCCTTTTGCACTTCCGGCAATGACGCGCATGATGATTCCTCCTTTGTAAAAATGAGAGAATAAATAACCGGAACTGAACTACCTTTTCATTCATGTAATCTTCGGACATACCCTCTGGGGCACGCGCGTGCCGAAGATTACATACCTTACAGCGTCCGGAGTGTCGAAGAATGAGGCACGACACGCGAGTGAAGGACGCTGACAGGGGGGATTCTGACAAGGGGGACGGCTTGACGGCGAGTAAAACGAGCCGGAAAAAGTCCCCCTTTCGAGAAAGCTTTGTGACTATTATACCATGTCCGCGGAATAATTTCAATCTTGTCGGCTGCTATTGTCAACATAAAAAATTCTTTTTGGGCTTAGCATGGACATCTTGCGAAGCGTATGCTATAATAAAGAGAAACAACATTTCAGTATAGGAAAAACGAATACATATGAGAAATTCGGATTCCCTATGCGGAACAAAAAAGGAGGGCGAAACATGATGAAAACATCAACGGAAATTGCTTCTATCGCGGCGTTTACCGGCTATGAAAAAGCCGTAGAATATGTGGCAAACGCAGGGTTTGACGGCTTTGACTTATCCATGTTTGACATGGCGATGTATGATTGGAACACAAAATCAGTGATAGAAAACCACTCACCGTTTCGGGGGGCGGACTACCTGAAATTTGTGCGGGAACTAAAGAAAATCGGTGAAGCGAACGGTATCGTCTGCAATCAGTCCCACGCGCCGTTTCCCAGCTACATTCCTGAGATACGCAGCTATTTAAAGCGCGCCATTGAATGCACGGCGGAGGCGGGCGCGGGAATCTGTGTGATTCATCCCATCAACCATGAACCTGCCGCGCGAAATGCTGAAATGTTTCAGGAACTGTTGCCGTTTGCCAAGGAATGCGGCGTGAAAATTGCCGTGGAAAACATGTGGAGCTGGGACAATGAAAAAGACTGCGCCTGCGCTGCCGCGTGCTCGTCGCACGGCGATTTTCTGAAGCATTTGGAACTGGTAGACGACCCGCATTTTGTGGCGTGTCTGGATATCGGTCACGCGGAAATGCGCGGACTGGAGACTTCGGCGGAGCAAATGATTCTGTCGCTGGGCAGTCATTTGCAGGCGCTGCATATCCACGACAACGATTTGCACCACGACAGCCATCAAATTCCGTTCTCCATGGACATTGATTTTTCGCGCGTCGTGAAAGCGCTGAAACAAATAAACTACAGCGGCTGGTTCACGCTAGAGGCTGACCAATATCTCGCGACGAACTATGCGGACGGAGATGTGCAGCAGGGCGTCCGTGAACTTTCGGACGCGGCGCGTCGGCTTGCGGATATGTTTGAACAGGCGTGAGACAAACAAAAACCGTGCTTTCGTGTGAAGGCACGGTTTTTTTGATAGAACGCTGCGCCCTGCGCATAGGGGGGCGCGTCACTTTGTGACGAGGACGTCTTATTTAAACGAGAAAATCGTCACATTACATTTGGTTGCGCTTGCATTTTTCTTAATGGAAAGCTGGAACGTGGTAGATTCTCCGGGCGCGAGCCCTTCTGCGCCAACCGCATAGGTGGAATCCGTGTCCACCACTTTACCGGAAGCATTCTGGAACGCGCCTTTCACCTGCACGAATTTATAAGTAGCTTTTCCGTTGTTGGTCAAAGTACCTGTACAAATCGTGTAGGAGGAGTTGCTGGTCACTTTTGTGTTTGAAATTTTCAATATGCCGGAGCCGGACGAGGAACTGCCCGATTTGGAAGAACTGCTTTTGGAACCCGACGAGGAACTGCCGGAGCCGGAGGAAGTGACAGCTTTTTTATATTCGTTGCCGGAACTGTCTTTGATACGGCCGTTTTTCTTCACGGTATATTTCTTTCCGTCCGCTTTGAACACGCCGCGCGACGGTTTCCAAGTGATTTCTTTCGTGTCTTTTGCAGCGTTTTCCGTTGTTTTTGCGGTTGCTTTCGCGCCCGCATCATCGCTGCTTGGCGCGGCGCTGCCGCTTGCTTTTGCAGAAGCGCTGCCCGCAGTAGATTCCAGCTTGTTTTCGCTAATCACAATGCGCCCTGACGCGGTTTTGCCATTCTCTGTCACAGCCGTCCATCTGCCCTGCACCGCCTTTTGCATATCCGCTGCCGAATCAAATGTTTTGCGTCCACTCAGCACTGCCGCATTGCCCACCAACGTGATGATAAGCGCTAAAACAAGCGCGGCCGGTATGCTCAGCAGCATGAGAAGTTTTTTCTGTTTCTTGTTCGCTTCGGCTGCCTGGGCTTTTTTGACTTTATTTGCTTCCATCAGGTCGTTTAAAGCCGTTTCTGTGACTGCTTCAAACGCCGCTTCTTTTGTCATTGCACATCTGCCGCAAGCTTCTTTTTCTTCCGGATTATAATGTCCGCACAGGCAAACCCACGCGCCGTCCAGTTCCGCCGGTTTTGCCGCCGCCTGCGCGTTGATGGTTTTCAGCGCGTCCAACTGTTCTTTTTCTTCTGCGTCCTGCGTATCGAACAACGTCACATCATAGTCCACCCATTTTTCCCCTTCATACATGGCGACTGTGCCATCCGCAAAAGAATATTGATGTTCCGTCAACTCAATTTTCCGAATATCTCCCTGCGGCAGCGGCGCCTGTAAATTCCGAACCATTTTGCCCTGCGGCACAGAAATATCCTGCACGGTGATGAGAAACTGTTCTTCTCCGTTCACAGGAACAAGTTCCCCGAAAGAGTTATATCCTTTCGCGGTAAATTGAATTGCCGTCATGGTTCCCGCATGAAGGTTCCGAAACGACAACACTGACACAGGGTTTCCCTCTTTGACCGTGACAGGGCAGGTCAACTCCGATAGGTAGGAATTGATATCTACGCTGATATGTTGTTCTTTCATGATAGCCGACTCCCTTTTTTACATATAGTATACTTTTTGCAAATCGTTATTTTTGTCTGTTTCCTAGCAAGAAATATGCTGTTCGTAAAAAACATGTGGACATTTCAGTCAAAATATGTTATACTAATGATAAGAGTTTCAAGTAAACTGCACAAAATTTTTTTGTTGCAAAAAGTATACAATATAGAAAAGCCCACGGAAATTCCGTGGGCTTTTGACGTTACCAGATTTTTACGCGCTGCGCCTCCGGCACAAACATGCCGTCCGTTTCCTGAATGTCATAGGTCTGATAGAATTCATCAAAATTCACAATCACGCGGTTGGAACGGATTTTGTTTGCGCTGTGATAGTCTGTTTTGGAAAGCTGGTCTAAATATTCGCGGGAGGTTGTCATCATCCAGATTTTCGCGTTGTTTTTGAAAAACGCGTCATAGTCAGGGTTCGGGAGCGCAGAAGCCACCTCCAGCGCGCAGCTCATGCCACCGATATCCGCAATGTTTTCGCTCAGCGTCAGCGCGCCGTCCACCGTGATACCCGGCGCGGCTTCCTGTCCGTCATAAAATGCCACAATGCGGTCGCACAGTTTTTGAAACGCCGCATAATCCTCCTGTGTCCACCAATTCGCCGCGTTTCCTTTTTCATCATATTTCGCGCCATTGTTGTCAAAGGCGTGCGTGATTTCATGGGCAATGACCATACCGATACCGCCGAGGTTTGCCTCCGGTTTGGCGTTCACGTCATAGAACGGCGCTTGCAAAATACCTGCCGGAAACACAATTTCGTTCGCGCTTTGATTATAGTAGGCGTTGACCGTATATGCCGGCAAATCCCAGCCGGTTTTGTCCACCGGCTCGTTTTGCCGCGCCGCCTGCACTTTGAGACTCTCTTTTGCAATGGAAATGAAATTGTCAAAGAAACTGCCGCCCTCCGCCGCGCTCTTGATTTCCACGTTGTCCATGGGCGTTTCCCACGAATCGGGATACCCGATTTTATAGGTCATGGTCTCCAGTTTTTTCAGCGCCATGGTTTTTGTCGCGTCCGTCATCCAGTCCAGATTTTTGATACGGTTTTTGTAGACGGAAATGAACTGCTGCACCATGGATTCCACGTCTTGTTTCGCTTCTTCCGAGAAATAACGCGCCGCATACATCTCGCCCAAATAGTCGCTCATCCAGCTTTGGACATAAACTGCCGCTTCCTCTTCCACTGTTTTGGAGCCTTCAATCCCGAACGCCGCATTTTGATATTCCTTGGAAAGGTCGTCAAAATCCTGTCCCAAAAATCTGCCGTAGCGCAGCAGTATGGCAAGTTTGGCTTCCGTTTTGAGCAAATCAATATGTTCATCAGCGATATATTCGCTATAGGCTTTCAGCAAACCTTCATCCTGCACCACCAGCGATTCGGGTACAGTGTACCCACGCGCCGTCAGCAGTTCGTCTATGTTCACCGACGGAAACAGTTCCCGCAGTTTTTGAATCGGATAGACATTATAGGTCTTGTCAACGTCCGCGTAGTCCTGCCGGTTCATTTGGCGTTCGGAGAGCGCCTTTTCAAACGCGAGAAACGCCTCGGTATTCGCCGCCGCCTGCGGCTCGGAATCGCCGCCCAGCAGGAGCAGTTTTTCGATATAAGTGCGGTAGCCTTTCATGTTTTTGGAGTCCATATTCTGATATTCTTCTTTGCTCTGCGCGGGCGTGTGTCCCTGCACGGTGAGCACATATTTGTTGCTGTCTTTTGCGTCTACGGTCAGGTTAAACGTCAGCAACCCGCCGAGCGTCAATTCCTTCACCATTTTTAGCTGCAATGCGTTTAATTCGTCCACCGTCTGCGCCTGTTTCAGTTCGTCCAGATAGGGCCGGATGGGCGCAAGTCCTGCGGCGTTACGCGCCTGCATGTTGGTGATGTTTAAATATAAATCGCGGATTTTTTGTTCTTTGGTTCCTTTGGTCTGCGGCTTTTGCACGATTTCGCGAATGATACCCGCCACGCGTTCGTCCGTTGCTTTTTGCAGTGTGTAAAATCCGCCGTCGGCAAATTCACCTGCCGCAATCACGCTGCTGTCCAAATCGGCTTTGTTTGCTGTCGCATAGAAATCGTCTTTTAAATTGCTGCCTTTCAGCGCCCAGATACGGCGAATCACTGTGGACACCTGTTCCACTGTCACGTTGTCGTCGCCGTGCAGCAGTCCGTCGTCCGAACCCATCAGCACGCCGCCGCGCACCAGATTTTCCACGTCCGCCCGCGCCCATTCCGGCACGCCGTCATACTGCACGTTTTTGGGGCTGATACGTGCGTCGTTGCCCCTCGGCTCCGGCAGTGCGCCGAACGCGCGGCTGAGCATGACAAAACTTTCCGCGCGCGTGATATATTGTTCTTCTTTCACGGAGCCGTCCGCATAGCCTTTGACAATCATGTTTTTTTGCAGGTTCGGCGTGTAGTCGTCCGCCGCGCCCAGCAGCATTTCCACCACTTGTCCGCGCGTGGCATAGGTCTCCGGCTCTGCTGCCAAACCTGCGTGCGGCAGGGCGGAAACCGTCAGTGCCGCGGCAGCGACCCACGCGAGTATTCTCTTTTTCATGTCACAATCCTTCCTTTCGTCTTATGCAAAATAAAAAAAGCTGCAGCGGGAGTTCCCGTTTGCAGCTTACATTATAGCAAAGAGTTCTTTCAAAATAAGTAAAATTTTCTGAAAAGTTCTTTCAAATTTTCAAACATTTTATGAAATCAATCGTCGTTTATACCGCGCCACCACGTCTGTTTGTCCAGCGTGCTGAGGTCGCCCAAATGCGCGTTATAACCGTCTACCGTGACGGTATATGCTCCGCCGACCGCTTCCACAATCGTCACAGCGGCGTTGTCGCACCATTTTTGAAACGGAAATTCCGACAGCGGCAGCTTGCGGAAATAGCAAAGCAGCGCTTTGATTGCCGTACCGTGCGTCACAATGCCAATGCGCTCTCCCGCATGGCGCGCGGCGATATCCTCCACCGCGTCCACCAGCCGCCTCTGAAATTCCACCATGGATTCGCCTTCCGGCAGCGTCAGTTTATGGGGATAGGTCAGCCAGTTTTCATACGCCTCCGGAAACTGCTCGGGCAGCAGCGCCCAGCGCACATTTTCCCATTTGCCGCCGAAAATCTCCCGCAGACGGCTGTCGGGATGAATGTCCATGTGCTTTTTCCGCGCAATATAGCCCGCGGTATCCATGGTGCGCTTTAGGTCGCTGGCATAGAGAACATCTATGGGCACGTCCGCCAGATAGTCCGCCGTACACGCCGCCTGCCGGTGTCCGTTTTCCGTCAGGCTGGAATCGTACCAGCCGTGAAAAATCTTTTGTACATTGCCCTCCGCTTCTCCGTGCCGCACAAAAATCAGCGTTGTCATCTGCCGTCACCTCACTTGCTTTCTCGAAAGGGGGACTCACGCGTGCCACGGAGTGGTATTCCAGCTCCCTTCGGGTCGCTGTCACGCCGTCCCCCCTTATTACCCTCCGGGGCACGCGCGGAATCCCCCAATTGTCGCTACGGGTACGCGTGCCACGGAGTGGTATATTCCTCGTGAAAAATGTCCCCCGAGGGTCGCTCCAGATATTTCCCCCTTGAAAATGTCCCCCGGATTTTGACACAGTCAAAATCCTCCTCCTCTTACTTTTCTTAGGGGAAATATCTTACACTCCTTGCCCCCATTTTCTCCTCCTCTTACTTTTTCTGAGGACGCGTGCCCCAGAGGGTAAAATACCCTTCGCTCTTCGCCCCCTTTAGCCGCGTTTGCTCGCGCGGCGTTCCTTATGAAACGCCCGCGTCTGAGAGGTATGGAATGTCCGGCCCACGCGTGCCCTAGAGGGTATGTCCGGACATTCCATAATTTGAAAATAGTCCGCTTCCGGTTACTACCCGCAGAACGCTACCGTACATGTAACAAATTAGTAGGGCTGTACCGCCCCTGTCAGGTCGCAGACCCGCTCTATATGATATGCGTTCATATAGTTTTTGATACCCTCCATCACGCGAACCGCCGCCATG
Source organism: uncultured Clostridia bacterium (assembly GCA_946555455.1). Lineage (GTDB taxonomy): Bacteria > Bacillota > Clostridia > RUG12999 > RUG12999 > JAAWTG01. The sequence goes on along the minus strand of CAMNSU010000012.1, from coordinate 32,177 downwards.
GGGTCAACAAAGTGGTGCGTTCCCACCGCCACGGCGTTTGCGCCCGCCAGCAAAAATTCCACCGCATCCTCGCCGCTGGAGATGCCGCCCATGCCGATAATGGGAATGTTCACCGCCTGCCGCACCTGCCACACCATGCGCACCGCAACAGGTTTCACCGCCGGACCGGAAAGTCCGCCGATGTTGTTGTGCAAAATGGGTCGGCGGGTGTGAATGTCAATCGCCATGCCCGTTAATGTGTTAATCAGCGAAACCGCGTCCGCGCCGCCTGCTTCCGCCGCCCGCGCGGTTTCCGTGATATCCGTCACGTTGGGCGACAGTTTCACAATCAGCGGTTTTTTGGCATATTGCCGCACCGCGCGCGTGATTTCCTCCACCGTGGCGGGACAAACGCCAAACGCCACGCCGCCCTCTTTCACGTTGGGGCAGGAGATGTTCATTTCAATCATGTCCACGGCGCTGTCTGAAATTTTTTCCGCCATCCGGCAATATTCTTCTATGGTATTGCCCGCAATGTTGGCAATCACCTTGGTTTTAAACTGTTTCAAAAAAGGCAGTTCCTGCGCCAAAAAATAGTCCACGCCGGGATTTTGCAGTCCCACGCTGTTCAAAATCCCCATAGGCGTTTCCGCAATACGCGGCGCGTCGTTGCCCTCTCTTGGTTTCAGCGTCAGCCCTTTGACGCTGACGCCGCCGATTTCGTCCAAGGAATAAAACTGTCCGTATTCCCTGCCGAAACCGTAGCTGCCCGACGCGGCAATGATGGGGTTTTCAAATTCCACGCCCGCAATCTTCACTCGATAGTCCGCCATTTCTGCTGTCCCTCCTTCCTTAGTCAAACACAATGGTCTTGCCGTCAAACACCGGCCCGTCGCAGCAAACGTGCGACTGGTGCACCTGTCCGTCCGCGGCTTTGGTCTTGCAGGCGCACACCAGACACGCGCCGATACCGCAGCCCATGCGTTCCTCCATGGAAAGCCGGCTGGGCACGCCATATTGCGCCGCCAATGCCTGCACGGCTTTCAGCATGGGTTTTGGGCCGCAGGCATATATCATGCTGCCGCCGTGTTGTTCCAAATGCGTTTTCACCAAATCCGTCACCAGTCCATGGTACCCGAAACTGCCGTCGTCTGTTGCCGCTTTCGTGTTTGCAATGCGCTCAAACTCGTCCAGAAGCGTCAGGCGGTTTTTGTCCCGGAATCCCAAAAAGACATTGGCGTTGTTCAGCTTTTTGGTCAGCAGCAGCAGCGGATACGTCCCGATACCGCCGCCAATGACCAGCGGTTTTTCGCCCGCCGATGCCGTGTCAAAGCCGTGTCCCAGCGGCCCCAAAAAGTTAACGGATTGCCCCACCTGATACTTTGACAGCAGCGTTGTCCCTTTGCCTTTCACTTCATAGACAATGCGCAGCAGATTCCCTTCCGCGTCGCAAACGCTGATGGGACGGCGCAAAAGCGCGTCTCCGCCTTCGCACAGGATATTCACAAACTGTCCCGCCTGCGCCGCGTTTGCCGCTTCACCGCAGTCAATGCCCATGTCAAAAATGCCCGGCACAATCTCCCGATGATAGGCAACGGTTCCAATCATGGTTTTCATAGTTGTTCACCTCGTATTCTGTTAAAACATAGGGGCAAAGATACCTTCGCCCCTGTTTGTTCCTGTGTTCCATTCAGGGCGTCCGCCCATTTGGCACACCATTTATAACTGTACAATATCAATCATGGTTTCGTCCTGTCCGCCGCGTTTCATGGTGCGAATCACCGCCGCCGCGGTATCCAGCGCCGTGAAACAGGGAACGGAATGCTCCACTGCCGCCCGCCGGATTTTCGCGCCGCCCTTGGCGGATTTCTTTTTGCGCGAAATGGTGTTGACAATCATGTCCAGCTTGCCGCTGTAAATCGCGTGCATGGCGTCATGCTCCGCGTCTCCCACGTTCGCCACCACGCTTGCCGCCACGCAGTTGCGGTTCAGCACATGCGCCGTGTTTGCCGTTGCATAGAGATGGAAGCCCAGCGATTCCAGTTGTTCCGCCAGCGGAATCACCTCTTGTTTGTCCCTGTCGCCAACGGAAATCAGAACATTACCGCCCTGTTTCAGGTGCAGTCCCGTAGCTTTGAGCGCTTTGAGCAGCGCGCTGTCAAAGTCATGCGCAATGCCCAGCACTTCACCGGTGGATTTCATTTCCGGCCCCAAGCTGGTGTCCACGCCGTGCAGTTTCTCAAAGGAGAACACCGGCGCTTTCACTGCCACATAGTCCCCTTCGGGGTGCAGACCGGTACCGCAGCCCAGCGACTGCAAAGATTCGCCCAGCACCACGCGGGTTGCCAAGTCCACCATGGGAATGCCCGTCACTTTGCTGATATACGGCACGGTACGGCTGGAACGCGGATTCACTTCAATGACATAAACCTCGTCGTTGCACAGCACAAACTGAATGTTTACCAGCCCCACCACGTGCAGCGCTTTGGCGAGCGCTTCGGTGTAGCGTACAATGGTATCTTTATGTTTCTGCACAATCGTTTGCGTTGGATAAACGGAAATACTGTCGCCGGAATGCACGCCCGCGCGTTCCAGATGTTCCATGATACCAGGAATCAGCAGGTTTTCTCCGTCGCAGATAGCGTCCACTTCCAGCTCTTTTCCCATCATATATTTGTCCACCAAAATCGGGTGTTCCTGTTTGGTGCGGTTGATAATGGACATATATTCCGTGATATCCTCGTCGCTGTAGGCAATTTCCATGCCCTGACCGCCCAATACATAGGAGGGGCGCACCAGCACAGGATAGCCCAATTTGTTCGCCGCCGCCAGCGCTTCGTCTTTTGTAAACACCGTGTCGCCTTCGGGACGCGGAATGCCGCACTGCTGCAAAATCTCGTCAAACCGTTCTCTGTCCTCCGCCGCGTCAATGTCCTCCTGCGCGGTACCCAGAATTTTCACGCCCATGTCCACCAACGCTTTGGTCAGCTTGATTGCCGTCTGTCCGCCGAACTGCACAATCGCGCCCAGCGGTTTTTCTTTGCGCACCACGTTTTCCACGTCTTCCGGCGTGAGCGGTTCAAAATAGAGCTTGTCCGCCGTGTCAAAATCCGTGGAAACCGTTTCGGGGTTGTTGTTGATGATAATGGTTTCATAGCCCTGCTGTTTCAGTGCCCAGACGCAGTGCACGCTACAATAGTCAAACTCAATGCCCTGTCCGATACGAATGGGGCCGGAACCGAGCACCAGAATTTTTTTGCGGCCGCTGTCCGTCACTTCACATTCTTCCTCATACGTGGAATAATAATACGGCGTTACCGCTTCAAATTCTGCCGCGCAGGTGTCCACCATTTTATAGGTCGCCGAAATAGCGTGCTCTTGGCGCATTTGTTTCACGTCCGCTTCGCTTTTGCCGCAGAAGGCGGCGATATCGCTGTCCAAAAACCCGTTTTGTTTCGCCCGCCGCAAAAGCTGCGGCGTGAGGTCGCCTGCGCGCAGTTCTTGTTCCAGCAAAATCAGTTTTTCAAATTTTTTCAAAAACCACATGTCCATCATGGTTGCCGCGTGGATTTCCTCCAGCGACATTGCGCCGCGGCGTATCAGTTCCGCCATGACAAACAGGCGGTCGTCCTCAATCGTATGCAGTTTTTCTTTGAGCGCCGCGTCGTCCATGGCTGCCGTCGGTTTTGAGGACAGATAGGTATAGCCCATTTCCAGCGACCGCACCGCTTTCATCAATGCCGCTTCAAAGCTGTTTCCAATGGACATGACTTCGCCTGTCGCTTTCATTTGCGTCCCCAGCGTCCGTTTCGCTTTCACGAACTTGTCAAACGGCCAGCGCGGGAATTTCAGCACCACATAGTCCAGCGTGGGTTCATAGCACGCATAGGTCTTTTTGGTGACGGCGTTTTCGATTTCGTCCAGTCCATAGCCAATGGCGATTTTGGTCGCCACTTTTGCAATGGGATAGCCCGTCGCCTTGGACGCCAGCGCGGAGGAACGCGACAGGCGCGGATTCACCTCAATCAACGCATATTCCATGGTGTCCGGATGCAGCGCAAACTGCACGTTGCAGCCGCCTTCAATGCCCAGCGCCGTGATGATGTTCAGCGCGGAATCCCGCAGCATGGCGCATTCTTTCGCGCCCAGCGTCTGCACCGGCGCAACCACGATACTGTCGCCGGTATGTACGCCCACAGGATCTACGTTTTCCATGTTGCAAACGGCAATCGCATTGCCCTTGCTGTCCCGAATGACTTCATATTCAATTTCCTTCCAGCCGGAAATACATTTCTCAATCAACACCTGATGCACGCGGGAGAGGCGCAGCCCATTCGGCGCGATTTCCTCCAAATCCGCTTCGTTGTAGGCGATACCGCCGCCCGTGCCGCCCAGCGTATACGCGGGACGCACAATCACAGGAAAATCAATCTCTTTGGCAAACGCCAGCGCGTCCTCATAGGTATCCACCACTTTGCTGGCAATGCACGGTTCGCCGATACGTTCCATGGTATCCTTAAATTCCTGCCGGTCTTCCGCCATTTGAATGGTTTCCACCGCTGTCCCCAGCAGCCGGATACCCCATTCTTTCAGGCAGCCGTCCTCCGCCAGTTCCACCGCGAGGTTCAGTCCCGTCTGTCCGCCCAGCGTGGGCAGAATGCTGTCGGGACGTTCGATTTCCAGAATTTTTTTCACGCTCTCGAGATTCAGCGGCTCGATATAGATGTGATCCGCCATTTCAGGGTCTGTCATAATGGTTGCCGGATTGGAGTTCACCAGCACCACTTCAATTCCTTCTTCTTTCAGGGCGCGGCACGCCTGCGTGCCCGCATAGTCAAATTCCGCCGCCTGTCCAATGACAATCGGGCCGGAACCTATCACCAATACTTTTTTGATACTCAAATCCTTTGGCATTACCGTTCCCCTCCCATCAAGTTTTGCATTTGCTGCCAAATATGTTTCGTGTCATGCGATAAATCGGGATAGAACTGCACCGCCCGTACCGGCAGGTTTTTCCACGCCAGCCCTTCCACTGCGCCGTCGCTCATGTTCACATGCGTAATTTCCATGACGTTTTTGTCGATAGAATCCTCTTGCACCGCGCACCCGCTGCCCTGCACCGCCACAAACGTGCGCTGCGTCGCCAAGTCCCGCACAGGGTGGGAGCCGCGGTGTCCGTGCGCCAGACCACTGACCGCGCCGCCGAACGCCAGCGCCAAAAGCTGCATTCCAAGATTGATACCCAGCACCGGTTTTCCTGACTGCGCAAGCTGCCGCGCGGTTTCCACCAGTTCCGGATACGCGTTCGCGTCGCCTGCCGCGCCCGCAATCACAACGCCGTCCGCGCCCGCAAGGAGTTCCGCCGCCGGTGTGCCCGCCGGATAGATGTTCACCTGATATCCCAATGCCTGCATTGCCGCAATCGTGCTGTTTTTCGCGCCCAAATCCAGCAGCGCAATGTGTTTGCCGCTGCCGCCGGCGACCTGTTTTTCCCGCGACAATTCCGCCAAATCCACCTGACGGCAGTAACTGTCCATCTGTGCTTTATATGTATCAAAACGGAAATCCGGGTCGGTTGTCACGACGCCCGTCTGCGCGCCTTTGTCGCGCAAAATCTTCACCAGTTTGCGCGTGTCCAGTCCTGTGATACCAATGATGTTTTGCTGTTTCAAATAGGTATCCAAATCCATTTGCATACGGAAATTGTTCGGAAAGTCGCATACCTCCCGCACCACCAGCGCGCGCACCTGCGCCCTGTCACTTTCCGCGTCCTCCAGATTCACGCCCGCGCCGCCCATAATGGGGTATGCCATGGTTAAAATCTGTCCCGCGAAGGTGGGGTCTGTTAAATATTCCACCGCGCCCGCCATGCCGACTGTGAACACCACTTCACCGATATAAGTGCCCTGCGCGCCCACGCTTTCGCCTTGCATCACCGTGCCGTCTTGCAGCGCCAAATATGCCTTTGTCATTCATCTATCCCCTTTCTATCTCTTTCAAATACATGCTGTGATTTCGTCCCGCATACGAACAGCTTCCGCGCGCGCCGCCTCCGCGAACGCTTCACCTGCTAAATTCTGTTTTTGGTATGCGCACATGATGCCGCGCGAAGAATTGACAATCGCGCCCAGTCCGTCTTGGTTGAAGCAGGGCACCACGTCTTTTGCGCCGCCGCCCTGCGCGCCGTAGCCAGGCACCAGAAAATAGGCGTGCGGCATGAGTTTGCGCGCCACTTCCGCCTGCTGCGGCCATGTTGCGCCCACCACGCAGCCCACATGGCTGTAGCCATATTTGCCGATATTGCCGCTGCCCCAGCCGTCCACCAGCTTTGCCATTTTTTCATAAATTGCTTCGCCGTCCGCCTGAATATCCTGCAACTCGCCGGAGGACGGATTGGAGGTTTTCACCAGCACGAAAATGTCCTTGTCAAACGTTTCGCAGTCCTTCACAAACGGCGCAACGCCGTCCGTGCCGAGATATCCGTTCACCGTCACGCAGTCGGGTGTGAACGCGCGCACTTTTTCGCCGCATACGTCCGTCTCGCCCAAATATGCCGCCGAATAGGCACCGGCGGTGGAACCGATATCGTTTCGTTTCACGTCCAGAATCACATACATCCCTTTTTGCTGCGCATAGGAAATGGTCTCGTGCATGGCGGACAGACCCGGCAGCCCATAGGATTCATAGTAAGCGGACTGGGGTTTGACCGCCGGTACCACGTCGCACAGCGCGTCAATCAGCCCTTTATTGAATTCCAAAATCGCGCCCGCCGCACCCTGCAAAGTTTTGCCGTGCTGCTTGATGTGCTTGTCCAAAATGTGCGCCGGAATGTAGTCCAGCTTGGGGTCTAACCCTGCCACGGACGGATTTTGTTTCTCTTTGATTTTTTCAATCAGCTTGTCCATTTTGTCCCTTCCCTTCTCTATTTAAATGTACTTTTTGAAGCAATGTTACCCAAGGTGCGCTACGGATATTTACCCCTTGAAAATGTCCTCCGGATTTTGACGTAGTCAAAATCCTCCCCCTCTTACTTTTCTTGGGGTAAATATCCTCCGCTATTAGCCCCCTTTAGCGTTCTACGGTAACTAATCGGAACCGAACTACTTTTAATTCATGGAAACTTCGGGCGTGTACCGAAGTTTCCATACCTCTCAGCCGCGGGCGTTTCGATAGGAACGCTGCGAGAGCGTACGCGGCAGGGGGGCAAAGAGCGGAGAATGTATTCTTCCAAGAAAAGTAAGAGGAGGAGCGGGCATAGCCCGCGGGGGACATTTTCAAGGAAGAATACATGCGGAGCGACACTTGGGGGATTTCGACAAGGGGGACGGCATGACAGAATGTTTTACATTCTGGAATTAGTCCTCCTTTCGATAAATATTTAAAGAATCCCTTCGCGCAAGACGAGTTTTCCGTTCACAATGGTGTAGAGCACCTTTCCTGCCACCGGAAATCCGTCAAACGGAGAGTTTTTGGATTTGGATTCAAAGGTGTTTACGTCAATTTCATATTCCGCTAGTGGGTCAATCACCACGATATCCGCCGGACGGTCAGGCTGCAAGCGCCCTTTGTTCAGTCCCAGAATTTCCGCCGGACGCACCGTCATTTTCGCAATGAGCTGCGGCAGCGTCAAATGACCTGCTTTGACCAGATAAGTCATGCCCAGCGCAAACGAGGTTTCCAGTCCCACGATACCGTTTGCCGCTTTGTCGAATTCCACGTTCTTTTCGTCCACGTGGTGCGGCGCATGGTCGGTCACAATCACGTCAATGGTGCCGTCCCTCAGCCCTTCAATCACCGCCTGCCGGTCTTCCTCCGTCCGCAGCGGCGGATTCATTTTGGCGTTGGTGTTGTAGCCCTTGACGCTTTCTTCCGTCAACGTAAAATAGTGCGGGCAGGTTTCGCAGGTCACGTTCACGCCGTTCTTTTTTGCCTGACGCACGATTTCCACGCTGCCTTTTGTGCTGACGTGCGCAATGTGCAGCGGCGCGCCGGTATAGCCCGCCAGCAAACAGTCCCGCGCCACCATGCATTCCTCTGCCGGCGCCGGAATTCCTTTGAGTCCGAGTTCTGTCGCCACCGCGCCTTCGTTCATGGAACCGCCCTCAATCAAAGACAGTTCTTCGCAGTGGGAAATCACCAGCGTGTCAAACATGCTGGCATACATCATGGCTTTTTTCATCATACCCGCGTCCTGCACCGGACGGCCGTCGTCCGAAACGGCAACCACGCCCGCGAATTTCAGTTCGCCGATTTCCGCCATTTCTTCGCCCTTCAGCCCTTTGGTAATCGCGCCAATGGGATAGACGTTGACCAGTCCTTCCTCTTTCGCTTTTTGGAAGATGAAGCTCACCACCGATTCACTGTCAATCACCGGATTGGTGTTGGGCATACAAGCAACGGTCGTGAAACCGCCCTTTGCCGCCGCCCGCGTGCCTGTTGCAATGGTTTCTTTATATTCAAATCCAGGTTCGCGCAAATGTACGTGCATGTCAATGAAGCCTGGGCATACCACTTTGCCGGACGCATCAATAATCTCCAAATCCTCCAAATCGTCCAGTCCGAGGTCTTGCCCGATTTCGTGAATCATGCCGTCTTTTACGAACACGTCCATCACGTCGTCTATATTTTGCGACGGGTCAAGCACCCGTCCGTTTTTGATTAAAATTTTCATGCTAATCCTCCTTCCCCTGACGCGGATTTTTCACGCCGCCTGTGAAAATGTAGAGCAGCGCCATACGCACCGCCACGCCGTTTGTGACCTGTTCGTCAATGAAACTGCGTTCGTGGTCGGTCACGCCGGTCGTGAATTCCACGCCGCGGTTCACAGGGCCAGGGTGCAGAATCAGCGCGTCCGGTTTGGCATATTCCAGCCGCCGCTCGTCAATGCCGAAAAACCGTGAATATTCCCGCAGCGTCGGGAACAGTCCCGCCTTTTGCCGTTCCAGCTGAATGCGCAGTCCCATCACCACGTCCGCGTCTAAAATGGCTTCCTGCACGCTGGAGCAAACGTCCACGCCCATGGCTTCCATGCCGCGCGGCATGAGGGTTGCCGGTCCGCCGACGCTGACGCGCGCGCCCAGTTTGGTGAGTCCATAGATGTTGCTGCGCGCTACGCGGCTATGTAACACGTCGCCGACAATGGCGACTTTGAGTCCTTCAATCTGTCCTTTTTTCTCCTGAATGGTGAACATATCCAGCAGCGCCTGCGTGGGGTGTTCGTTCATGCCGTCGCCCGCGTTAATCACGGACGCTTTCACGTTTTGCGCCACCAAATGCGGCGCGCCGCTGCTGCTGTGGCGCATAACAATGACGTTTGCGCCCATGCGGTCAATGGTGCGCGCCGTGTCCAGCAGGTTTTCGCCTTTTGCTACGCTGCTGCCGGAAGCGGTGATGTTCGCCGTGTCCGCGCTGAGATATTTTCCGGCAAGCTCAAACGACAGACGGGTGCGGGTGCTGTTTTCATAGAACAGCGTCACCACGGATTTACCGCGCAAATGCGGCGTTTTTTTGTTGTTCTGCATGAGGATATGTTTCATGGTTTCGGCTTGTCCCAAAATATAGCGGATATCGTCCGCGGGCAGGTCTTTCAGACCCAGCAGGTCTTTTTTGTCTCCTAGCATTCTTCCTCCACCCTTTCCAGAATGCGGACTTCTTCCGCGCCGTCAATTTCTTCCAGCATCACATGCACATTTTCCGTGCCCGAGGTCGGTACGTTTTTGCCGACAAAATCCGCTCTGATGGGCAGTTCTCTGTGCCCGCGGTCAATTAAAATGGCAAGCTGAATGCACTGCGGACGACCCAAATCCATCACCGCGTCAATCGCCGCGCGCACCGTCCGCCCGGTATAGAGCACGTCGTCCACCAGCACAAGCTGGCTGCCGTCTACCATAAAATCGATTTTGGTGTCGTTTAAAACAGGATGTTCATTCAACATGCTCAGGTCGTCGCGGTAAAACGTGATGTCCAGCACGCCGACCGGCACTTCTACGCCTTCAATCTCCGCAATTTGCTGCGCAATGCGCTGCGCCAGCGTCACGCCGCGCCGCTGAATACCAATGAGACACAGCCGGCGGGTGCCGCGGTTCTTTTCAATGATTTCAAACGCGATACGCCGCACCGCGCGCGTGATGGCGATATCGTCCATGATTCTTGCTTTTTTAACATATTCCGCCATGTTTATATCCTCCCTTGTATCAGTCCTTTTCTTCCGCCGCGGACGCAGATGGTTTCAGGCAATAAAAAATACCTCTTACCGACTGGATAAGAGGTACAAAATAGTCACTTAGGTTTGCCAAAACGCCCCGCGGACTGCCTATAGCTGTCCCAGGGTATTTCCGGCGCGCCGCGCTCCCTATTGTGTATCACCTTATCAGTCTCTCTGTACCGATTTAAAAGTGAAAACTGGTTGCCGCGTCAAATGAAGTTTTATTTATTGTATCATAAAATCCTATTCTTGTCTATGGATATGGCAGAAATTTTTTTCGTGATTGTGCATAAAAATGCGGTGCGCCGTGAAATTATTCCGGAGACAGTTTTCCATACTCCGTTTTTATCTCATTCTATGTAGACAAATGCTTGAAACGCGACATAGTTTCTGATATAATAATGATATTATGATAGAATTGCATGTTAGGAGGTGGTGCGGGATGTATCTGGTGGACTACCATACCCATAGTAAATATTCCATGGACAGCCAAGCAAAGCCGGAAGATGTGTGCCGCGCAGCCGTTCAAAAGGGGTTGCAGGAAATTGCCCTTACAGACCATTTCGACCCGACTGCCGCAGATGAGGACTGCCGGAAAAACTATGACGCGGATGCGGTACAGGCGGAAATCATGCGCATGAAAGAGCAATGGCAGGGAAAATTGACAGTTCTTTATGGGCTGGAATTAGGACAAGCCCACAAATATCAGGCGGCGGCAGAACGCATTTTAACGCGTCCGTTTGACTATGTGATAGGTTCTATGCATAACATTGAAGGAGATATCGATCTTGCGCTGGTGCGCTACAGCGGGTTTAATTACGATGTTTTTGAACAATACTACCGCGAACTGCTGGCGCTTTCGCGCACGGACTACTATGATTGTCTGGGGCATATCGACTATCCCAAACGCTATGCGGCAGTGCAGAAATTTCCGTATACCGAGCGGCGGTATATGGACTATATCCGTCAAATTTTGAAGAACGTGATTGAGGGCGGCAGAGGGATTGAATTGAATACGTCCGGACTGCGGCAGCAGGTGGGAACCACCATGCCGTCTAAATCCATTTTGAAACTCTACCGCGACTTGGGCGGCGAAATCATCACAACCGGTTCCGACGCGCATGTGTCTCATGCGGTAGGGCAAAACATAGCGGACGCGCAGGAGTTGCTGCGGACGCTGGGATTTCGCTATATCACAATATTCAAAGCGCGCAAACCAACAATGATGAAACTTTAAAAAAGCAGGTGATAAGGTGGCAAAAATACCGCTACGGGAGCCCCTTGTGGTGGAGGGGAAATATGACAAACAAAAACTCTCCGAACTGTTTGATACATGGGTCATTGCGGTTGGAGGGTTCCGTATTTTTAAGGACAAAGCGCTGCTGGAGACCCTGCGCCGCGCCGCGCATAAAACAGGCATTATTCTTTTGACGGATGCGGACGGTGCGGGACTGGTGATTCGCAACTATCTGCAAGGCGCTATCGGCAGCGCCTATATCAAGCACGCTTATACGCCGCAAGTGCAGGGGTGCGAAAAACGTAAGCGCGTGCCGGGCAAAGAAGGTTTGCTGGGCGTGGAAGGGATTGCGGACGACATTCTCATTGACTGTGTGCTGCGTGCCGCGCCGCAGGAGAATATGCCGCCGCCGGCGGAACCGCTGACCAAACTGAATCTTTATGAACTCGGACTTTCCGGCTGTGCGGACAGCGCAGCGCGGCGGCGGAAGCTATTGGCGCATTGCGGGCTGCCGGACTATTTATCCACGGGCGCGATGCTGGACGCACTGCAATGTCTCTATGGCAAAGAAGAACTGTTCCGGCTGTGTACACAGTTGTTTGCCTAGGAGAAGGAACTTGGCGCGTGCCATGGAGCGGCATAGGGACTAGGAAACGCAGCGGCAGCGAGGCTTCCGATCCTTTGGTATGAAATTGTCCCCAAGGTTGCTCCGGGTAGTTCTCCCCTTAAAAATGTCCTCCGTCGCCTACGGCTCCTCCCCCTCTTACTTTTTTTGGGGAGAACTACCCCCGCTTTCAGCCCCGATCCGCCGCTTGCTTTTCTTGGTATACACTCGTGCCATGGAGCGGCATGTCCGAAGATTTCATGACCGAAAAGTTTGCAATGACAGATTTTTTGCGAAAATGAGCATATAATATTTCTAAGTGCACACCCTAAAACATAAATATATCTCAGATGAAAGGAGCATTTATATGTCTGTGATAAACATTACAAAAACAAATTTTGATACGGAAGTTCTGTCCGGTTCCCAGCCGGTACTGCTGGATTTCTGGGCGGAGTGGTGCGGTCCGTGCCGCATGTTTTCTCCGGTCGTGGACGAAATTGCGGAGCAATATGCCGGCAGCGTGAAAGTCGGCAAGGTCAACATTGACGAGGAACCGGAATTGGCGCAGCGTTTTGGCGTGATGAGCATTCCGACGCTGGTGTTTCTCAAAGACGGGCAGCCGGTGCAGACGGCGGTTGGCGTGCAGCCCAAAGCCGCGGTGGAGGAAATGCTGAAATAAAAAAACAGCGGTCTTATCGGCACAGAGCGCAGATGTTTCCATCATAATAGAAAAGAGGAAGAAACATGGTGTTTCTTCCTCTTTTCTATGTCAGCTTTTCACATCAGCGGCTTACCCGCCGTGCCAGTTCCTCGACTTCTTTCAGCCGCTCCGGAATGTCAATCAGCTGCGGGCAGTGCTGCGTACATTTCCGGCAGGAAACGCAGTGCGCCGCCTGTTTTTCTTCGCCCGCCGCTGCAAACGCACTGCGTGCGTCCGCGCCGTTTTCCGTCATTTTGAAACGGTTGAAAATCTGAAACATCAGCGGAATGTCCACGCCTGCCGGACAGTCCATGCAATAGCGGCACGCTGTACAGGGGACGGTTCTGCTTTCCAGATAGAGCCGTGCCGCACGGTATACCAGCGCGGTTTCCTCCTGCGACAGCGGCACAAACGGCGTCATGGTCTGCAAATTGTCCTGCACCTGCTCCGGCGTACTCATGCCGCTGAGCACCGTCATGACATTGGGCAAAGACGCGGCATAGCGCAGCGCCCAAGACGCTATGGAGCGCGTGGGGTCTGCTTCCTTCAGCAGCGCCGCCGCTTCGGGACTGAGCGTTGCCAGCGCGCCGCCGCGCACCGGTTCCATCACGATGCAGGGCAGTCCGTGCGCTTCCAGCAGTTCATACTGCCGTTTTGCGTTTTGCATATCCCAATCCAGATAGTTGAGTTGAATCTGCGCAAAATCCCAAGTATAGGTTTGCAGAATTTCTTCCATCAAATCCGGTTTGTCGTGGAAAGAGAATCCCAATTGGCGGATTTTGCCCGCTTTCTTTTGTTCCGATAAATATTCATAAACGCCGAATTCCCGCAGCCGTTTCCAGTGCCCGCGGTTGAGGGAATGGCAGAGATAGAAGTCAAAATAGTCCACGCCGCATTTTTTTAGCTGATCCTGAAAAATACGGTCTACATCTTCTTTGGTTTCCGCCATCCAGACCGGCATTTTGTTTGCCAGATAGAAGCTGTCGCGCGGATATTTTTTCAACGCCTGACCGATAAATAGTTCCGACTGCCCGCCGTGATACATATAGGCGGTGTCAAAGTAGTTCACGCCCTGCGCATATGCCATGTCAATCAATTCCTGCGCCTGCGCAAAATTAATGTCCTGCTTTTCAGGGTCTATCCTTGGCAGGCGCATACAGCCAAATCCCAGCAGAGAAATTTCTGCGCCGGTGTTTCGATAATTCCGCTTTTCCATGGGAGTTCCTCTCCTTCCGTTTGCTTTGCTTTATTCACCCAAGCTGTTTTGCAGACCTTCCGCCGCGTCCATCAATCCGCCTGTCAAAGCATTGACAAACGCCTCGTCTGACTGGATTTTGGGCGCGCCGTCCACCCATGTCACATTCACGTCTACCTCTGATTCCAGCAAATCGCCGCCGGACTGCTGAACGGCCTCGATAAGTCCGTCCATTGCCAATTGCGTCTGTTCTTCTTCGCTCATCTGGGACGCGCTTTCGCCCAGCGTCAATGCCTTTTGCATTAAGTTTTGAATCCATGTCACCATAACCGGCTGCATGTTTATCGCCTTGATTTTAACATGTAAACGCACATTTTCGCGGTCTGTTTCTTCTGCTGAAAGGACTTCGTATTCCAGTTTTCCGAACATTTCTTTTGCCAGCGGCAGATAGGCATCGCTGGTAAAATCAATGCCGCCGGATTCCAAATCTGCCATATCGATATATTGCTGCGCCGTCGGGATATCCGCCGCTTTCAGCGCCGACACCAAGTTCCCCAATGCATCCTTCGCTTGCATCTGTCGGTTTTCCTGCGTCATAGCGCAGCCTCCCAGCATTGCAATGCAGAGCAGTGCGCACATGCACAGTGTACCCCATTTTTTCATTGTTTGTTTCATATGATGATTTCCCCTTTCTTTCCGCTCTTTTTTTGTTCCTTTCCGCCCGCGCGTTTGATGCGCAGCGGGGGGATTCCGACAAGGGGGACGGTATGACGGCGAGTAAAACGAGCCGGAAAAAGTCCCCCTTTCGAGAAAGCTCTGCATATATTGTATCATAATCTGAGGACTGCTGCAAGTTTTTTGCCAAAAAAGAACCGGCAGCATGTGATTTCTGCCGCCGGTTATATCAATTCCACGTTTTCTTTCTCTTTTTGTTTTCCGTTGCTGCTTTGCAGATTTGCCCGCTGCAAAGCAATGGTATCCAGTGTATCGCCCAATTGGTCGAAAACAGCGGACACAAACCCCAGTTGTTCACTGTTTAAATTTTCCGCCATCACATTTGCAAGCACAGTAATCAGTGCCGTCATTTCAAAAGGCGTCATGCCGTTCCCTCCCTGTATTCAGTATATGCAGAAAAAGCATAAAGGAAGCTGAGCGGAAAGATTTTTTTAAAAAATTTGAAAAAGGGGCTTTTCAAATGCAATACTTTATGCTATAATAGAACGGTAGTTTTAAAAAATGGTATATATTTCGGGGTGTGGCGCAGCTGGTAGCGTGCTTGACTGGGGGTCAAGAGGCCGCAGGTTCAAGTCCTGTCACTCCGACCACGTCGGAGCAAAGTTCGCTTTGCTCCGATTTATTTTTTTGCAAAAATAAATCATCCGCCCGCTGCCTTGCTCCTCCTTCTCACCAAAAAGCGCGAGTCGCTTTTTGGTGGTGCGCCTTCGGCGCATGAATGGGGAGTCCCTTTCTCTTTTGGTATAGAAATGAAAAGGACCCCCACCTTAAGAAGGTTTTTGCGTGAAGAAATCGTGCCAGTGGCACGATTTTAGCAAAAAACCCGCAGCAGCTATGCTGCAAGGGGGCAGCACGGCAATACGCCGTGCGTGTCCTGTCACTCCGACCACGTCGGAGCAAAGTTCGCTTTGCTCCGATTTATTTTTTTGCAAAAATAAATCATCCGCCCGCTGCCTTGCTCCTCCTTCTCACCAAAAAGCATGGGTCGCTTTTTGGTGGTTGCGCCTTGGGCGCATGAATGGGGAGTCCCTTTCTCTTTTGGTATAGAAATGGAAGGACCCCCACCTTAAGAAGGTTTTTGCGTGAAGAAATCGTGCCGGTGGCACGATTTTAGCAAGAAGCCCCGCAGCAGCTATGCTGCAAGGGGGCAGCACGGCGTATTGCCGTGCGTGTCGCGGAGACTATACTACGTGTCCTTATTGGATTTAAAATCCATAAGGGCACTCTTTTTTGTTCTCAGACAACAAATTATACGTTCTGATTTATATTCAATAAATCGCCATACCCAAAATTGCAGATATTATAATTAACATAATCGGAGATATTTTCTTTTTGAGTATAGGTTTTGTACCGAACATAATTAGTGCAAGAACAATCGTTATAACAAACGATTTTATGCTGAACGGCGTACCGCTTAAATTAGGAATTAAAGCACTTATAGCCATGTAACTTCCGGTCGCTAAAATAATACCGATAATACATGGTTTCACTCCTTGCAGGACAGCTTGAATATATTTGTTTTTTTTAACATGCTTCATTAATACTGTAACAATAATGATAATAACAAAACATGGAATTAAGACGCCGAGTGTTGCTGCAACAGCGCCCAACAATCCTGCCTTACTACTTCCGATATAGGTTGCAAGATTAATTATTATAGGTCCCGGCGTGCTTTCGCTTACAGCAATCATATATGTAAGCATTTCATCTGACAACCAACCATGTGAAAATACAACATCTCTGATAAGCGGTATCGCACCGTACGCACCGCCAAAAGCAAAAAGGCTTATTTTTAGAAAACCGAAAAATAGATGAAAGTAAATCATTTATTTTCACCGCCTCTTAATTTGGATATAGATATAACAAAAAACCAAGCGAAACTAATACCTGCTGCAATAAGCATCAGTATGATTGATGAGATGTTCCACGAAAAAATATTTATTAAAAGCGTAGCCACAAATGAACACAGCATAATAGTTATTGCAAGTATTCTTTTTTGCATTTTCTTAATCATGTTTACTGCTGCATCAATAATTAAAATTCCGACAGCAATTTTAATTCCTTTAAAAGCTTTTGCAATAAAAATTATCTCAAGAAAATTATTAAGAAATGCTGAGATTATGAAAATAATAAGAAATGAAGGAATGGCAACGCCCAATGTTGTGAGCAATGAGCCTATAATACCCGCCTGCTGATATCCAATATAAGTTGCACAATTAATTGCAATCGGACCGGGCGTTGATTCAGCAATAACAGTTATATTCATCATTTCATCGTGAGTAATCCATTTTCTTTTTTCAACGCAAGTATTTTCTATCATAGGAATCATTGCAGAACCGCCGCCAAATGTGAAAAGACCTATTTTCATAAATGTCAGCAGTAAATCTAATAATAGTTTGTTTTTTCTCATCATAGCCTCCATACAAAATATAGAAATACACAATAAACCAATAATTGTCTATAAAACAAATTATAACATAGAACACTCAAAATTACAATCAAGTGGAAAAAATCCAATGCAAGATAGGTTTCTTTAAAATCATTTATTTTTGAAGTTAATACTGTTCATTGACTGCGTAAAATCCTTGTGTTTATGCGATTTTCCGTAAGTCCAATAAAGACACTCGCGCCACGAGGGAACGCTTTGTGCCGTTTTTCTATGCAGAAAAACATACGCCCGCGGTCCATGCCCCACTTTCACAGGGGCAGGGACAATTCTGCAGGGGAAAACATTACCAAAACGGCGCAAACGCGCATGAAAAGCGGGGCGTCTGTGAAGGTGTCCCTTCATATGGCAAAGTGCCTGTTTACGGTGAAAAAAAATCATTGTATAATAAAATTATGAAGCCAGCAGCGGACAAAATCTGCATGACATGCAGACGGAAAAATTCCGGTTCTAAAAGGAACATGCTGGTGGGTCGGTTTTTTAGCTACATAAAAACGTGCGTATAGAAAATGGAGGAAGATGAACATGAAAAAAACAAAAAAATGTGTATGCGGAATTTTAGCGGCATGTCTCGCAGCGTCCACACTTTTGGCAGGCTGCGGAAATGGCGGCGGGACGACAGAAGAAGTTGGGGACATCAGTAAATATCCTATGCAAACAGACGTGAAACTGACCTATTGGCTGCCGCTTGACACCATGACAAGCGCAACGGCTGCCAATCTGGGCGACACACCGTTTGCAAAAGAACTGCTGAAACAAACGGGTGCGAATGTGGAATTTCAGCATCCGGCAGCAGGGCAGGAAAATGAAAAATTGAACCTGATGATTGCGTCCAATGAATTACCGGACATCATTATGAATGATTGGTATGCCTATCCGGGCGGCGCGCAGAAGGCCATCGGTGACGAAGTGATTCTGCCGCTGAATGATTTGATGGACGACGGCACGATTGTGAACTTAAAACAATACTACAGTGAAAATCCCGATATTGATAAAATGGCGAAAACAGACGAAGGAACCTACTACTGTTTCCCGTTTATCCGCGGCGATGAAACACTGTTGGTATCCGCAGGCCCCATGGTGCGTGCGGACTGGCTGGAGGACTTAAATCTTTCCGTGCCGGAAACCATGGACGACTGGTATAACATGCTGGTGAAGTTCCGTGACGAAAAAGGGGCGCAGGCGCCGCTGAGTTTCTTGTTGAACAATCTGAAAACCATGAATCCGTTCATTGGCGCGTACGGCATTGCGCGTGAATATTATGTTGACGGCAATGAAATCAAATATGGTCCCGCGCAGCCGGAATATAAAGAATTTTTGGCAACGTTCCAGAAATGGTACAGCGAAAAATTGCTGGACAACAACATTGCAACCATCGACAACAAAATTTTAGATACCAATATGCTGACAGGCAAAACCGGCGCAAGCGTTGCCTACGCGGGCAGCGGACTGGATAAATGGATGAGCGCTACTTCCGAAGGAAAAGCGGAGAACTACCGACTGGTCGGAACACCGTATCCGGTGCTGGAAAAAGGACAGAAAGCAGAATTCGGCGCATATAGCCTGCCGTATGTCAGCAGTGGAAGCGCAGCCATTACAACCGCCTGCAAATATCCGCAGGTAGCGGCAAAATTCTTGGATTTCGCCTATGGCGAAGAAGGAAAACTTCTCTATAACTTTGGTGTGGAAGGCGAAAGCTATAACATGGTGGACGGCTATCCCACCTATACGGACAAAGTGCTGCACAACGAAGAAGGCTTAACCAAAACCAACGCGCTCATGCGCTATATCCGTGCGGCGGGAAGCGGCCCGTTTGTGCAGGACAAACGCTATTTGGAACAATACTACGAACGTGAAGAACAGACACAGGCAATTGACCTTTGGGTGAACACCAATGCGGAAAGCCATGCAGTTCCGACCATCAGTGCAACGGAAGAGGAAAGCAGTGAACTGGCAAAACTGACCAACGCCATTGACACCTATGTGAGTGAAACCTTCCTGCAATTCATCATGGGCATCAAACCGCTGAGCGAATTTGATTCCTATGTGAGCGAACTGAGAAACAAAGGCATTGACCGCGTTCTGGAAATCAAAAACGCACAATATAAACGCTATCAGACACGATAAACAAACAAAACAGGAAATATTTTTCTTAAAGAATCTTCTGAATGGAATAAACGGCGCAGGTGCCATTTCTTTGGATAAGACAATTGCACCTGTGCCTAACCATCTCTTATCATTTTGAACCTCTGCGGATAAGAGAAATTTCAGTGCTATGATATGCCGATGCGGAGCGGCGGAATGGAGAATAACGTGAAAGGAACTTTCACGTTAGCCTCCGGCGGAATAAAAAGCGCGTGCGAAATTTTGCTCACCTTCGGTTCGCAAACGCACATGCGCAAAAAAATCTCTTATCATTCCTTGCCCTGCCGATAAGAGAAATTTAATTTTTATTTGTGCCGATGCAGGGCGGCGGAATGGAGATTTTTATGAAAGGGAGCCTAGCTACTGCGCAGGGCTATGTCAAACCAAGCTTTGGGAGCCGTCTCAAGGCGGATTTCAGAGGCAATTACCAGCTTTATATTATGCTGATTCCGGTTGTGGCATATTTCCTGCTGTTTCATTATAAACCCATGTATGGCGCAATTATTGCGTTTAAGGATTTCAACCCCAGAAAAGGTGTTTTGGGGAGCGATTGGGTTGGATTGGAGCATTTTGCAAGTTTCATCACCGACCCCTATTTTGGACGTATTGTTGGTAACACGCTAATTATTAGTTTAAGTACGTTGATTTTCGGGTTTCCGGCGCCCATTATTTTGGCGCTGCTGATGAACGAAATCCGCTGTAACCTGTTCAAACGTACCGTACAGACGCTTACATACCTGCCGCATTTTATTTCGTTGGTTGTTATCTGCGGCATGATTCGTGATTTTACCATGGACAATGGTGTTATCACTGTCTTTTTAAGCTATTTCGGGTTTCCGCGGGAAACCATGCTGAACAAACCGAATTTGTTTGTTCCGGTCTATGTCATTTCGGAAATCTGGCAGACCGTCGGATGGGGCAGTATTGTATACCTAGCGGCGCTGACAGGCATTGACATGGAACTGTATGAAGCGGCGGAATTGGACGGCGCGGGCCGCTGGAAACAAACCATTCATATCACGCTGCCCAGCATTATTCCCACCATTATGGTAATGCTGATTTTGCGTATGGGAAGTATGCTCAACGTGGGATATGAAAAAATTATTCTGTTATATAACGAGGCAATTTATTCCACATCAGACGTTATCAGTTCCTATGTATACCGCCGCGGTTTGCTGCAAAACGATTACAGCTTTTCCACAGCGGTGGGACTGTTCAACTCGGTGATTAACTTCTTGCTGCTGATTGCGGCAAACCAAATCAGTAAACGGGCGAACGACTCGTCATTGTGGTAAAGGAGGTGCAGAAGAAATGATAAGAAGAACAAAAGGACAAAATATTTTTGAGGTGTTCAACTACATCATCATGGTAGTGATTATGTTTACCATGCTCTATCCCATTCTGCACGTCATTTTTGCATCGCTGAGCAGTCCCTATGAACTCATGGCGCACCAGGGGCCGCTGCTGTACCCGCTGAAGTTTAACATGGCGGCATATGCTATGGTATTCAAAAACCCCATGATTGTCAAAGGCTATGGCAACACGCTATTTATTGTGATTGTCGGAACCTGTATTAATATTGCACTGACGTCGCTGGCAGCCTATGTGTTGTCGCGCAAAAACTTCATGCCGGCAAAAGTGGTTACAGTGTTTATTGTATTCACCATGTTTTTCCAAGGCGGACTCATTCCCAGCTATTTGAACGTCAGAGACTTGGGACTTTACGACAGTCTGTTTGCTATCATTTTGCCCGCGTCCATTTCGGTGTTCAACCTGATTATCATGCGGACAGGGTTTGAAGCAATTCCGGTTTCGCTGGAGGAAAGCGCAAAAATTGACGGCGCGGGACATTTCACCATTTTGGGAAGAATTGTGCTGCCGCTGGCGCTGCCCACCATTGCTGTTATCGTGCTATACTATGCAGTGGCGCACTGGAACGGATGGTTCAACGCGATGATTTATCTGAACACCAGAGAAAAATTCCCGCTGCAGCTTGTACTGCGGGAAATCCTGATTCAAAATGATACAACGAACATGGCGTCGAGCAGCGGCGTGGGCGTAGGAGACCAGGAAGTGGTTGGTGAAACCATTAAATACGCTGTTATTGTTGTTGCGACATTGCCCATTTTGTTCGTTTACCCCTTCCTGCAAAAATATTTCGTCAAAGGCGTAATGGTAGGAGCAGTGAAAGGTTAAATAAAGGAGACCGCACGCGGTTCGACTCTCTTTTGCTTAGGCATAAAAACTGTCTTGTGAAAGGCAGCGGATAGGTGCCCACCCCGCCCGGCGTTTCTTTCGGAAACGCGGCGGGGTTAAGGCATATATGATTCGATTCCCTTATGTCTAAAGGCACAAGAACGTATTCAATCTCAGGGGATTTTGTGGGGAAAAATAAATAACAGGTCTGCGGGGCAGACCGCTGCCTGAACTGCGGCGCTTTGCGTTAAGGTTGCTGTTTTGGGAAGCAATTTGAGGTTATATATTGGAGTTACATATAAAGAAGGCAAAATATAGGGGAAAATACAATGAAATGGCGTGAGAAGGGGGAACAAAATATCAAATGAAACATATTGTACAAGAACCGATTCTCCAGGCGGAGATATTCCAGAAAGTACCGGCGTTTACGCGTCAGGAGGCGGAGGACGCGCTGGCGTTTTGCTGTAAGCGGCTGGATGAAACCATGGACAGTTTCACAGACCAGTTTCCGCGCTCGTCCAGCGAAAATGGCTGGTATGCGGGCGGCGCAAACGATGAATGGACGTGCAGTTTCTACACAGGAATGCTGTGGCTGGCATATGCGCTGACCGGCAAAGACAGCTACCGCCGCGTAGCGGAGCATCACACAGAAAATTTTGAAGACCGTCTGCGCCATGGAGACATGGATACGCACGATATAGGATTTTTGTATTCCCTCTCCTGCGTGGCGCACTATAAACTCACGGGCGACGGACATGCAAAAGATGTTGCCGTGGGCGCAGCGGACGCGCTCATGCGCCGCTGGAAAGAAAAAGGCGAGTTTTTCCAGGCGTGGGGCAGAATCGACGACCCTGCGAACTATCGGTTTATCATTGACTGTATGATGAATTTACCGCTGCTCTATTGGGCAGGCGAAGAAACAGGAAATACGCTCTATACAGAGCGGGCAAAAAAACATTTGAAAACAACGCTGGATAACATTTTGCGGGAGGACGCGTCCACCTTCCACACGTTTTTCATGGATCCTGAAACGGGATTGCCGCATCACGGCGAAACCCATCAGGGCTATAGCGACGATTCCTGTTGGGCGCGCGGGCAGGCGTGGGCGGTTTACGGACTGCCGTTGAGTTTTGGCTATACGAAGGACGCGCTTGCTATGGAGGTGCACGAAAAAGTGACGGCATATTATTTGAACCGTCTGCCGCAGGATTTCGTGCCCTATTGGGATTTGATTTTCACGAGCGGCACACAGCCGCGCGATTCCAGTTCGGCCGCAATTGCAGCTTGCGGGCTGGACGAGGCGATAAAATACATAGAGAGAGAAGATTTAAAACAGATTTATACCGGCGCGGCGGATGCGATGTTGCGGTCGCTAGCGCAGGACTATACCACTGCGGGACAAAAATCTAACGGGATTTTGCAGCACGGCGTCTATGCAAAACCGGCGAACCGCGGCGTTGATGAGTGTGTGATTTGGGGAGACTACTACTACATGGAAGCGCTGATGCGCAAAACAGACAAATGGGTAAAATTCTGGTAGGAGGAATGAGACAATGAAACGCAAATTATGTTCGCTGGCATTGGTATTTGTCATGCTGGCAGCCGCGCTGCCGTTTTCCGCGGTCACAGCGGCAGGAGAAATTATCGTATCGGAAACATTTGAAGAGATGGCGGCACTGTCGAGCGGCATGGAATTTGGCGGCAGCAATGCAACGCTGACGCTCATTCGAGTGCCGCAGCTTGTGACAGGTACCGGCGGCGGAGCGACAAATAAGAGCATGAAGCTGACGGAAAGAAACCATACGGTTGGATTAAAAAACGCACTGACAGAGGAGTATACTATAGAGTTTGACCTCTATGGCGAGGGAGAACTTTCTACTACTGATGCATCGGGTACCGAATTGAGATTCATGATGTTGAATACCATTGGTAAAAGACCGATTTCTATCAATGTAAAGAGCAAAAAATTTCAAGCAAATGCAGGGGATTTAGACTTAGACTATATACCGGGACATTGGTATCATGCAAAAGTAGTGGCAAGCATGTCAAGCGCTGCAACACCGGTGGAAAATAGATTAGCTGTAACGATAACAGATTTAGCAACAGGGAAATCAGCAAATAAATCATGGGCAGTTACTGATGGAAAGGGACCAAACACACAGATTGTGTTCCTTGCGACATATGCTGACGCTGCTACCAGTGCACTGTATATGGACAACTTTGAAATCTATACCGGTACGGCGGGCGGAAACTTAAGCCGCGCGGCACAGATTCCGAATGCCACTGCTTATAAAGTATCGGGCGTAAGTGCAGATGAAAATGCAGGAACCGTGTCTGTGACAGGCGGCGCAAACAAAGCGGAAAACTACCTGAAAACAGGTGGAACTGCCACAGCGACTGCGCAAGCGAAAGACGGCTATGCTTTCACAGGCTGGACAGCGGAAGGTATTACCTTGAGCGCGGAGCAGCAAAAGGCAAATCCGCTGGAGATTGCGGTGGAGAGCGCTGATGTGACGCTGACGGCGAACTTTGTAGAAGTATCGAGATATGCACTGACTGCCACTGCGGGAACAGGCGGAACGGTAGGCGTGTCGCCGACCGGCACGGAATTTGAAGAGGGCGCGGCAGTGACCGTCACGGCAACACCGAACAGCGGTTATAAATTCACAGGCTGGACGGCAACCGGTGTGACATTAACAGATGCTATGGCAAACCCTGCCAAGTTCGACATGCCGGCAGGCGCAGTGACGCTGGAAGCGGCATTTGCGGCAAAAACGGACGCGACCATCACACCCACTACCGCGACATATGACGCGAACGACGCGAGCCGCAGTGCGCTTGAAGTGACGCTTACACCGGGCGACTATACCTTTGCTGCATTGAAAAACGGCGAAAAAACTCTTGTAGGGGGGGTGGACTATACTGTAAGTGGAAATACCTATACCATTGCAACCTCCTATTTGGATACGCTGCCGGCAGGGGAAAACACATTGACCTTTGACATGGACGGCGGCGCCGACCCAACGCTGACCGTAACGGTAAGCGACAATACACCGACGCATACATTGACTGCCACTGCCGGAGAAGGCGGAAAAGTGGCGGTAAGTCCCGAGGGAGGCAGCGTGAAAGAGGGCGCGGAAGTGACTGTTACGGCAACGCCAAACAGCGGATATGGATTTGTGAACTGGACGGCAACCGGCGTGACACTCGCGGACGCGACGGCAAAAGAAATCACATTCAACATGCCGGCAGGCGACGTGACGCTGACGGCGAATTTCAAAGCGCTGCGCACGGCAAGTCTTGATAAAACGACAGCAACGTATGACCAAAGTTCACCGAACCGCAAAGATATTGAAGTGACGCTGGATACAGGTGACTATACGTTTGTACAAATTAAGAAAACCAGTGCGGAAGTATTGGTAGAAGGTACAGATTATACCGTGGACGGTAACAAATATACGATTAAAACCTCTTATCTGGATACCAAAGAGGCAGGAAAAACGACTACACTGGCGTTTATTGTAGCATATGACGGCAAAAACGACTCAAAATCGGCGCGTCTTGCCATCAATATCAACAAAACGATTGAACAAAATACTTTTGAGACATGGAAGGATTTGGAGGGAGCGCCGCCGACAGCATTTGTTTCCGGCAGCGCGAACGGCGCCTATTCTTACAGCAGCTATAACACGCTGCAAATGGACAAGGCGGACAACGGAACCATACAAAACACCTCGTTTCTGCTGAAAGGCACCGGACAGCCGCTGTATATGAGACTGACGCCCAAAGGGGTATCTGGCGCATGGACGCTTGCCTATGATTTCTATGGGACCTTCCCGACTGCTCCCGCACGTTTAGAACTCATTCATTTGGTGGGCACACGGGCGCTCGCAATAGAGAGCGGTGGGAATTTTTCAATTAATGGTGTGGCGGTAACAGACGGCAACGGAGCGACAATGGCGTATACACCAAATCATTGGTATCATATAGAATTATATATGCCGGCGAGCGGAAATGCGACCGGTATCCTGACAGATACCACAGCGGGGCAAACAGGAACTGTGACCTATGGTCCTAATGTTGATGCAAGAGCCTGTGGATATTTCCAGATTCAAACTGCGAGAGATATTGACCTTTATGTTGACAACCTTGATTTCTATTTAGGCGCGCCGGACAGAACACGTCTGGTGACACCGACGATTGCGCCCGGTACTACGCCACCTCCGGCAGGCACGCACATAGTGACAGCGGCTTCGACGGACAGTGCGCAGGGAACCGCGGCAGTGACGACAGAAGGAAATGGGTTTGAAGCGGGCGCAAGCGTGACGGTGGAAGCCACGCCCAAAGCAGGCTATAAATTCGCGGGCTGGACAGCAGCAGGAATCACTTTGAGTGCGCAGCAGCAAAAACAGAATCCGCTGACCATTACCATGCCGGACGCGGACGTGACACTCACGGCGGCGTTTGCGGCAAAAACGAATGCGTCCGTAACGCCTGCGGCGGCAAATTATGATAAATATGCCAGCCACGCAGACCATCAGGCGGTTGCCGTAACGTTAGCGGCGGGTGATTATACCTTCAGCGCGTTGAAAAACGGCAGTGCGACACTGGCAAAAGATACGGACTATACCGTAAGCGGCAATACCTATACCATTGCAACCTCTTATCTGGATACGTTATCATTGGGTGCCCATACATTGACCTTTGCAATGGACGGCGGCACGAATCCGGCAGTGACGGTTACGGTGGCGAACAGCACACCGGGTCTGCAAACCTATTCCGTGACGGCGGCAACGTCTGACAGCGCACAGGGAACCGCGGCAGTGCAGACGGCGGGCGCGGCATTTGAAGCGGGCACGCAAGTGACGGTAGCGGCAACGGCAAACAAAGGGTATCAGTTTACAAGTTGGACGGCGGAAGGTATCACCTTGAGCGCCGCACAGCAGACGCAAAATCCGTTGACGATCACCATGCCGGCAGGAGATGTGACGCTGACAGCGACATTTGGTGTGGATAAACTGGCAGGAACCATGGAACAAAACACCTTTGAAACATGGGAATTGCCGGCTTCCGGAAAGAAACAGGATTTTGCGCTCAGCGCAAACGGAAACTATACTTGGACGGCAAAGCTGGCAAAAGACTATGCCTATCGCGGTGCCAAAGAAAACAACACTCTGAAAATGGAAAACGGGGCGTTGAACATCAATCTTGGCACAGTGCCGGACTATAAAACGGGCTATACGGTCGCCTATGATTTCTTTGGCACCAAAGAGGACTATAGCGTTGGCGATTACATGGCAATGGTTCAGCTTCCGGAAATCAGCAGACGTCCGTTCCAAATTGGAAAAGACGGTATTTTTGAAGCAAATGCAACAGATATAAAACCGGCGCTGAAATATACGCCGAATCACTGGTTCCATGTGGAAGTGCATGTCGGAACGACCGGTTCAACAACCGGCATTGCAAGCACGACTGTGACCGTGACCGACACCACAACAGGCGAAACGGGAAAATTGACCTTCAACCTGAACGGCAATCCCTATACGGCGAAACAGCTCCGCATCAATATAGCGGAGGGCTTCGGACCGCTCTATATTGACAATCTGGACATCTATGAAGGCGCGCCGGACAGAACGCGTCTTGTGACGCCAAATGTGGTACCGGGTACGCAGACCGGTCTGCGTCCGGATTCCGACTATTTTATCGACCTTGAAAACGAGGCGGCAGGCATTACGATTAAAAAGAATCTGGACAGCGCGGACGATACTGCGCTGGTAATGAGCGCGCTGTATGACAACAGCACCGGCAAGCCGTCGCTCATGGCAGCAAAAACGAAACAAGTAACCCTCCGGACAGGTGAGACGGTTTCTCTGACCGCAGAGGAAATTGTGCATAAACCGTCAGGAAACAACTACAGCGTCCGCTATTTCATCTGGAGAATGGGCGAAAATGGCGAAACGCTGGACGTTTTAGCGGCGATTGACGGAGAATAAAGAAATGATGTGTTTGGGAGCGGGCGCGGCGTCCCTCCCAAACAAACAGAAGAACCGGCCGGAAGGGCTGAAAACGATAGAAAGCGGGTGGAGGGAACAATGAAAAGAAATCAATTGGCACGCAGACTCACTGCGCTGGCAGCGGCGGTATGCATGATGGTATGCACAGCCGGTTCGTTGGCAGCAGGCAGCGCTTTTGCAGAAATCGATGTGCCTGATGTGGACGTGGAAACGGGATTTGTCGTCGTTTCCGGCGCGTTGACGGCAAAGAAAGAAACCGGTGTGACGCTGATGGTATTCGTGCCCGGCACCAATGTGAGCGGCATTTTGCAAACGACGGACGTGCTGGAGGAAAAACTATATTATACAGACACCGTGCAGTCTTTTGAGGACGGTGTATTTGAAATTGAATTTGACATGACCAAAGGTCCGGACGGCGTGGAAGGCGAAACGGGCGCATATCCGTTTATTCTGGCGTGCGGCGACATCAAAACCGGAACGATTGACTACACCAACCGGAACGATGTATTGGACGTACTGCGTGCGATTGCGGCGGTAGAATCACCGGAAGCGTTGCAGGAGATGTTCACAAAAGACGTTGCTGTGAAATTGGGTATGAACGGCGATTTGGCGGACGATGCACAAAAAACATTGACCGGTGCGGCAGCGGAAAAAATCTATGGCGCGATTGTAAACGCCGACCCGGCGATTGACGGAGAGGATTTGGCGAGTGCGAACCGCATTGCGCGGCTGTTTGAGCAGCCGGCAGCGTTTGCACTGCTGCAAAGCACAAAAGACGCGGCAAAATTGCAGGAATATATCGGAAATTATAATCACTACTATCAGTTTGCCATGGGAGACGGCAGCAATTATGCAAAAATCAACTTAGCGGCGAATCGCACGATTGTTTATCAGGCGTTAGCGGCGGAGGGAAATTTTGCGGACGTGCAGACCGCGCGTGCATCTTTTGAAAAAGCGGCGCTGGTTGGATATATCAATGATATCACGGCGTCCGGCACCATGCAGGAGGTGCTGCGGCGGGAAGCGGCGACACTGGGCATTGATTTCACGGCATATGACGCGTTGTCAGACACGAAACGGGTGCGCGTGATAAACGATTTGATGAAACTCACCATGCCGACGGCGGCGGAGATTGCCGCGCAGTTTGCGGCAAAGGTGCAGGAATACGCAGCGGGCACAGATGATGATGATAAGATTACGACAACGCCGCCGCAGGGCGGAGGCGGACATGGCGGTGGCAGCGGAAGCGGCGGAGGTGGTTCCTGGACAGGTATTCCGACAAATCCGGGCGCGGGAACAGGAACCGGAAGCGGCACAGGCACGGGCAGCGGTACCGGCACGGAGAACACGCAGGTGTTCTATGATTTGGCAGGTTCCGAATGGGCGCAGGAACCCATTCTTGCTCTGTATTACCGCGGCGTGGTCAATGGTAAAGAAAGCGGCGTGTTTGACCCGGAAAGCAGTGTGACGCGCGCAGAATTTGTGAAAATGATTGTGAATGCGCTGGAAATTACAGCGGACGCCGGCAGTGTGGCGTTTGACGATGTGGCGCAGGGCGACTGGTTCTATGATGTAGTGCGTACAGCGGCAGCCTGTGGTATTGTGAACGGCACCGGCAGCGGATTTAGTCCGAATGCCAACATCACGCGAGAGGATATGGCGGTGATTATCGTGCGCGCCGCACAGTATGCGGGCGTTTCGCTGGACGGTGGAACAGGCGCAGCGTTCACCGATGCAGCGGCAATTAGTGACTATGCAGCGGAAGCGGTTGGCAAAATGCAGGCAAACGGCATTGTGAACGGTATGGAGGACGGTTCCTTCCAGCCGCAGCAAAACGCAACGCGTGCACAGGCATGTAAAATGCTGTATGAATTGCTGAAAAAATAAAACGTATATAGTGCCAAGAGGGGACTTACTCCGGCTTGCTATGCGTGCCGTCGTTATCGTCCCCCCAAGGTACGCTCCGCATGTATTCTTCCTTGAAAATGTCCCCCGCGGGCTATGCCCGCTCCTCCTCTTACTTTTCTTGGAAGAATACATTCTCCGCTCTTTGCCCCCTGCCGTTCTGCGCTCGCGCGTCGCGCCTCGTACCTCGGCACTCCGAACGGCGAGAGGTATGGAATGTCCGGCACGTGTCCGGACATTCCATGAATGAAAAGTAGTCCGATTCCGGTTACTTACTGTAGAAAGCTATAGTAACGACAAGCACTATAGCCCTCCGCAGGAGCGAAGGCGGCTGGGGGCAAAGGAGCGGAGGATATTTACCCCAAGAAAAGTAAGAGGGGGAGACTTTGTGCAAAGCACAAAGTCGGAGGACATTTTCAAGGGGTAAATATCCGTAGCGACAATTGGGGGCGAAGCGGAACGCCCCAGCGTTTTTGGTACTTTTTGTCGGCAAAAAGTACATATCAGTCACGCAAGTGACTGGTATCACCTCTGCAAGGGGAAATGTGCTTTTGCTCCAAAAAGTACATGATAAACACTACTGTGTTTATTAGTAAATCGCAATCATAGTCGCGGCAGCGACTGCAATGAAAAAAAGAGAGGGGACGGAGTCCGGCGCAGTTTACCGGCTTCCGCCCCCTTCATAATGAGTAGAAATCAGGAGGATAACTATGAAACTTTTGTTTGGCGATATCCATAACCACTGCGGCATGACCTATGGATATGGAAGTCTGGAACATGCGCTTGCCGCGGCGCGGGAACAATTGGATTTTTGTATGGTGACAGGACATGCGATGTGGCCCGATATTCCGGAGCGCACGCCGGAGCGCGCGTTTCTGGTGGACTATCACAAGGCAGGGTTTGCCAAACTGAAAGCGCGCTGGGAGGAAATCCGCGCGATTGTAGCGACAGCGGCGGCGGAAGGGTTTATCACTTTTCAGGGCTACGAAATGCATTCCTCCCACTATGGGGACTATCATTTGCTTTCCACAGACAATCACTTACCACTAATCCCATCTGCGTCTCCCAAAAATTTGCTGGAAAATGTGTCGCCCAGTCCTGGCATTGTGA
This sequence comes from uncultured Clostridia bacterium, assembly GCA_946555455.1. Lineage (GTDB taxonomy): Bacteria > Bacillota > Clostridia > RUG12999 > RUG12999 > JAAWTG01. The sequence continues at coordinate 1,707 of CAMNSU010000012.1, read as the reverse complement.
TTCCCCACCACATGGGCTACACGCCGGGATACCGCGGTATCAACTGGGAGGAATTTGATGAAACGGTTTCTCCGGTGGTGGAAGTCTATTCCAAGCATGGCTGCGGCATGTCGGACAGCGCGCCCTATCCTTACTACCACACCATGGGACCGCGCGACGGACGCAGCACAGCATGGGAAGGATTGCGCCGCGGATATAAATTCGGATTTGTCGCGTCCACCGACCATCATGCAGGCTACCCGGGCAGCTATGGCGACGGACGCGCGGCGGTCTGGGCGGAAGAATCCACAAAAGAAGCGATTTGGGACGCTATTTTGAAACGGCGGACTTATGCGGTCACAGGGGACAAAATCCGCTGTCAATTTTCCATTAACGGCGCGCCCATGGGCAGTGAAATCACAGCGGACGCGCGTGACATTGATATTAACGTGGAAGCGTGCGATTTTATCGACAGCATTACGTTATATAAAAACCTGAAACCGCTCTATGTGTTCCATCAGCCGGAATCGGACGAAACGGAAGGGAACTATAAAATCCGTATCGAACTGGGCTGGGGTAAAAACACCGAAGAAGGGTATCTGTGGGAATGCGCGGCGGGCGTGCGCGGCGGAAAATTTTTGGACGCGGAACCGTGTTTCCGCGGGCGCAATGTTCTTTCGCCGGCGGAAAAAGACAAAGCGGATGATGATGTGAACAAGCTCCGTAACCACATTGCCGTGTGCAGCGACAGCAGCGTGGAATTTACCGCGGAGACATTTAAAAATCCGTCCAGTACCGTACCGGCGACAGCGGCAGTGAACCTGACTGTCAGCGGCAGCTCCAAAACGGCGCTTTCGCTGGAGGTAAACGGACGGCAAATGAATGTGACGGTGGGAGAACTGCTGGAAAGCTCCCGCTCCATGCACATGGACAGCTATAACAGCCACGCCTGTCTGGTACATCAGGCAGTGCCGGATACGACGTACCGGTTTCAGGCGAATGTCAAAGATACGCCGCAGACGGAGCATGATGTTTATTATGTGGAAGTGCGACAGAAAAACGAGCAATATGCATGGGTATCGCCGGTGTTTGTGAACAAAAAATGAGCAGTAGAGCAGAGAAAAGGGGGACAATAAAATGCGGCAGGACATGCAGCGCCGCGCGGCGTTGATACAAAAAAGATTGCCGGAGGTGGCGCAGGAAACGATTCGGCGTGCGGACATGTATCTGCGGGGAGAACATATTCTGCCCGGCACGGGCGCCAAACCGCTGTTTGTGGGCAATCCGGTGGATTGGACGGACAACAAGGTGGGCGACAAGGAATATTTGTGGCAGCTCAACCGTATGACGCATTGGCAGCCGCTGCTGGCGGCATATGCGCTGACAAGGGAAGAAAAATATGCAAAAAAAGTGCTGGACGAACTGGCGCATTGGGTAAAAACAGTACCTGCGCCGCAGGTGCCGCGGGATATTCATGAAATGGACGCGCTTTTCAGCGGTCCGCACCCTTGGCGCATTTTAGAGGTAGGGATTCGCGCGTATAAAACCTTTCCGCTTTTGATGGATTTTTTGGCGGACGACCCACTGTTTTCAGCGGAGTTGCAAGGGGTTTACCGAAACAGTTTGCTGGAACATGCGCGGCTGCTGGAGGAAGTATCGCCGCTTTTATGGCCGAATGCAGACCACAATCATTTTCTGATGGAAATGTTGGGACTGCTCAGCGTTGCG
>CAMNSU010000011.1 GCA_946555455.1 uncultured Clostridia bacterium | reverse complement strand
CTATACGTCCATTCAAATTACATAAATAACCGCAAAAACTTTATTTAAAAATTTTATTTATTTTAACCGACTGTTTAAACAAAATTTTTATATGTCACCAACAGAATATCGGCAGCGTATCCAGAAAGACATTTGATTTCTAAAGACGTCATTTTGCGTGGTACTGTTGTACCTGTTGTTTTATATTACAATGCGGGAAGGTTCACATTGAACCTTCCCGCATTGTAATATCTGAAAACCAAAAATGCATCGTTTTTTCATATTATTTCGTCCATTTTTCATTTGTGACTCAGCATCAACACAGCGCCCTGTATGTTTCAACCCTTTGCAGGTTGTAACATTTTCCGGGAGATAAACCACATCTTCCGCTAGGCAAACAAAGGTCGAATCCCATACACGCAAACAAACACAGGTTATATCTTTTGTTTCAACTTCGCCTTGTCAAACGCCAGCGCCAGCAGGACATACAGTGCGGAACTGCCCGCCGATTGAATCAATGTCAGCGGCGCAGACGGCAGACCGACCAAAAAATTTCCCATGATAATGCTTTCCGCCAGATAATATCCCACCAGACAAATCAACGCCGCCGGAATCAGCGCCAGCGCGTTGCGTTTGCCGAGTACTTTATCCTGTTTTGCCGAAAACATTGCCGCCATCAGCGCTTTGATGATGATTGTCGGCACCACCCACATTGCGCCGCCGCTCATCAAATCGCTGAGACCCGCGCCGATTGCCCCCGCCGCCATGGCATAGGGCAACGGCAGTATGCTTGCCGCAAGATAAATCATGCTGTCCCCAAAATGAATGTACCCGCCGTTTACGCCCACCGGCACATGGAAAAAATATGCCGTCAGAACAAACGTCAATGCTGCGAACAGCGCCGCCAATACCAGATTTTTTGTTGTGTTTTTCATAGTTCCCCACTCCTATCCTAATTCCTTCAAAAAAGGTTCGTAAATCACACTGTCATTGATGCGCGTTTCCGTCTCCGCCGTATATGCCGCCACTTTACGCACGAACTTTGCCGCACTGCTGACCGCTGCAAGATCGTCCGCGCCGCGCGTCAATTCGCCGCATAACACGGAAGCAAACATGTCGCCCGTACCCGGATATTTTTTGGCAACTTTCTTTTGCCGCACCATGAAGTTTTCTCCCGTTTCCCTGTTATAGAATACGTTTGCCATGATATCCGCTTCCACATGCACACCTGTCAGCACGACCTTGCGCGTTCCCTGCGCGCAAATGCGCCGGCACAGAGAAATTGCTGTTTCAAAAGAAATGTCGTCCCCCTGATACGGCTCATCCGTCAAAATGCACGCCTCTGTCACGTTGGGCGTTGCCATGTCTGCGCCCGCTGTGAGGTGACGCATTTTTTCGCACATCTGCGGCGTGTAAGTCGCATAGGGCTTGCCATCGTCTCCCATCACCGGATCCACTAAAATGTTAGCTTCGGGATGCAGTCCGATAAACGCCGCCACGGTGTCAATCTGCTGTTCACTGCCCAAAAATCCTGTATATATCGTGGCAAATTTCAGGTTTAGCTTTTCCCACTGTTCATAAAATGGTTTCATATACTGCGTGAAATCCAAAAAGGTATAGCTGTCATAGCCCGTGTGGTTGGACAGCACCGCCGTCGGCATGAGACAGGGCTGTAATCCCATCACACTCAATATAGTAGACGCTACCACCAGCGAACAACGTCCAAATCCCGACAAATCATTGATACATGCAATCTTGGGTATTTCCCTCACATCTGTCACCCCCTTGACAAGTTCTTTCTCATATGTTATCATAATCGTATCGATACAATTATGATAACACTTTCTAATTCATTCAGAATTTTACATGATATCTATTATTTTGTCAATACCGGAGGTGCATTTTATGTTTAAAACTGTTTCGATACAATTAGAGAAAGATAGCACTGAGCCATTATACCTACAACTGTTCAACGCCCTGCGGGACGCCATTGTTTCCGGCGCATTGCCGCACGGCGGGCGGCTTCCTTCTGTGCGCAAGTTGATTCAGACGCTGCACATTAACAACGCGACTGTAACTCACGCGTTCCGGCTGCTGCTGGAAGAAAATCTGGTACGCGCCACACCCGGCAGCGGTTACTATGTCACTTACCAACGCGCTGCCGTGCCCGCTTTTGAAAAACCGGTTATCACTGCGCAGACCTGCAATCTTGCTAGCACCACGCCGCCGGAGCAGTTTTTTCCTGCCGCGGCGTTTAGCGCATGTATCAATGAAACATTGGCACAGGGGGCGGCAGAGGCGTTTTCCTATGGGGAAACCTGGGGCTATTATCCGCTGCGCGAAACCTTGTCCGCACTCTGTCAATCCTCTTATGGTATTACCGCGCCGCCGGAACAAATTATGATTGTTTCGGGCGCGCAACAAGGTTTAGATGTTATCGCCCGCTGTCTGTTGCACAGCGGCGATACGGTACTGCTGGAAAACCCTTGTTATAACGGTGCGAAGCTGGTGTTTGAAAGCCGCGGCGCGCATAGTTACGGCGTACCGCTGACAGCGGACGGCATGGACCTTGACGAACTGGAACGGCTGCTGCGGCTGCACCGTCCCAAGCTGCTCTATGTATCGCCAAACTATCAAACGCCCACCACCATTTGCTACAGTCAGGCAAACAAAAAACAATTGCTCACTTTGGCGCAGCAATATGACTGCACCATTGTGGAAGAGGATTCCGTGTCCGATATCCGCTTTACCGGACGCCGCAACGTGTCCCTCAAGTCCATGGATGTGCAGGACAATGTCGTCTACATCAAAAGTTTTTCCAAAATCCTTATGCCCGGTGTGCGCAGCGGATTTTTAATCGTGCCGCAGACGCTTGTGCCGCAGGTGTCGGAATCCAAATTCACAGCGGACGTCACCTCGCCCGGACTGTTTTCCCGCGCACTGCATTTATTTCTCACCGGCGGCGAATTTGCGCGCCATTTGGAAACAGTGATTCCCTGCTACCAAAAACGCTATACAAGCGCATTACATGCCCTCGCGCAGTTGGAACCGCTTGGTGTGACCTATCACAAGCCGAACGGCGGACTGGCGTTTTGGCTGTCCATTCCGCGCGATGTAGGACATATCGCACTCTATCATAAACTGCTGGCGCAGGACATTGTAACCGCGCCCGGCGACCTCTATACCCTGTCCGGCGAAAGCTGTCACCTACGCGTTTGCTATGCGTCTCTGCCGCCGGAACAGTTTTCCGCCTGCGCAAAGCAAATGGCAGCGGCAATCCGCACACTTCGGCAGCCGGAGCGCAATATTGTCAGTCCATTTATCATCTGATATTTGTCTGCTTTGTGTTGTAATCACTATATATGAAAAACATTGACCAACGATTACCAATATGATACAATATATGCAAAGCATATATTGTATCATATTAAGAAGCGCCTCCATTCTGGCGTCTCCGCTTTGTCTCCCTTGCCTAAAGGGAGGTGACAGCCGAAGGCTGACGGAGGGATATGAAGAAATGGGGGAACCGCCGCAAGCGGCGGAGGGATTTTGCCGTGCATAAGAACGGCAAAGATGCATGAAATGACGGAGGATTCACACCATGACCGAACATCAAATGAATCATAATTTAATAGAATCCATACTAATGCTGTTAAATCGTTCTGCTAATATCAATAGCGTCATGGAACATTCGCAGCGGCGCGGGTGGGCAACCCAAGCGGATTTTACAAATCCGCAACATATTGATATGGCATATGAATTGATAAAGTTTATGGACGAAATGCCGGGCGGATTCCTTATCTATCATGCAGATGATACTGAAAAAATCATCTATGCAAATACAGCGTTGCTGCGTATTTTTCGCTGCGATACCTTAAGCGAATTTCAAACGCTGACCGGTAATTCTTTTAAAGGTATTGTGCATCCTGAAGATTTAGACGCAGTGGAACAGAGTATCACGGAGCAAATCGCCGCCAGTCATTATGATTTAGATTATGTGGAATACAGAATTATTTGCAAAGACGGGACAATACGCTGGATTGAAGATTATGGACATTTCATTCACAGTGAATCTATCGGCGATATTTTCTATGTGTTTCTCAGCGATGCAACTGAAAAACGGGAACAACTGCTGCGTGAAAAAACGGCATTGATGAATGAAAAAATAGAAAAAGAGCAGAAAATCCAAAGTCTGATTGAAGAATATGACGCAGAACGAAAGTTAATCAGTCAGGAACATTTACGGCGGCTGGAAGTCATAGAGGGACTCAGTGTAAATTATGAATCTATTTTATATGTTGATTTAGACGCGGACGAAGTGTTCCCCTACCGTTTGAGCAGCCGTACCAAACAGCAGTTTGGAGAACGATTCCAAACGCGCAGTTTTCTTTGGTATGTTACTGATTATGTCAATGTATGGGTTCATTCCGAAGACAAAGCAATGGTTTTGGAAATGACTTCACCGGATTATATTTACAAGAAACTGTCAATCGAAAAAACCTATTACGTAAACTTCCGCGTGATTGAAAACAATGAAATACGGTATTTGCAACTCCGCATTGTAGACGTTAGTAAAGGAGAACACATCTCTCAAATTGTAATAGGATATCGAAACGTTGATGAAGAAATTTTGCTGGAAATGGAGAAAAAGCGTCTCTTAGAAGATGCGTTGCATAAAGCAGAATTGTCAAACGTCGCCAAGAACACCTTCCTTGCTAATATGTCTCACGACATGCGGACGCCGCTAAACGCTATTTTAGGGTTTACGGAACTTTCCAAAAAACATGCGCATGACGCCGACGCTATGCAGCAGTATTTTCATAAAATTGAGTCCTCCGGCAAACAGCTGCTGGATTTAATTGACAAGGTATTGGAATTATCTCATATGGAATCTCAGGATATGCCTGTCATGGAAACCGAATGCAATTTACATGATATTATGCAAGAGGTGTATTCGCTGCAGCTTCCGCAGGCGGCGAAAAAAAACATCTCTTTATCCCTGCAATGCGCCGCGCCGGAGCGGTGTAATATCTATGCCGACAAAGATAAATTAAAGCAAATTTTTCTCTATCTGAGCGCCAACGCTTTGCAGTATACCCCAAGCGGCGGTAAAGTCGATATGGTGATGACAAAACGTGAAAAACTTCCCAACAATTATGGCAGCTATCAGTTTGTCATAAAAGATACCGGTATTGGTATCCACGAAGACGCCTTAGAACGTATTTTTGAACCGTTTGAACGAGAAAAAAACACCACCAGCAGCGGCATTCACGGAACAGGTCTTGGACTGACTATCACGAAGAACATTGTGGAACGGCTGGGCGGGACAATATCCGTGGACAGCACCGTCGGCAAAGGCAGCACTTTCACCGTAACGCTTCATTTGCGACTGCAAAATCATCCGCAATCGCCTTCTGCCACGCCTGAGGATATTATCGCCGGTCTGCGAGACAAAAAAATTCTGCTGGTAGAGGATAATGAAATCAATTTGGAAATGGAAACAGCAATTCTGGAGGAACTTGGATTTTGCATAGAATCTGCCGAAAACGGCAGTGTTGCTGTTGAAAAAGTGAAAGCCTCACGTGACGGCGAATATGCGCTGATTCTGATGGATATTCAAATGCCGGTTATGGACGGGCCACAGGCAGCAAGAGCTATTCGCGCGCTTGACAATCCGGCGCAGGCAAGGATTCCGATGATTGCCTTATCCGCCAATGCCTTTGAAAGCGATAAACAATTGTCCATGGAAAGCGGTATGAATGCGCATCTTGCAAAACCAATCAATATCCCACAGCTGCTAGAAACAATCGCAAGAACGATACATATGCACAGCATGTCGCAGGAAGATTCCTCCTCTCGTGAAATGTGAGGGCTTTATGTTGTCCACTAAAATAAAAAAAGAATGTACCATTTTGGGTACATTCTTTTTATTTCTAAGAGCCGAACGGTTTAGACGCCAACTACCACATCTGCATTCTCCCCTTGGGGGGAGATGTCGGCTTTGCCGACAGAGGGGGGACAGGCTCCCGCAAAAGCAAAGCTTTTGTGGGAAAAAGGAGGAGCAAGGATGCGGGCGGATGTTTTTCTTGATAAAGAAAAACGGAGCAAAGCTTTCCTTTGCTCCGACGTGGTGGAGATAAGGGGGACAGCCGCTGTTGCGTCTGCGTGCTAGCCCACCGTTCGCTGCGCTCCGGTACCGGGCGTCGCACCACGCCGCGAAAAAACCGCCACTGGCGGCTTTTTTATACCGCGGCGTACCCTCACAGGGTTCGTCCCCCCTTATTCGATTAATAAAAAAAGAATGTACCACTTTTTTGGTACATTCTTTTTTATTTGGTGGAGATAAGGGGGATCGAACCCCTGACCTCGTGATTGCGAACCACGCGCTCTCCCAGCTGAGCTATATCCCCATATCAATATTTATAATAGCACAACATGAGAAAATAGTCAAGGGGGTATCTTAAAAATTTTACTGCGACCGGTAATACAGGTAGAATATATTGCTGTGCGAAAATTAAAGCAGTAGGCAGCTTTAGCGCCGGTTACACCTTTTTAGAGGTGTGCCGTTGAAATGCCCTTTTCAGGTTGTTATCAATACCGTATAGACAAAATTTAGTGTTAAATTTGTTGGTTATGTTGCTTTTTTGTAGGTTGCACGTGCATCATAATTGCCTTATAATAAATATGTAAAAATAAAATGGAACACCAGCGTATAGCAGATAGTGACTCTGGGGAGCAGGGGCAACAATAGTTTGCAATGAGTGGAGGAATACAATGAAAAAATGGATTTGTTTATTATGTGCGACGGCGGTACTTTGCGCTTGTCTGCCGGCTGCAGCGGAATTACAAGTACAAACGGCTGTACAGCATCCGATGGGAGAGACGGTCTATAATGGTATGTTACCCTACAGTGCACGCGATATTATTCGTGAAAGAGATATGGCAGTGAAGCGCGCGGCTGTACAGGGCGCTTTAGATATGACTGTGGAGCAGTATGCACAGTCTGTGCAGATGATGCTTCCGGCGACGCCATACAGCCGTCCCGCCTATGAAAAGGATGTGGCGCGGCTGGCACAGATATATGCAGCGGAAGGCGGCGCGGATATCGCCCAGAAAGCAGCGCATGTCATTGTGCTAAGTGCGAAAAACTATGAGAAAATCTCTGTCATGGAAAATCAGGGCGGGTTTGGCGATATGTCAAATCTTATTCCGGCTTACTTAGTGATGGCATATGACTTGATTTATAACAGCAATGTATTTAAAACACTGAACGTGGAATATGCAGCGGATACCCGTGCATTGGCAGAGACTTATTTTAGAAAAGTTTGTCAGAGAATGTATGACGAAAATAATGGGAAATACATCAATAATTTGGGGGGATATGCCATTAAACATCTGGCAGGGACTGCATATATTTTGCAGGATCCTGAACTGATACGGTATGCGATTATGTTAACGGACAGTGCACTTGCCCCAAGTCAATGGTATGCCGACGGTATGTGGAGTGAGGGTACCACCTCCTATGGACAACAGCTGCTGGGGAATTGTTTGGAGGCAGTGCAGTTAATTGAAACATGGAGAGATTCAGAGGAATATGTTGACGAACTGCTCGGTTTGAAGCTGCCGCAAAAAAATTTACGGGAACGTTGGCCGATTATTGTGAAAGCGCAAAGTGTCATTGAAAACACCAAATATCCAAACGGGACTGTTATGGCAATGCATGATACCCATCCCAGCGGCACAGCCGATCCGGATAGAGCAATTCAGGCACAGTATTTAAACAATGTGGAGCTAAACCATTTTGGGTTGTATACGATGGTACATGGAACAACAAGAGATGCACAGCAGACAGCGCTTTTGTTTCCGCCTGTGGCAGCCGGTTTGCCGTATAGCGGCGGTCACGGACACGGAAATTATTTGGCAATGACCTATTGGGCGGGCGGCGTGGAATTGCTTCCGGATGGCGGTTATCCGGTAGCAGGAAAGGAGCCCAACCGATTTTTTCATATGAGTGTGGTGGCACATAATAATGCATGGATTACGGCACAGAACACACCAAACTATAACACCTTAACAGGGAAATATACCAGACCGGCGCTGATCGCTTATGACGATGGAACAGCATCTGATGGTATGATACAACTGATAGAGACACGGCAGCTAATGCCGCTGGAACAGGAAAATGAAGAAAACCGCCGTTTGTTAATGACCGTGAAGCTAGACGAGGAACGTTCTTATATGTTGGATGTCCAGCGGCTGCAGGGCGGCGCTGTGCATGAGAATTTTTTGCGCGGCAGTGAAGATGAAGCGATGGAAGTAATATCAGACGCACCTGTTGACCGTGAGGCGCAGGATCTAGGGACAGCGCTGCAGTCGGAGGGGAAACAAGGACTGATGCCGGGACAAAAGCTGTTTACCGAAGCAAAAAGAGGAAGCTTTGAAAACGGCGCGCATATGGTTTGGATGGGACAGACAAGCGGCAGCAGTTTGCAAATGTTTCTCAAAGGTGTGCCGAAGAGCGAGTATGCACTATCAAGTATGCCAGGTATGCGTCATAGCGATGTGCAGCCGCCGCACTTATATCAGCGGCGCAGCGTAAATCCTGACGATATCACGGTATTCGGGGCAGTCTATGAAGGAACGCGCAGAGACCAAACAGCAAAGGTGCAAAATGTGCAGTGGAAAACATTTGATTCAAATCCTGCTGCGGCATTGGCAATTGTGGATTTAGGAGATATGGAGGACTGGATTTATGTGTCGGACAGCTTGGCAACACAGCAGTGGCAGGGGATAAAATTCAGTGCGGGAACAGCAGCGCTCCGACGGGAGAAGGCGAGCGGTAAAATTCTGTGGGGTTATGTATACGGTGAAGGCAGTATTTCTACGGTTGATGCAGCAATTGTTGCTGCACCGGATGTTGTAACAGGAGTGACCGCTGTACAGGGAGATACACTTACACTTGAAAAAGAATTATCGCAAAGCTTACAGGGATGTTGGTGCATGGAAACATTCGGAGACGGAACAAATGTGGGGCATAAATTGACAGAAATACAAGGAAAAGAAGTACGCTTGAACAACGATGCAGGTTATATACTGCAAAACGGCAGTGCAGTACGTAATTTCCATCCGACTTTTGAAATGCCGGGCGAGGTGACACTGCGCGTTCCACAGATTGCCTTTGGAGAACTGAAACCGTTTGCTATACGCATTTCCAATGACGAAACAGAGCTTACTCCTGGAAAATCCTATACCGTATCAGTCTTTGCGCCAAGGACAGAAAATGCACAGCTTATCACAGTAGTACAACAGGATACTACAAAAAATACACAAACCATTTCTAAAAGACCAACACTTTTAAAAATGGTTGTGACACCGCTTGTGCCGGCAGGTGCAGAATTCAGTATGGCGCAGGCAGAGGTGATGCTGCCGCAAACAACCGATCGTGTAACTATTAAATCATATCTATGGGATGAAAATATGGTTCCCATTTTGCCGGCTGCGCAGTGGACAGAAACGGTGCACCAGCAATGAAGCATAGGCATAAGGGAATCCAATAGAAATAAAAAAGAATGCGCCATTTTTTCGGGCAGCATTCTTTTTTATTTATCGGCTGAGGGAATTAAATTCAGTGAGGACGCGCCGCGGCTGATTTGACAAAACGGCCCAATGGTGCTATAATAGAAAAACAAAAAAACGCATAAGCAAATAAAAACGAAATCCCATGTGGTGTTCGCTGATTTTTTGCTTTAACCAAAGGAGTCAGGCAAATGGAAGCTAGAAAAGGAAATTTAATGGAGGTCAGGGACGATGTCAAGGTTCTTGACGCAACCATCAGAGACGGTGGACTTTGTAACAATTTTGAGTTTACAGATGAATTTGTGACAGAGCTTTATAAAACAAACATCAAAAGCGGCGTAGACTATATGGAATTTGGCTATAAAGCGAGCAAAAACCTGTTCAATGTAGAAGATTTCGGGAAATGGAAATTTTGTGATGAAGAAGATATCCGCGCGATTGTGGGCGACAACATTTCCGATATGAAAATCGCCGTTATGGCAGACGTTGGCAGATGCGATTTTAAAACGGATTTTCTGCCCAGAAGCGAAAGCGTTATTGACATGATACGCGTTGCCTGCTATATTCACCAGATACCTGCGGCAATTGAAATGATTGAATATTTCCATGAATTGGGTTATGAAACCACATGTAATATCATGGCAATTTCCGGTGCAAACTTGGATCAGGTGGAACAGGCGTTGGAAATGTTGTGCAATTCCAGTGTTGACGTCATTTATCTGGTGGACAGCTATGGGTCGTTATACCCTGAGAATGCTTCAACGCTCGCCAAAACCTATATTGCCGCAGCGGAAAAAACAGACAAAAAAATTGGGTTCCATGCGCATAACAATCAAAATCTGGCGTTTGCAAATACCATTGAAACACTGTCCTACGGTGTTTCCTATCTGGACGCAACAGCGCAGGGCATGGGACGCGGCGCTGGAAACTGTGCAATGGAACTATTGCTCGGATTCCTAAAAAATCCAAAATATAATCTCTACAGTCTTTTGACGTTTATTGAAAAATATATGCTGCCGTTGAAAGAACAAGGCGTTGTTTGGGGATATGATTTGCAATATATGTTCACCGGTCAGCTAAATCTCCACCCCCGCGAAGCAATGTCCTTTACAGCAGACGGACGCAGCGACTACTGCGAATTTTATAAATCATTACTGGACAACTTTTAAGCCGATACCCAAACACCACTATGCAAAAGTGCATAGTGGTGTTTTTTTATAGCAACTGTTTTGTCCGTCTCGTTTTTTCTTTATTTCTGCCCATTTCTATCGTCTGCACACGCACCCATCCCTCTGCATATACTAGAATCGGAATGAAGCCTTTTGTCCCATGGACGGGCATATGGAGATTTTATCTAAAGGAGGCAATCCAAATGGCAAGCAAAGGGATTGATGTATCCCACTATGACGGCAGCATTGATTGGAACCAAGTGGCAAACAGCGGTGTTTCCTTTGCCATGATTCATGCAGGGTTTGGTGAAAGTCTGGAAAATTTAGACCCCACCTTCCGACAGAATGTGGAAGGCGCACTTGCAGCGGGCGTTCATGTGGGGTTATATTGGTTCAGCTATGCCTACACTGTAGAAATGGCAAGAATTGAAGCACAGTGCTTGCTGGAAGCCGCCGCACCATACAAAGGACGCATTGACTATCCGCTCAGTTTTGATTGGGAATATGCCAGTGACACCTATGCACAGCAGCAAGGCGTGAATCCCTCCAACGAACTGATTACCGACATGGCAATCGCATTTATGACGGAATTGGAACAGGGTGGCTGGTATGCAATGAACTATTCCAATCTGGATTATTACTACAATAAATTTCAAATGAACCGTTTGACAAACTTCGACTTATGGTTGGCGGATTATAGCGGTTCCGCGGACATTCCCTGCGGCATACAACAGACAGGAGACAGTGCGCAAATTGCCGGAATTGCAAGTGCCGGCACTGATTCCGACGTTGCATACAAAGATTATCCTACGATTATCAAAGCCGCCGGACTAAATGGTTATCCAAAACCTGACCCTGCCGGTGGAGGGGGTGATTCCGGTATGATTTATAATACCATTGATGAAGTGCCCGACTGGGCGCGTCCGACCATTCAAATGTTGGTGGATAAAGGCTGGCTCAAAGGAAACGGCGATGGACAGCTTGGTTTGAACGACACTATGTTACGTTTGCTGGTGATTAACGACCGTGCGGGACTCTACGCATAAATATTTTTGTTTGCTCAGACGATTTCCAAAAAAACACAAAGAAGGCTTTTCGTTAGAAAAGCCTTCTTTATATATGAGAGATAAAAGAGGAGCACGATAGGTCTAACCTGCCGACCTTTATTCAGGGTCTTTTGGTGATTTGCAATGGGGGCAGTTTCCCCGACTGCTGCACCCGCTGCATCCGCCTGCTTTGCGCGTCCGCAGCACATGCCGCGCTGCAAAAAAGACCGCCGCTGCAAGCAGCAACACAATCACAATCGTTGCCAAATTGGCAGACAACCATGCAAACATAGCAATATCCATAGCCTTTCCGCCCACAAATTGAAATGAAACATCCCAACGTCCTTATCGTGGGCGGATAAGGCGTATAATGGATATTACTGTCCATCTGCATTTTCGCCAAAGACGAAAATATTGCAGGGACAATCAAATCAATGAACGTGATTTTCCACGTTAATTCCTTCTTTCTGGTTTATCACGCCTGTACGCTGCGCACCTGTGTACGTCGGCTCAGCGTTTCTTTATATGGATTGGGACGGAAAATCAGATAGATTAAAACTGCCGCCAACACAATTGCAACGACTGTGCCAATACCGAACGCGCCGCCCGCAAACACGCTTCCAATCTGGTAGATACAAAGTGAAATGACATAGGCGAATATGCACTGGTATCCAATGGCGAACCATGTCCATTTCGCGCTGTTCATCTCCCGTTTTATCGCGCCAATTGCCGCAAAACATGGTGCACAAAGCAGATTGAACACAAGGAAGGAATATGCCGCCAATGCGGAATAGCTTGCCGCCAATGTGCCCCAAACCTCTGCGCCGTCCTCGGCAACTTCCGCAAATCCAAACAGGATACCAAACGTGCCAACGACATTTTCTTTTGCAATCAGTCCGGTGACTGCCGCAACCGCCGCTTTCCAGTCGCCCCAGCCCAGCGGCGCAAACAGGAAGGCAATCACGCTGCCAACGTTCGCCAAAACAGAGTTGTTCAAATCCTCTACCATGCCAAACGCGCCATCCTCGAATCCAAAGCCTTGCAAGAACCACAGCACAATGGTGGAAAGCAAAATGATGGTACCTGCTTTTTTGATGAACGACCAGCCGCGTTCCCACATGCTGCGCAGCACGTTGCCGGCCGTCGGCAAGTGGTATGCGGGAAGCTCCATCACAAACGGTGCAGGGTCGCCCGCAAACAGTTTTGTTTTTTTCAACATGATACCTGAAACGATAATCGCGGCAATGCCTACGAAATAGGCGCTTGGCGACACCCACCATGCGCCGTCAAACAATGCGCCCGCAATCAGCGCAATGATGGGCAGTTTTGCGCCGCAGGGAATGAAGGTGGTGGTGATGATGGTCATTTTCCGGTCGCGGTCGTTTTCTATCGTCCGCGACGCCATCACCCCTGGCACGCCGCACCCTGTCCCGATTAGAATCGGAATAAAGGATTTACCTGACAGCCCGAATTTTCTGAAAATTCGATCCATAATGAACGCGATTCGTGCCATATATCCACAGGCTTCCAAAAATGCAAGGAAAATGAACAGCACCAGCATTTGCGGCACAAATCCCAGCACCGCGCCAACGCCGCCCACGATACCGTCCAGTATCAGGCTGTTCAGCCATTCCGCCGTGCCGAGTTTCTCCAGCACATTTCCCAGCAGCACCGGAATACCTGGTATCCAAACGCCAAACAGATGGAATCCGTCGCCGAACAGACCGTCGTTTGCCCAGTCTGTCGCCCAGCCGCCTACTGTCGTGACGGATACATAGTACACAAGAAACATCACGACCGCAAAAATCGGCAGCGCCAAAAAACGGTTGGTTACCACGCGGTCAATTTTGTCGGACACGCTTAGCCCTTTGCGTTTTTTGCGCACACACCCGCGCACCAGTCCGCTGATATATTCATACCGTTCGTTTGTGATAATACTTTCCGCATCGTCCTCCAGCGTTTCTTCGGTACACCCGATAATTTCTTCCATTTTCGCGGTCAACGAAACGCTTTGCAGCACTTTTTTGTCCCGTTCAAACAGTTTCACGGCATACCAACGTTTTTGCTCCGGCTTGATATCCGCCGGAAGCAAATCCGCAAGGGTATGTAACGCCGCTTCCACCACTTCATTGAATGTATGCTGCGGCGGCGTTTGTTTACCGCTGCTTGCCAGTGCCGCTGCCTTTTTCGCAATTTCTGCCACGCCTGTGCCGCGGAGCGCGGAAATTTCCACAACTTCACAGCCCAGCGCGGCGGACAGTTTTTTCACATCAATGATATCTCCGTTTTTCCGCACCACATCCATCATGTTCAGCGCAACAATCACCGGAATCCCCAGCTCCATGACCTGCGTGGTTAAATACAAGTTCCGTTCAATGTTGCTGCCGTCTACAATATTAATGATAGCATCCGGACGCTCTTTCGTCAAGTAGTCGCGCGCGACTACCTCCTCTAAGGTATAGGGCGACAGGGAATATATGCCCGGCAAGTCTACCAGCCGGACGTCCGCTTGTCCTTTGATTTTTCCTTCTTTTTTCTCCACCGTCACGCCCGGCCAGTTGCCAACATGCTGGCTGCTGCCCGTCAGGGCGTTAAACAACGTGGTCTTGCCGCTGTTTGGGTTTCCGGCAAGCGCTATTTTGACTGACATTGTTCTTCCTCCAATCTTTCTGTTTTGTCCAAAATCTCCTGCGGTATACTAAAAAATATTGTATAAGCGTTGTTTCTCCCCAATATTTTCAGTTTGTTTCCACTAACCGCAGGGCATAAAAATTTTTTGCGTTAGCATATTTCAATCATTTCCGCATCCGCTTTGCGCAGCGACAGTTCATAGCCGCGCACCGTCACTTCTACCGGGTCTCCCAGCGGCGCCACTTTACGGACATATATCTCGCAGCCGCGCGTGATACCCATGTCCATAATGCGGCGTTTGACTGCGCCCTCTCCATGCAGCCGTGCGACTTTTACCGTCTGTCCGCACCTGACTTCTTTTAATGTTTTCATTGTTTCACCCTCCTTTTATATCTGTATTGTTCCACTCCAAACTGTTTTCACATCGAAATGATAATCTTGTTTGCCATGGCGCGGCTGATTGCCACACGTGAATCTTTCACATTCACAATAACATTTCCGCCCATCTCTGAGACAACACTCACCACTGCGCCCTGCACAAATCCCAGATTTTCCAAAAACCGCTTGGTTTCTTCTCTGCCGCCCACTTTTTTCACCGAAGCCGCTGTTCCCACTGCCATCATCGTTAAAGGCATCATAATTCCCTCCCCACTGTTTCTATCAAGTTAGTTATTACAAACCAATGTGCAGTATTTTTGGTTAGTATTTCCTAACCACTATATAAGTTAGCACAAACTAACCAATTTGTCAAGTATTTTTTTACACAAAAATGGAAATTTTACAAAAGAATTTGAAATCCATCTCAAAATATGATATGATAAAAGGCAGAACAATGTGCAAATCACGATATGTTACCACAGAAACAGGATAGGCGCAACCACAGGGAGGAACGCGAATATGAAAATTCAGGAATCGGCTGAAAATTATTTGGAAGCTATTTTAATTTTAGGACAGCGAAACGGCACTGTTCGTTCCATTGACGTGGCAAACGAGTTGGGATTTTCCAAGCCCAGCGTGAGTATTGCGATGAAAAATTTGCGGGAAAATGGATATATCACAGTAGACGAAAGTGGGTTGATTTCGCTCACCGACAAAGGGCGGGACATTGCCGAAACCATCTATGAACGCCACACGCTGCTCTCCGACTGGCTGATACGTCTCGGCGTAGATGAAAAAACTGCCGTGCAGGACGCCTGTCGCATGGAACATGTCATTAGCGCGGAAAGTTTCGCCGCTATCAAGCGTCATGCCGCGCAGCAGGAGCAATAACATAAACTAATATTTATTTTGGAACGGACCCTGCACCATGCAGCAAAAAAGGACGCCGCACTATGCGGCGCCCTTTTTTATTCGCATTCATGCGATTCGTTCCCTTAGGCATAAGAGAATTGAATCTCATGCCTAGGCGAACAAAAGTCGAATGTGCCTATTGATATCTCTTGAATGTCGGTACTTTCAGTTCAAACCACGCATCACCTGCAATAACACGAGGTGTAAACGTGCTATACAAACCTTCTTTGTTTTGAATCTGCCCTGTTTTCGGGTCTTCATATTTGGGGAAATGCGTCATTTCCGCGCCCTTCTCCGTCACAATAAATCCCGGCGGCATCTGCACTGTGATGGTGCTTTGGTCTACGTCCAAAATCTGATAGCCAAAGCCGGAGGTGTCTCCAAAAATGGAGTGCCCCCACAGACCTTTCACCGATTCCGGCAGACTGCCGCGCACCTTCATTTGATTCGGTATGCTTACGTCGTCATCGCTGCCACGTGCTTCCAGTACCTTAAACAAATAATCTTTTTCGCCTTGTACGTTGACGCCATCCGCTGTAATACTGCCCTGTCCATACAGATAGCTCCAGACCGTCTTGCCACTGCCTTTTTCTTTGCGCAGCGCGGCATAGTTACCGGAAAAAGTCATGCCTTCAAACTGCCGCGGTTTGTTGTCGCCGCTGACATAGACATAGTCCACACTGTCGCCCAAATCCACTTTTGCCAGAACACACATGGGGTCTTTATCCTCCGGCTGCAGCCATTCAATTCCTTTCACGCGTGCGGTTTCTCCGTTTCGGAATGCTTCGTAGACACCGCCGAACATGGTAGTATCGCTGGGTGATACATCTACACGCTGATACATGTGCATACCCGGATATTTATCCTTGTCGGCTACTACGTTTTTCACGCGCCGCATGGTCGGGAACTGCGAAAATGCCACAGCAGTACCCGAATTCCCTTTCAGAAACACATTCAAGGTTGTGCCGCTGACCTTTCCGTGCCAGCTAAAGGAATAATCGTCATTTGTTTCTATGCCGCGCGGCGACGTCAATGCATCGGCAATCGCGCCTACCCCACCGGAACGTCCGATAGAGGTCAGCCAGCCGCTCAATTTTCCTTCCATTTCCGTCGGAAGATTCAAGTCTGTTGTGAAATCCACGTCCTCTTCCTCTACCTGGCGCAGGAAGTTTTCATGCACCGTGCCGCCCTTCATGCGCTGAATATCCAGCGTATAGGAATGGTTTTCGTCCGTTGCAATCATCATCACCAGACGGCGTTTGAAATCAATGCCGTCCTGCGCCGTCATAGGTTGACTACCTTCCACAAGCTGAACTTGTTTATCATTGCGCGAACCATCGTCATAGCCTAGCAGATTGGGTCGTGTGGTACGTGTGCCGCGCGCCGTATAATTCGAGGTTTGCGGCGAGGATACCCAAGAACAATTATGCAGATAGGCGTTCATATGGATATACCGGTTTGCGGCGGGTGTGAAAACGTAGCCGCCGTCCGGCAAAACCTCCATGCCTGCGCTCCACATAGAGAGTCCCAGAAAATCGCCGTGATAGTGTCCTGCGCTATAGGGCAAACCTTCGCTCAAAATCGGAAATTTCAAATTGATTTGCTGCGCTTCCTCGGTATTACCGTGTTTAACATTATAAAATCCGAAATGTCCCATTTCCTGATTTTCCAAATATTCTTCTTTAATCGGCATATCCACCGTAACGTCCTGCGTAAAATGCGTATCATGCATTGCAACATTCGCGCCGTTGGGGAACTTAAAAGCCTTGTTCAAATTTATCATTTTTTGCTGCAGCGGCCAGCGGTCATGCATATTAATACTGCCGTCCAGCACAAGACCGAGACTTGTGTCTGTATAACCATAGGGATCCCTATAGAGATTGATCACATCAGCGGCTTCTGAACCGTTTCCTGCAAACTGCTGTCCATAGGAAAATGTGCCTTCACTCCACATACCGTCTGCGTGCCATTCATTGCTGGTCATACAAGTATCCAGCGCACTGATGACCTGACGCATACGGTCCGGGTCGTTGAGAATCAATGCAATCCCCGCCGCGTTTTTCAGCCAGTAAGCACCGCGGTTATCATAATAACTGCCGGCATTAAGTTTAATGATATAGTCAAACGCTTTCAAAAACCAGTCTTCCACTGCCCCGCGCACATCTGTGCCCGTTTGCGCGCTGAGTTCCTCCCAATAGGGAGAATTATAAACGCGGTCATAGGCAAATACACACAGTCCGGGCAAAGCAGTAGACCGTTTTCCGAAATCCTCGAGGACGATATTCGGAATTTTATCATAACCAAGCGCGCCATGATACAGCATGGTAATGACACGTTTTGCAATTTCTTCGTCTCCCGACTCATCATAGTTTAAACTCATAACCGCCGTGACACGTTCGTATGCAGGCCGCACCGAATAATCGGCAAGTCCTGCCATTTGCGTGTCAACCAGCGCCGCAACTTCTTCCAATTCCATCTTCATATAAGGTTCTGCTTCCGTCTGCCGCGCCGCCGCATCTTGACGGACAATTGTGCGGTGACTGGACACCAACATCTGTTGAATTCTGGCAAATTCATAAGGATGTGCAACATCGCTGCTGTTCGGTCTAAAATAACCTTCAGCAAACTCGTCTGCGATTTCCTTTGGCAAGGTTTCGCGGCTGCCCAGCGTGACCAGTCCGCGCGGATCCCACGTCACCTTTTGACCCAGCGCTTCCGCAACGGCGCGAACCGGCAGAAATGTGCGGTCGTCTTTGATACGCGCCGCCGCATCGATTGTCTGCGGCTTTCCGTCAACGCGTATTTGGTTGCTGCCGATGGTGACCTCCACCACGCTGCCGTCTTTGCGCACAGTTGCCGTCTGGTCGGCTTCGTTCCAGTCTACTTGCGCGCCCAACGCTTCCGCCAAAAAACGCACCGGCAAAAAAGTACGGTCGTCCTCCTCAAACGGCATCACTGCCGCATTGTCAGGGTCAATCCGCTTTTCTTCCCCTCTCACATAGGCGCGGGGGCGTCCGATATGCAGCAGCACAGAATCCGCCGCCACAGTCTGCGCTGTTTCTTCTGCTGCGGTTTCTACAGTCGGCGTGTTTTCCACTGTTTCCGGCTGCGGTTCTTCCGCTGCGTTTACAGGCAGAATACTCATACAAAGACAGAGCGCAAATATCATCCATTTATTCCATTTCATTGTTATCTGTCATCCTTTCCATGGGATAGGGCCGGCGGACGCAAATGCGCCCGCCTCCTGTTTCCATTTTATCCCTGCACTTGATTTGATACCAAACAGAGGATTTTTGCTGCTTCTGCACGCGTTGCATTGTTGATTGGGTTCAGTGCGCCTTTATCGTCGCCGCCCACAATGCCCGCGCCGACAAGCTGCGCCAATGCCTCGGCTGCATAATCACCGACCTCTGCCGCGTCTGTAAACCGGCTTAAGTCGCCCGCTTCTCCAAGCGTCTTGTCAGCCGCTGTTGCCGCGCGCGCCACCAGCACCGCCATATCCTGACGGGTAATCGGTGCACCTGCGCCAAAGCTGCCGTCTCCCATGCCCTGTGCCACACCCAGCGCGGACGCTGTTGCAACATAGTGATAGTACCAATCGCCTTCCTGCACATCAGAGAATGCCGCCGACGGCGTCTCCGCTTGCAATCCGAAAATTTCTACAATCATTTTCAAAAATTCCGCACGCGTCACTACGCCTTCCGCGTCAAACGCGCCGTTTTCTTTTCCGTTTACAATGCCTCTGCTGCCGAGGTTTTCAATATAGTTTTTTGCCCAGTGGCTGTCCGCCACATCTTTGAATTTTCCGCTTGTCACATTCGGCTGCGGTGTGACCGGAATGTTCGGCTGCACGCTCGGCACCTGAATGGTACTGGTCGCGTCGCCACGACCGCCGCCGGCTCCTCCTCCGCCGCCGATTCCGCCACCGGTTCCGCCGGTGCTTTTCAAAACTTTCACCGGAAATTCTTTGGTGAGAGAAATTTCGCCGATTGTTACAGTCGCTCTCAGAACAGCGTTTTGGTCGTCTCTGCCGCGGTGCACAATTCCTCTGTCCGTCACCGCTGCCGCGTTATCAGATTCCCATGTAATCACTGCGCCGTGCAACCCTTTGTTTGGCAGCGCCAAATCTTCTGTCACCGCGTCCAAGTTTCCGCCAATCGTCAATGCCGCCAACGCTTCTTTCACTTTTCCCAAATCGTCAAATCGGATTTCAAAGGTTGCCATCTTCGGTGCGGCAGAAGCGCCTGTGAACCGAAGCCGCACATAACGCCCGCTGACCGGTTCAAAATCAACGCTTTGCTGCGCGCCGATTGCAGCGCCGGTATGCGCTGTCTGCCATGCGCTGCCGTCTTTGCTGACTTCAATCACATACCCTGTTACCGCACTGCCGTTTTCCATCAAAACAGCATTAGACACGGTTTGTTCACCGCCTAGGTCAATCACCGCGGAGGACGTCGTGCTGCCTGCCTGCCAATCGGTAAATTTGTTACCATCTACTAAGGACGCCGCATTTTCGCCGTCCGCAGTAACGGTTTTACCATATGCCAAGTCGCCGTCCGCATGATAACCGTCCGCTACCGTTACGCGGCGTACCACACGTACTGTCTGCGGCTTGCTGTCCGTTACGGTATACGTCAGTTCATAGGTTCCTACTGTATTGGTGTCAACGGTTCCTGTCACCGTCACGTTTTTCGTTAAATCGCCATCTTCTTCATCTATTGCTGTGAATCCTGGTTCTACAAATGTTTCACCGCGCAGCAGTTTCAGTTCATCGCCGCCGGTCAGTGTAATCACCGGTTCCTTGTCCTGCGCCGCGAACAGTTCTACCTCCGTCAGCCGCACATTGGTCTGCTGGGTGAGTTTCACCTTAACATACCGCGCTTGCACCGGCTGCGCAAAGGTAACATCTCCTGCACTATAATAAATAACTTCCTCTTCCGTTCCCTCAAAATCAGCCGTATGAACCGGTATAAAACTGTCTTTATCCCCTGTCACAGAGACTTCCAACGCTACGCCGTCATCTGCATTAGAGTTTGTGGCCGTTGCCGTTATACCAACCAGCGTGCGTACAGCACCGATATCCAATATCACAGAAGTACGGTCTTTTCTGTCTTTGTTCATATAGGTACATACACCGCCGCCTTTATTGTCGTAGACGCCGTTGGTAAGCGCAATCAAAGACCGTCCTTGGTAGCTGTTAGGTGAACCGTTTACATAAGCACGATATGCCACATTACCAATGCGCGGCAAGTTATAGCTCGCAGCTTCTTTGCCTGCCGTACCCGCCGTATCTGCAGGTGTAACACGGAATTGCAAATATTTTTTATAGTCCGCGCTGCGCGGCGTATAATAACGCTCTGTTGCGCCCTCAATAGCAGTGAACGGTCCGTTCGGATTGGTTGCAATATACCATTGATATGTACTTGCCCCCTCCGGCTGCGCACCGGTATAGAGATAGTCTCCCATCATTGTTTGTGAACTGTCGCAGCCCGCCTTTGCGCCACCCGGCGCAGGAATAATCACAACAGAGGACGCCTCCGGCGTTTCCGGCACAGCCGCCAGAATGGGACCTATGCCCATTGTGCGGCAGCGCACACCGTTTGCAAGCCCTTCAATCTGCACATTCACAGAAATATATTTTCCAACAAGGCTGCTATCATTCGGAATCGTATAGGTCAAGGTTCCTGTTTGCAAAGTTTTTTCCGTAAGATTACCGGGCGTCAGTTCAAAATCTGGTTTATCCTGCTGCCGCCAACTTATCTTACTAAGCAAATTGGGTTCTTTGTTTTTCGGGTCGTATAAATCATATTCAAACGTCAGGGTTTCGCCCGCTACCGGCGTTCCGGTGATGCGCATACCAAACAGGGACGGATTTACGTCTGCTGCTGTCACCGGCGCCGCAACAATGATGGGGAGCGTTGCCGTCTGTCCCTGATAGGTCACCGTCACAGTCGCCGCACCCACTGCCGCAGTGTCCGCACTATATGCTGCGTCCGCATTGGCAATCGTTTCGGTCGTGCCGTTAGAATAGTGCGCTGTAATCACAATTTTGTTTGCCAGCAAGTTTTTGAGTCCTGCTGCATCAGTTCCCTGTACTACTTCAATGGTATTTACGCCGGGCGCGTTTGCCACAGTAATACCGGTTAGCGTTACCACCGCTTCCACGGTGACGGAAATGGTGGCTGTTTGACCGCCATAGGAAACTGTTACAGTCGCCGCACCTTCTGCTGCAGTATTGCCGCTGTAGTTTACGTCCGCATTTGCAATGGTTTTTGTGGAACCGTCGGAATAGGTTCCGGTAATCACAATTTTATCTGCCAGCAACGTTTTCAGGTCGTCCGCGCCCGTGTTCTGCGGCACTTTGATGTCTGTCACACCGGACACTTTTGCTACTGTAATTGCACTCAGCGTAACTGCCTGCACATTGATAGAAACCGTCGCTGTTTTTCCGCCATAGGAAACCGTCACATTCACCGCGCCGGTTGCAGATGTATCTGCGCTATACGCCGCCTCCTCATTGGCAACCGTCTCTGTAGAACTGTCGGAATAGGTCGCTGTAATCACAATTTTGTCCGCCAGAGCGGTTTTCAGTCCTGCCGCGTCCGTGTTCTGCCATACATTGATATCCGTCACGCCGGACGCTTTTGCTACTGCGATGCCGGTCAGTTCTTTTGCTTCCACGGTGATGGGAACTGTTGCTGTTTTCCCACCATAGGATACGGTGGCGTCCACCGTTCCCGCCGCCGAAGTAGTCGCGCTGTATTCTGCGTCCGCGCCGTCAATGGTTTTCGTGGAATCGTCTTCATAGGTTGCCGTAATCACAATTTTATCCGCCAGCAAGTCTTTGAGTCCTGCCGCGTTTGTGTTCAGCGGCACTTTGATGTCCGTCACGCCCGCTGCTTTTGCTACTGCAATGCTTTTCAGTTCCAGCGCTTCCACCTCCACCGGAATGGTTGTGGTCTGTCCGCGGAAGGAAACAGTTGCATTCACTGCCGCACCCGCTTCTGCTGTGTCCAGCGTATAGGTTGCTGCTTCCGGTACGAGCGTAATTGGATTGGTTACACCCGCATAGGTTGCTGTAACCGTCACATTTTCCGCCAGATATGCCTGCACTGCTGCTGCGTCTGTACCCTGTTTTACTTTTAAAGCCGCGCCGGATTTCGCCGCCGCAATGGAACTTAGCGCCGGTTCCGTTTCCTGCACGAATGCCTGAAGCTCGGTGATTCTGTTATTCGTTTTACGTGTATGCCGCATTTGCAGATACCGTGCCTGCACCGGCGTCTTAAAAGTTACTCCCTTCCCCAGCGCATTGGTCTTAAGCAGAAATCCGCTGCTAAGCAGTTCTAAGCCCTCCGCGGTCTCCGCCGGATACCAATAGAGACCGTCCGGTGAAGTATAGAAGGATACGGTATCCTGATTTGTCGCGTTTTCCATCGCTAAACGCGCGCCGGTCAGCGTCTGCGTTTTGCCGAGGTCAACGGTAACCATGCCGGGATAGTTGATTGCATCTTCTGTTTTGGAATCCATGGTAGTCATCACCAGACCGCCTTTGTCCCAATCACTGATTCCGTTGGTTAATACCTGCGTATTATTTCCTCTATATCCGTTATTGTTTCCGCTTGCCGCGCCAAACAATGCCTCGGTTGCCATTGCCAAATAGGCAGCGTTTCCCGCCATGGGTCTGTTGATGGAATCTTCCGCTGTTCCTGCCGCACCTGTTTTATCTTTGGGTGTGACAGTAAATTTCAGATATTTACCGCGGTCTGCTTCTGTCACCGTATATTCCCGCTGCGTTGCGCCGTCAATTGCCGCAAATCCCGTTGTCTCATCGCTGGAAGACCACCACTGATAAGTGCTTTCTCCCTCTGCTTCCGCACCGATATAATAGTAGTCGCCGCGCAGCGTCTGACCGACATTTGCGCCAACGCCGCGTCCGCCGTCCATGCCCATGGAGGAAATGGTAACGGTACTTACCGCCGGCGTGGCTGATTTTGCCGCCTGAATCGGTCCGATTGCAATCGTTGCTTTTCGGTCCCAGCCGCATCTATACAGAACATCATTATCTATTTTTTCCGGCATAGTAATTGCCGCGTGGATATATTTTCCTTGCAGCGAACCGTCTGCCGGTATGGTATAGGTCTGTGTTCCGACTGCCTTTAAACGAACACCGGTATAATCCGATATTTGACCTTTCGTATTGTTATAAGGCACGTCAAGCATGTGCCAGTTGATATTGTCCACCACGTTTCCTGCCACACCGTTCGGGTCGTCCAGCGTATAGTGCAAGGTAAGCGTTTCGCCCTCTACCGGTGCGCCTTCTATCCAAAGCCCATAGACGTTGGGCGGCTGTTTTTTATCCGCCACTTTCACCGTCAATTCTGCGGTTGCGCCGCGATAGGTAATGGTGCATTTTTGGTCGGTTTCATTCAGCGCAATCGTCACATTTTCATCATCCAGCGTCGGTGTTTTTGTGCTGCCGTCGCTATAGGCCGCCGTGAGACTGACGCCCGCATCATTCAATACGGTACGGAGTTCCGCTTCCGTTGCGCCGGTAAATACCGTCACATCTTTTGTATAGTTTTTGGCTTTTTCTGCCGTGAGACTTTGCAGTTCCACATTGCCGTCCACTTGAACCGAAACCGTTGTTTCCAGTTCTTTATAAGATATTTTCATATCTTTTGTTCCGCCGCCCGTAGTGTCCAGTTCAATCGCCGCTTTATCCAGCGGAATTTCAGCAGTCACATCACCGTCATAGGTGGCGGTGATTGTCAGTTTTTCCGCCACTACTTCGCGCACTTCCGCTTCTGTCGCGTCCTGTGCCACCGAAAGCGTTTCGCCTGATTTTGCCGCTGCACTCAAGCCGGTCGGCAGCGCTTCATATAATGTTAGTTCTTGAAGAGATATTGATTTTGTTTTTTGAATGTTTACCTGAACAAATCTTGCTTGTGTCGGTTTGCTAAAATCTACAGTCTGTCTGCCGCCGTCACCAAACAACACTAGTTCTTCTGTACCTGCATCTCCTGCATATTCTTTTGTATGTAAAGGTGTAAATTCTGTTTTTCCGCCGGTGAGGGAGGAAAACATTCTGATTCCGTCCGCAGGGTTCGCTCCGTTAGAAGCAATACGCACTCCGCTTAATACACGCGTTTCCCCCAAATCCACTACAACATCCGGGTCATTGTCTGCACCATATGTATAAATGGCGCCGGTCGGATTGCTCTCCAACCCATTTGTAATACCATTGACCATCATACCTTTGTAGCAATTTCCATTTCCCGATACATGTGCACCGTAGGACGCGCTGCCCACAATAGGACGTGTTACAGAATGTACCGGTTCGCCTTTGTTTCCTTCACTATCTACCGGTGTTACTGTAAATCGCAGCCATTTTTTCATATCTTCTGCTTTGGGAATATAGGTTTTTTCTGTTGCGCCGGCAATTGGTGTATAGGTTCCGTTTTCTCCGCTGGCAGCCAGCGCCCAGCTATATTCACTATTTCCCTCTGCATTCTGTCCTGCATATAGATAGTGTCCTTCCACCGGTTCGCCCACTGTTACACCTGCTGCTATAGCGTCATTTTCAATTGTCACACTTGACGCTGCCGGCGCCGCCGGTGTTGCTGCAAGAATAGGTCCCACACCAATCGTACGCATTCGTCCGTTTCCGGTTACAGTCTTAACCGGTACCCTGACAGCAATATATTTATCTACATCGTCGGCTGTAATCGTATAGCTTGTTCCGCCTGTTTTCCGAACAATCTCTGTATAACCACCTGATGTCGCCCCTATATATTGTGTATCTTGCACCTGCCATTCCAATTTACTTTCATCCAACGCATCCGCCTGATTATCAGGATTATATAAATCATAGGAAAACGTTAATGTTTCACCTACAACAGGTGTTCCGTCTATTTTCATGTGAAATACGGACGGATAGGAATCCACCGTGGAATCCGCACCCACTGGAACCGTGAACAAGGTCATGGTCATCATCACTGCCAGCAAAAACGGCAGGCATCTTTTGATTCGATTCTTCATGATGGGTTTCTCCCCTTTCTCTTAACGATAGATAAAGATTTCACGCACAGAGCCGAACCGCACGCGCACAAACACTTTGTCCGCAATAGCGTCGTCCTCCGAAGCCTGAATGCTGCCAAACTCTGCGGGCGTTACTGTTTTCAGTTCTTTATCTACAATGCAAACTCTCGGCGTCTGCAAAGAGTTAATCATCAATTCCGTGCTCAGGTTCACGTCAATGGCAAGCGAATTGTCTTTCTTTCTGCGTACGCTGCCGAAAATCCATTCCTGATAGCCGCTCATGCCTTTTACCTGATATTTCGGCGCAATGTCCTTTGTCATGTCAAACGGATTGAAGTCGGCAAGACGATAGAGCACGTTAATGCGGCTTTGCGCGTCTGCATCCACCATGACAACATCACCAAATTTTAAATCCTCCGCCGGCGTCATTTTCCCGCTGCCATCCGGTTTCTGATCCGTTGTGCCGCCCGCGTCGCGCACCAGTTTACTTTTTTCTACATAGCTATATTTCGTTTCTGTACCGGCAAGCCAAATGGAAATGGAATAACCTGTATCGCCGTCTTCCGTTGCACTCTTACTGATTTTGCTCACAACACCGACGTTGCCGTTACTGAGGTCAATGCTGCCTAAGCCCACCGACGCTGCCGCCACCGTCATGCTAATTGCGCCCGGAACGCCGTCTTTCACGTTCCACATGGAGAAAGACGCTCCTGACGACGCTGCGCCGTAGTATTGTTCATTGATGAAATAGTTGCTGCCGTAAATTTTATATTCATCGTCAGAACTCACCGTTTCGGGTATGACAAACACAACGCAGTCGTCTCCGATGATATAACGCTGCGGGTCTTGATAACTCACCAGCATATGCGACTGACTCTGATAACGCATACCGTTGCTGAATGTAATTTTAGATTCCGTGAGTTCATCTATGTCATGGTCGCTGTTGGGCGCTTTTGTATCAAGGAAATTGATTTTCCCTTCGCTGTTCAGGCTATAGCGCACCATTGCGCGCACTTTTCCTGCCAGTTCCGTGTTCGCCGCCAAAATCTGGTATGCCTCCGCCGCCGTACGTCCTGTTCCGTCCACATTCAAACGGCTGGCAAACGGAATGATACTCACTTCGCCCGACTGCGTCAACATTTTCGTACTATAATCCGTGCTGATACCACCTTCGGACGCTGCTTCCAGAATATATCCAAAACGTTTGCCGGAGGAACCTCCCTGTTCATAGTATGCAATTTCGCCCAACACGTCCAGATAGAACGCGCCTTTAAAATCGTTGGTAATTTCCGTACCGTTTTCACTGATAAACCGGTCGGATACACGGTATTCCGTCCCCTGTCCGTCCGCCGCGCCAATCGTCACGCCTTCTTCGGACACTGCCGTCACGCTGCCCGACACGATATCCGTGCAAACAACCATTTGTATGCTTCTTTTTGCCGCACCGGTATCGCCGAAATTACGCGATGCTGCAACAGACAACACATCTTTTGCCATAATATCATTTAACGCAATTTCCTGTCCGCCTTTGCGAATGGAATAGCGGATGCTGGAGTCGTCCAAATCAATGGGCGCTTCACCGAATTTCAAACTGATTCTCTGGTCCTGCGCACTGACGCTTTCCACCACCACGGTATCCCAATCTGTCAAAATCAATACGTCAATACCGCCGTCGTTATCGTTATCAATTCCTGTAATCGTTCCGTGCAAATCCAGCAGCGTCTGCGCTTCCAAATTGATTGCTTTTCCTTCATATCCAAGGTTATAAATCACGTCCGCATTGTTTTCAATGGTTTCATGCTGTCTGCGTCCGCCTTCATAATAACTCAGCCGGCTGTTTGTCGTATCCTGCGCCAAGTCTGTGCTTTTCACCTCAATAATACGGTTGGAGCGCGGCGTTACAAACAGGAGCATATTGCGGTCCGCCGTGTCGTCCTTTTGATAGTAGAACTCAACGCTCTGTCCCAAATATGCCTGCGCACCGCTGTCGCCTGCGTCATATGCCACGCCGTCAATTTCCACTTCACCCGCTTGCAGCGTGGTATCGCCGTTGATTTTGGTATATCTGTCCGCCGTAACAATACCGCGGTCTTTATAAATATCATGATATTCCGTCAGATAGGTCACGCCGCGTTTTTTCTCTAGTTCGGCGGTCTGTCCGTAAGATACCTGTCGCAGAATATCCACTTCGGACGCCCGATAAATCAGTTCTGCAATCATGCCGCGCGTGATAACAGAATCCGCATTTGCCGCCGTGCGCCAAATCCCCAGCGACGAAGCCTGCGCCAAATATCCCTGCGGATATCCGCCTTGGTTCTCTGCAAAATACTGGTAGCCCAGCATACCAATCATGACGCAAATTGCTTCGCCTACTGTGATTTTTTCTTCCGGATAGAAATATCCGTCCGGATATCCCTTCAAAATTCCGGAACCAACGGCGCTGCTAATCACGCCGCTTGCCCAATGTCCGGCGCTCACGTCCGGAAACGGCGTTTGTACTTCTGCACTTCCGCCGTCTATGCCGCGCAGCCGAACTGCCAATGCTGCAAATTCCGCGCGCGTCATCGTTTCCTCCGCCTGAAAAGTTCCGTCCGGATATCCTTCCATGAACCCCAGTGCGGTTGCAAAGGAAACATATTTTTCATAGCTGCTGCCCGCCGTGTCGCTATAAGACGGCGCGGCGCACACTGCTGACGGCAGCGCAAGACACAATGCCAATAGCAGAGCAGTTAACTTTTTCATGTTCCGACACCTCTCCCTTTTGTTTCACACGCGTTTTCAAACCGGTTTCTCTGCAACAAAAAAAGGTTTTGTAAAACGCATACGTTTTGTTTCATCTTTTTTCTGTGTATATCCTCTCATTTTTGCACTCCCCCATAGCCAATGTTTGTTCGATTTTCCTTGCCGTTTTCTGCTTTTTTCCTGTTTTTTACTTTATAACAAACAAAATGTCAGGTTTTGCAAAACGTATACATTTTGCCACAAAAGTTCTTTACTCTTTGACTGCTCCAATCATGACGCCGTTGACAAAATATTTTTGCAGGAACGGATACAAACACAAAATCGGTACTGTCGATACAACAATGACTGCATATTTAATGGTTTCACTGACCTGCGCCTGTTCCGCAATCGTTACGTCGTCAATCATCTTTGTTGTGTCGTTTTGAATCAGGATTTCACGCAGCACGAGCTGCAACGGATAAAGCGACCGTTTGGTAATATAAATGGAAGCATTAAACCATGCGTTCCAGTATCCTACTGCGCTGTAGAGCGCGATAACCGCCATGGTCGGCATTACCAGCGGCACAATGATTTTGCTCAGCACCACAAGATGTCCCGCGCCGTCCAGCCGCGCGTTTTCCTCCAGACTTTCCGGTATGCCGTACATTGCCGTGCGCATAATCAGAATATTTGTCACGTTCAAACAGGTCGGCAAAATCAACACCAGCAAATTATCCATCATACCAAGTTGTTTCATCCATAAATAGGTAGGCACCAGACCGCCGTTGAAAAACATGGTGAACATCACAATTTTCATCAACGCTTTTTGGTGCATCACGTTTTTACGACTGAAAAAATATGCCGCCAGCGTTGTTGCAACAACGCTGATAACAGTTCCGATTACCAAAATAAAAACAGAGTTTCTGTAACCTGTTAAAATAAACGAATTTCTAAACGTCGCTTTATATGCCTCAATGTTCGTTCCCAGCGGACGCAGCAACACCCCGTCGTGCGCCATCAGCCGGCTGGCATTGGAAAAAGACGCAAGCGTGACATAGAGCAATGGGTAAAATGCCGCGATTGCCACTGCCAGCAAAATCAAAGCATTGATTCCCAAAAACACTTTTCGTCCCATACTTTCTTTGATTTGCATGTATTCTTCCTCCTTTACCAAATACTTGATTCACCGGCGCGCCGGCTAAACCAGTTTGTGAAAATAATAAGTGCATAGTTAATGACGGAATTAAACAGTCCTACTGCCGAAGAATAGCTGAAGTTAAACTCCATCAAACCACGCCGGTACACATAGCTGGAAATAACGTCCGCTGTTTCATAGGTCAACGGGTTATACAGCAAAATAATTTTTTCAAATCCAACGCCCATGATATGTCCGACACGCAGAATCAGCATGATGACGATAGTCGGCATGATACCGGGCAGCGTGACGGCAAAAAGCTGCCGCCACCGCCCCGCGCCGTCAATGGACGCCGCTTCATATAAATCCATATTAATGCCGGAGAGCGCTGCCAAATAAATAATGGAACCCCAGCCGATTTCCTGCCAAATGCCGGTGATGACATAGATGGGCACAAACAATTCTTTTTTGCCCAGCAAGTCTGTCTTTTCCACCAATCCAACAGAACTGAGCAGGCTTGTAATCAGTCCGGTATCCGCTACAAAATTTTTAATGATACCGCAGACAACCACCAATGACACAAAATGCGGCATATAGGTAATGGTCTGAATGGTACGTTTAAAAATGCTATGTTTCACTTCGTTCAACATCAGCGCCAAAATAATCGGCGCCGGAAATCCGAAAATCAGCGTTGAAAAACTAATCGTCAGAGTATTGCTCAAAATGCGCCCAAAGTCCGGACTGGTGAAAAAGTCAACAAAATGTTCCAGTCCGTAAAAGTTTGCCCAATGGCTGCCCCAAATCCCATATTGCGGCGAAAAATTCTTAAACGCAATCATTGCGCCATACATGGGTATGTAGCTAAAAATGATATAAAACGCCAAAATGGGCAGAAATATCAGATATAGTTTCCAGTTTATGAAAAAATCTTTTTTGCAGCGGGCGCCATAGCTTTCTTTCAAAACCTGCGGTTTGCTGTTCACTGCTGCGCTGCTTGCCGTGTTTGCCATATTCGCTCCTCCTTAGCGTTTCAGATATGCATCATATTCTTTCTGCATGATTTCCTTCAGCTGGTCATAACCACGGCTGGAAAGTGTTTGCAGATAGGTATCCCAATTAGAAAGCGGTTCTTCACCCGTGATAAATTTCAGCATCATTTCTTCTGCATAGGAAGAAATATCTGTGCTCAGTCTGCCGTAGCTGCTGTCAGACGGCGCAAGCGTCGGCATGTCAAATTTCGGTGCCTGGTTCACGCCCCAGATTTCCAGCGCTTCTTTTTGCTGCGTATAGTCAAATTTCTTTTCTTCCACAAATTCTGCGCCGGACGGTGCTTTGAATGTCTGACGATTATAGACCGGGAAGTTTTCTGTGTTACGCACATAATAGTTCATTGCTTCCGTTTGGCTGAGTCCGTCAGGGTTTTTCCGAATCAAATCCGTATATTCCACTTTTCCATCTACAACGTCATAGGTTTTACCTTCTTCACCATATTTCAAAAACGCACTGCCCTCTTCTGTGAATCCAAAATCCAGCACTTTCATTGCCAACGCCTTATGCACGCTTTTGCCGCTGATAGCGTAACCCGCCATATATACCATAGCGTCTTTGGTTCCGAATTTCGGCACGTCGCCTTTGTTTGCAACCGGAAAACGAACTGCCGTCAAATCATAGTTCGGGTCAAGCTCTTTTCCTGCTTTCAGCCATTTACCCAAATTCGCGCCGTTCCATCCAAAACTTGCGCCGGATTTTCCATTCAGCATCTTCGCGTCCATACCCTTAGTATCAATAGTTGCCAGATTACGGTCTATCAGCCCTTCTTCATACCAGCGGTGCATGGTTTCCAAGAAAGCTTTATATTCCGGCTCCGCATAGCCGTATTTCGCATTGCCTTCTCCGTCTGTGTACCAACCGAGTTTCATATCAAACGCGCTGGTGATTCCGCGGTTTAAGTAGGGCGTGTTCAGCGTCAGCGGCGCTTCCGCACCTTTTTTGTCACGGAATGCACGCAATACGTTTTCCCATTCTGCAATGGTTTCCGGTTTTTCCAATTCCAGTTCGTCCAGCCAATCCTGCCGGAATATGTAACCTGCCGAAACGTAACCTGCCTCCGCATCCGTCACATAGGACGGTACATAATAATAATTTCCATTATTCGTACGCAAATCCCGCGCTGCCTGTCCGTTTGCTTCCAAATATGCTTTGAAATTCGGTGCGTAATCGTCCACATATTCGTTTAAAGAAGCAATGTATCCGTCGGCAATGGCACGTTCCGCGCCGCCCGGCATATCTGTTGTCCAATACCAGCCCACCAAATCCGGCAGTTCACCTGCTGCCAAAAGCAAGTTAAACTGTTGTTTTTCCTGTCCCGCCGTCGGGAATGTCCAGTCGAATTTCACGCCCAGCTTTTCTTCATAATTTTTCAGAGACGGATAGGTCAGCGGGTCACTGTAGGGACCGATTGCCGCGCCGCCGCGGTAAGACCAAATTTTTAAGGTAACGTCTGTTTCAATCGGATAACTGCTCGTTTTCAATTTTTCCAATTCTTCTTTGCTTTCCGCTTGATTCGTTCCGCCTCCGCCGCAGCCTGCCAGCAAAGTCAATGCCAGCATACCTGCCAGCGCAGATAAAAATAAATTTCGTTTCATGTGTTGTTCCTCCTTATTCTTTTTTCATTCATTTTACTTTTTTATTAGCTGCTGCCAATGCCGCAATAGGCACTGAAAGCCTTTTGGTTGTAGCATCATCATAACGCAAAACATACAAATTTTCAACAAACAAAAGAAAAAACGCCGTACAGAATCGCACTTTTTGACGTTTTTTTAGTTTTTGTTGGTTTGTTTCGTTTTTGTATCTTTTTTGCGCCATTTTAGATATTGCCATTTTATATGTTGTATGATATACTGTGGATAGTTACTTTATTTTCCTCTGTCATGCGCACATGTATATTGCAAAAAACGAGGTGAATCGGTTCATGAAACTGTATGCCAAAAATAGTTTTTCCAAAAAACTGACATCAAGCTATATTGTTGTGTTTCTCATTCCGCTGTTGCTGAGCGTCGTGGTTTACACCACCGCGGTTTCCTATCTCCATCAATATTCGGAAAACATGCTGGAGAACGAACTGCGCAGCAACAAGTCTTTTGTGGAAAATTTATTGAACGATTTGCTCAATGTTTATATCACTACAGAAAGCCATGCCAGTATTCGTGCCGCCATGGCGGGCGAGTCGCTTTCTTCGTCACAATATAATACGTTAAAAGACCATTTAAGTCTTGCCACTTCGCGCAACGATGGATTATTCAGCAGCGCTTATGTCTATTTTGAAAATGCAGATTTTGTCATGGGTACATGGGGCGGCGACACCGCTATCAACACTTATGAAGCATATGCGTCGCTCTATCTACAGTCTGCCGGCGAATGGCAATCTCTGCTGCGCGCCTTTCACACAGGCGACCTTGTTACTACCGCGGACGGCATTCTGTATCTGAAAAGTCTGCAAAGCAATGCAGATCAACGCGCCGTCACGCTATGTATTACCATTCCCGCTGCACGCCTTGCAACGCTCAATGATTCTGTCCGGCTCTTTGGAGAAACCAATTTGTTGTTATATGATGAAGGTGGCAATCTGCTTTTCACCTCCAACGGCGAACTACCCAAAACGTTTGATCTGAACACATTACTGGATACGCTGCCGGAACAAACGCCGCAAAAAATCACACGCGGCGGCGTGCGTTATATTGCCGCGCATTCTTCTTTCTATCATTTTGGTTATCTTCTTTTAATAAAGGAAGATAGTATTGTTTCCCGCATGAAATTGTTGCTGCTAATCATTTTCATGGTGACGCTGGCGGCATTTTTCATTGGCGGATTTGTGATTCGCCGCTTTGTGCTCAACCAAATCCGACCGGTTCAGGAGATTTTGGATTTGCTTGGCACTGCCGAT
Organism: uncultured Clostridia bacterium; assembly: GCA_946555455.1. Lineage (GTDB taxonomy): Bacteria > Bacillota > Clostridia > RUG12999 > RUG12999 > JAAWTG01. The sequence continues at coordinate 14,907 of CAMNSU010000011.1, read as the reverse complement.
AGTGAAGGAAACGAATTTGAACTGATTCAGCAAAACATTTCGCGCAATCTCCACTATATCATGCAAAGCCGTTCCTTTTTGGCAGACAGTTTTATTACCCATATCATTCGCGGCGATGTACGCGCAGCGCATCCGCTGGAGTTTTCCTATGCGAAGTTTCAATTGGTTTTGCTGCGCGTCGGTAACATGGGTATCTATGCGCCGGAGGAAGGCGATGACGCAAAATCCTTGCGGGATTTAATGCATACGGCAGTGACAAACATTTTTGATGAATTGCTGGGCAGCTCCGGCAACATCTATCACTCTGTGCAGAGTGAAACGATTGTGTTTTTGCTCAATACGGATACCGAGGTACGGATAGATGACGTTGAACATGCATACAGCCAACTGCAAGATTATCTGGGTATTGACGGATATGTAGCGCTCAGCGGCGTCTGCTCGTCTCCGGGCGAAATACAGGAACTTTGGCAGGAGGCAAGCCGACAACTGGACAGCGCGGAAATGCGCGGAACGCCCGGCGTTGTGCAGCAGCAAAACACCGCTCCTGCTCCGACAGGCGGCGGGTATCAAAAATATATTAATCTGTTTTCCGCCGCTGTGGCAGACGGCAAACCTGCACAGGCACAAGACGTGGTACGCAGCATGATTCAGTTTTGTGCGGAAAACCGCAAAAACATGAACGACGTCAAGTTTAACCTGCTCACCATGATGAATGACGCGGCGCAGGAGTTGGAACGGCGCGCACAGGCAGATATCAAAAGTAAATTCTATGAATCCAACATTGCTTACAAAGTGATTGAAGCAAAATCCACTTCACTGCTGCTGGGCATCACCGATGAATTTTTAACATTGGTCACCACACTGCCCGATGCAGCCGGCAGCCATGCGCCGCTGGAAGAGCGGATTGCAAACTATATCCGCACGCACTATGACGACAGCAATTTGAATCTGAAGATTTTAGCAGATAAATTTTATAAAACACCGGCGTATCTGTCGCGCAAGTTTAAAGAACATTTCGGCGTAGGGATTTTAGACTATCTTGCCAGCACGCGGCTGGACGCCGCCAAACAGAAACTGCTGGAAACAGACTGGTCTATTGAACAAATCAGCGAACACTGCGGCTATACCAACACCGTCACGTTTTCCAGACAGTTTAAATCCTACACTGCTATGACGCCCGGACGGTTCCGGCAAGCGCATAAAATGTTCCCGCCGGAGAATTGAAAGAGTCCCTTTTATAAAAAAATGATTTTTTCTTCCATATATGCTAATATTGATAAAAAATAAGGGTTCCCTAGGCATAAGAAAATCGAATGCCCGCCCTTATCCGTTTAGAAAAGAGGTTCTAAAAACATGAAACGCACAGCTACGCGGTATCTTCCCGCCAATCCATTGTTTTCCGGCATAGATTTACGGCGGCTCATTCTTCCGCTTGTCATTGAACAAATTCTTGCGATTACCGTCGGCATGGCGGATACCATGATGATTTCTTCCGTGGGAGAAGCCGCGGTCTCCGGCGTATCGCTGGTGGATATGATAAACGTCGTCATTATCAATATCTTTGCCGCCATGGCAACGGGCGGCGCGGTTGTCACTTCACAGCTTATCGGCGCGCGGCGGCAGGACGAGGCACGCGCTTCGGCGGGACAGCTTTTGCTGCTATGCGCGGCGTTGGCGCTGGCTGTCATGGGGCTGACTTTGCTGTTCAAACGTCCTCTTTTGCGGCTGTTCTTCGGCAGCATTGAACAGGACGTTATGGACAATGCTTTGACCTATTTATTCTATTCCGCGCTTTCATTTCCGTTTTTGGCGGTCTATAATGCCTGCGCGGCGTTGTTCCGTTCCAAAGGCAATTCCAAAATCTCCATGCAGGTGTCGGCGCTGATGAATCTCCTAAATCTTGCGGGCAACGCACTACTGATTTTCGTGTTTCATTTGGGCGTGGCGGGCGCGGCAATTTCCACGCTGGTTTCGCGCATTGTCGCGGCAGGTTTGATGCTGGTGCTGGTGACACGTCCCACCGACACGCTCTATGTGGAACGCAAATTCCCACGTCCCGATTTCAGGCTTATGCGCCGCATCTTACGTATTGGCGTCCCCAGCGGACTGGAAAACAGTTTTTTCCAGCTTGGGCGCGTGCTGGTGGTGAGCATGATTGCGCTGTTTGGCACTGTCCAAATCGCCGCAAATGCGGTTGCCAACAACATTGACGCACTGGGCTGCATTCCGGGGCAGGCTATGAATCTTGCTATTATCACGGTGGTGGGGCGCTGTGTGGGCGCGGGTGACTGGCGGCAAGCAGTTTACTACATCAAAAAACTGCTGAGAATCACCTACCTTTGCACCATTCTTCTCAACACCACCTTGCTGCTTTCGCTGCCGCTGCTGCTGAACATCTACCAGCTTTCCGGCGAGACGCTGCACCTGGCATATATCCTCATTTTCATTCACAACGGCTGCGCCATGCTGCTGTGGCCGCTGTCTTTTACGCTGCCAAACGCCCTGCGCGCGGCAAACGACGTACGTTTCACCATGGTCGTCTCCATTTTTTCCATGGCGGCGTTCCGCATTGCGTTCAGCTATGTATTGTGCGTCTTTTGCAGCTGGGGCGCTGTGGGCGTATGGATTGCCATGGTGATGGATTGGCTGTTCCGCGTGACGCTGTTCACATGGCGCATGAAATCAGGCAAATGGAAACAGTTCCCGCTGAAAGATGAACCAACCGGCGCAGCAGCATAAGCCGTAGGGCGCGCAAAAATAGGAACATAGGAAAACCCGACTCCATGTAACGCATGAGGTCGGGTTTCATACAAAACCGCGTCCCCTCCGCCAACAGCGGAGGGGGCGCGGTTTTTGCTCATATATTTATCTTTTTTGATATATTTCCGCTGTGATGTGCTGCACAAATTCAGCCACTTTCATGCCCTGCGTCTTTTGGCTGTCGCGCTGACGGACGGAAACGGTGTTTTCCTCCTGTTCGCGGTCGCCTACGACCAGCATATACGGAATTTTAGCAAGCTGCGCTTCGCGGACTTTGAAGCCTGTTTTTTCCTGCCGTTCGTCCACCTCGCAGCGCACGCCCCACTCTTTGAGTTGTTCGCACAGGCTTTCCGCATATTCGTTGTTGCGGTCTGTGATAGGCAGAATTTTTACCTGTACCGGCGCAAGCCAAGTCGGGAATTTGCCTGCATAGTGTTCTGTTAAAATACCAATGAACCGTTCAATGGAGCCGAATACCACGCGGTGAATCATGATGGGACGGTGTTTTTGTCCGTCCGCACCGGTATATTCCGCGTCAAACCGCTGCGGCAGTTGGAAATCCAACTGAATCGTGCCGCACTGCCACGTCCGTCCGATGGAATCTTCCAGATGGAAGTCAATCTTGGGACCGTAGAATGCGCCGTCTCCTTCGTTGACCACATAGTCTAACTCCAGTTCCTCCAGCGCCTGCCGCAGTGCGTCCGTTGCGTTATTCCAATCCTCGTCGCTGCCCATACTGTCCTCCGGACGCGTGGACAGTTCCACATGATATTTGAATCCAAACAGGTTATACACTTCGTCAATCATGCGCACAACGCCTTTGATTTCCGATTTGATTTGTTCGGGCGTCATGAAGATGTGCGCGTCGTCCTGCGTGAAGCAGCGCACACGCATTAAACCATGCAGCGCGCCGGATTTTTCGTGCCGGTGCACAATCCCCAGTTCGCCGATGCGCATGGGCAGGTCACGATAGGACCGCGGTTCGCTTTTGTAGACCAGCATACCGCCCGGGCAGTTCATGGGTTTGACAGCAAACGTCGTTTCGTCAATTTCCGTGGTATACATATTTTCTTTGTAGTGATCCCAGTGTCCCGAGGTCTCCCACAGTTCGCGGTTGAGCATGATAGGCGTGGAAATCTCCACATATCCCTCCCGCGTGTGAATCTCGCGCCAATATTCGGTGAGAATGTTTTTCAGCACCATACCCTTAGGCAGAAAGAACGGAAATCCCGGGCCTTCTTCCATGATACGGAACAATCCCAGTTCGCGTCCCAGCTTGCGGTGGTCGCGTTTTTTGGCTTCCTCCAGCCGTTCCAAATGTTCGTTTAAATCTGTTTTATTCGCAAACGCCGTGCCATAGATACGCGTCAGCATTTTGTTTTTCTCGCTGCCGCGCCAATATGCGCCCGCCACGCTGGTCAATTTGAACGCTTTGACCGCCGAAGTATAGGTCACATGCGGCCCTGCGCACAAATCCACAAATTCGCCTTGTTTGAAGAAACTCAATTCTTCCCCTTCCGGCAGGTCTGCAATCAGTTCCAATTTATAAGGTTCCCGCCGTTCCTCCATCAATTTCACTGCTTCCGCGCGCGGCAAGGTGAACCGTTCCAGTTTTAAATTTTCTTTGGCAATGCGCGCCATTTCTGCTTCCAGCCCTTCCAGTTCTTCTTCTGTGAAAGGCGTTTCGCGGTCAAAGTCATAGTAGAATCCGTCCGCAATGGAAGGCCCGATTGCCAGTTTTGTTTCGGGATACAGGCGTTTGACCGCCTGCGCCAAGATGTGCGACGCGGTATGCCGCAGGGCGTCTCTGCCCAGTTCGTCCTCAAACGTACATTCCTGCACGCTTCCGTCTTTGACAATTACTTTCATGATTAAAATAGCCTCCTTCTGTGTTTTATCTAAATCGTATTTTTTGGATAGGGGCGCCGCCTGTCTCTTGCGAACAGCAGGGGTCAGACTTCTCGCCGACCCGCAGATGTGTTCGACAAAAACAGACAATATCAAACAAAAAACACCCCTAAACAAGCGAAGCTTCGCCTGTTCAAGGGTGCAAACAATTCTTTTTTGCACGGTTCCACCTTGATTTTTCACTTTCGGGTTTTCTGAAGAACCCTATTCCTGTAACGCCGGAGGGCGGCAGTGCTCATCACACGCGGCTCGGGAGTGGTTTTCACCGAAATCCGCAGGACTGGGGTTCCAGCCTATTCCCCACTCTCTCTGTCTGCTTCTTCTCCGGCTACTCGTTCCGTCAATGCCTTTCTTCTATTTATATCACAGTTTTCTACATTTGTCAAGGCAAACATTTCACGAGGGGGATTTTTTCCAGCTCCCTTTGGTCGCTGTCATACTATCCCCCTCGTGAACACCCCCTACCGCCGTTCTGCGCTCGCGCGTCGCGCCGCTTAGGCGCGGCACTCCGAACAGCGAGAGGTATGGAATGTCCGGCGCGTGTCCGGACATTCCATATTTTAAAAAGCGGTGGTGGTGATCCCTACTTTAGGTGATTGAAAAGTTTCGGTTGCGGTTAGTTTTTGCTGTTTCAGATTTCGTATTTTATTCCGAAAGTTTTTCAAGACCGAGCATTCCCAGCAGTATGCGGGCGCCCGCTTGCATTCCCTGCTCAAAAAAGACGTTTTCACATTCGTCCAATAATTTATATATCAGACTTTCTATATGATATCTCGTCTTTTCCCCCTGCACATTGCTTTTGAGATATTTCCCCAGTTCCCGCTGCAAATCAGCCAGCCGCTCCACGGTTGGCTGATTTTTTGTGTCTCCGTCCGTTCCGTCCAGCAAAAACTCCCGTATCTGCTGCACATTCATTCGCCTTCTCACTTCCTTGATGTTGTCCATCACTTTACACGTCCTTTCTTTCCCCAGTTTAGTGTTACCTCTTAATATTCTTAATTATATATCCTATAGATATATAATACATCATTTTTGTTGTAAAGCCAATAGTATTATCTCCTTTTTGTTGTAAAATAGAAATTGGAGGTGTAAGCAATGTATTTATCTCGTTTAAAAGATTTGCGTGAGGACCACGATTTAACACAGGATACTGTTAGCCAATTATTAGGTATTAGTCAACAACAATATTCCCGATACGAAAAAGGTGAATATACTATACCACTTGACTACCTTATCATTTTAGCAAAATTTTATAAAACATCAGCCGACTATATCTTAGGGTTGACCAATCAGCAAAAACCGTATAGACATATGGATTAATATATTTGTCTCACCCCATATAATATGTGTGTGGACTATCTTCTTGGCAGGACGAACAAAATGCATGAATAACAAAAAGGAGATTTCAAAAGCGAAATCTCCTTTTTGCTATAGTAGTCCGGTTTTAATTACTTACCGTAGAATGCTGCAATATATGCAGCGAATCCAGCTCTCCGCAGGAGCCGGTTGGGGGTCTGGGGGCAAAGGAGCGGAGGATATTTACCCCAAGAAAAGTAAGAGGGGGAGACTTTGTGCAAAGCACAAAGTCGGAGGACATTTTCAAGGGGTAAATATCCGTAGCGACAATTGGGGGCGAAGCGGAACGCCCCAGCGTTTTTGGGTAACATTGCTCCAAAAAGTACAATCCGCGTCGCGGCAGCGACAAGGATAACCGCGCTCCTGCTGCCGGATAGCAGCGCACAGCGCGTTAAACCTGTACCGTTTTGCCGTGGCGCAAAAACGCCAAATACCGCGCGCGCACCGGCTTGCCTGTGATGCGCTGTGCCGCCAGTGTGTAGCATTCCAATTGCAGCCGGTAACGTGCCGTGAGTTCCTCCAAACTTTTTTTCGCGGAATCCGTCTTATAGTCCACCAGCACAATACCGCCGTCTTCTTCAAACATGCAGTCAATCACGCCTTGCAGCAGCACCGTCCGCTGCCCATATTCCGGCTTATTCAGCAGCTTTGCTGCGGATACATCAATATTAAACGGCACCTCCCGCCACACGCGCTTTGCCTGCCGCATACGTTCGCACAGCGGCGAGGTCAAAAACCGCGTGACCTGTCCGCGCGGAACTGCCGCCGCCTGCGCTTCGGTGATAAATCCCTGCCGCAGCAGCCGCGCAGCCGTTTCTTCTGCCGCTTCCTCCGGCGGCAGCGATAAATCCACATGCTGCAACATCAAATGAATCAAACTGCCAAGCTGCGGCGCGTCCGGCCCTTTGCTGTCCTGCAAAAATTCCGGCTGTCGCATATCCTCCTCCACCAACGCCACACCGTCCGGCTCCCGCCGGTAAACGTTTTTGAGTTCCGTAACCGAAAACTTGGTCGGCAGTGCGCCGCCCGGCGCGCCTTCGTACCGAAATGACAGCCGCCTGTCAATTTCCGCATACTGTCCGCCGCCCTGCGGCAGCGCCGGAGACGCTTGTTCCTGCCGCGCCGCCGTGGTCATGAAATCCTCCTGTATCTGCGCCGCCGACAGCACTTGCGTGCGGATACCCGTGTTCAAACTCAATCCGACCCATGCCAAAAATCCGGATGCGCCGCGCACCGCTGCGGGCGGTACCGCGTCCCGCTTGTTCGCCTGCCACAGTTCCAATTTTTCCGCCGCTTTCGCGTCTGCCGCGGTCAAAATCAGTTTTTCCCGCGCCCGCGTGAACGCCACATATAACACCCGCAATTCCTCCGACAAACTTTCCTGCACCATGCGCTCCGCAATTGCCGTGTGCGACACGAGGTCATAACGGATTTTGCGCTGTCCGTCCAGAAATTCACAGCCCAGCCCCAGCGATTTATGCGTCAAAAATTTCTCCTGTGCGCTGCGCAAATTAAACCGTTTGCCAAGCTGTCCCACAATCACAACCGGAAATTCCAGTCCTTTGGATTTATGAATACTCATCAGCCGCACCACGTTACAGTTTTCCGACAGCGTTTTGCTTGCGCCGAAATCGGATTTCTGTTTCACGCGTTCCATGAACCGCGTGAAATGAAACAGCCCGCGGAATTTCGCGCTTTCAAACTGCTTGGCATATTCAAAAATCAGCCGCACGTTGCCGCGCCGCGCTTCGCCGCCCGGCAGCGCCAGCACGTGCGCATAGAAATCCGTTTCCTCCAGCAACCGGCGCAAAAACGTATCCGTTGGCAGCGCCGCCGCCATCTGCCGCCACCGCGACAATTTCTCCCGCACCGCCGCGCATTTTTCCTGCAGCGCCGCGTCCTCCACCTTCGCCATGGCGTGGTAGAAATAGCCGCCGCCTGCCGCGCGGATACGGAGCAATTCGTTTTCGTCAAACCCAAACAATGCGCTGCGCAGCACCGCCAGCAGCGGGATATCCTGCAAGGGGTTGTCCACCACTTTCAGCAGCGACAGCAACAGCCGTACCTCCTGCGCGTCAAAATAGCCGCCGCCCGTGTCGGAATAGAACGGAATCTCCCGCCGCCGAAATTCCTTTTCCCACAAATGCGCGCTAGCGGAAGGCGAACGCAGCAGCACCGCCACGTCCTGCCATTGCAGGTGCCGATACGCGCCTGTGTCGCTGTCAAACACCTGATAGCCCTCCTGCATGAGCTGCATCAAACGGTTGACCGCCATACGGATTTCCAGTTCCTGCGCGCTTTCGGGCAAGTCGTCGTCCTCCATGGAAAACGCTTCTTTTTCCGCCTGTGCCAGCAGCAGTTCCGGCAGTCCACCGCAAGGCCCGCTGTCGCAAGGCGGATAGTCCGCGCCGGGGCGCAATTCATGCGACGCGTCGTAGCGGATATCGCCCAATTGCTCGCTCATCAGCCGTTCAAACACGGCGTTGGTATAGTCCAAAATCTCCTTCCGGCTGCGGAAATTTTGGTTCAACACCACTTTCGCGCCGCCGGTTTCCGTCTCCGGCGTGCCGAATCCGCTGTCTTTGGCAAGAAAAATTTCGGGGTCAGCCTGCCGGAATTTATAAATGCTCTGTTTGATGTCGCCCACCATAAACAAATTGCAGGTCACGCCGTTTTCCCGCCGCGCCACGGTGGAAAACAGTTCCTCCTGCACGCCGTTGCAGTCCTGATATTCGTCAATGAAAATCTCCGCATATTTTTCGCGCAATTGTTCCGCCACGGGTAAATCCTCCCGTCCCACCAATTCCAGCGCCAAATGCTCAAAATCGGAAAAAGACAGCATTCCCTGTTCTTTTTTTGCCGCCAAAAACTGCTCGTCAAACAGACGCAGCGTTTCCTCCAAACACTGTAATTGCGGATATACCCGCCGGCAGCCCTCGCGGATACGCTCCGGCGTGGTCTGCGCAATACGGCTGCACAGCCCCCGCTGTTTTTCGTCATAGGCTTTTTTCACCGCGTCCCGTTCTTTTTTGATTTGTTCGCAAACCTCCGCGTCCGCTTCTTTCGGTTTGCTCGCGAACCGCGGCAGTTTACTGATTTCCGCCGCGTGCACCGCTTCCGCCCAACTGCCCGCCAGCGCCGCCTGAAGCTGCTCCATCGCCTGCCTATCACCGCGGCACGCTTTGGCATACGCCGGCACGCCCGCCGCTTCCGCCTGCTGCGCTAACACTTCCAGTTGTTCCATCATGCCGTGCAGCCGTGCGCGGTACTGCGTTTTGAGTTCTTTCACCCAAGCCAGCGCGTCCACGCCGTCCTCTGCCCGCGCATACATTTCCACCGATTCATGAAACCAATCCATGGGGTGCGCGAAACTTTGCATGACGTTATAGAGTTCCAGCAGTTTTTCCGCCAGCCGTTCCTCCCTGCCGCCGCCCAGCCAGCTGCACAGGTGGGAAAACGCCGCGCCGTGCGCCGCATACTGCTGTTCCATTACCTCGTCCATCACTTGCAGCGCCAGCAAATCCAGTTCCGCCGCGCCGCCCGGTTTCAAATCAGGGTCTAAGTCCAGCAAATGAAAATAGTTTTGCACCAGCGTGATACAAAAAGAATCAATTGTGCAGACAGACGCTTTGCCCAGCAGCGCCATCTGCCGCCGCAAATGCGCGTTTTCAGGGTCGTCCTCCAGCGCCGCCGCGATTTTGCGCCCGATTTTATCGCGCATCTGTGCCGCCGCCGCTTTGGTGAACGTGATAATCAAAAAAGAGGTGACGTCCGCGCCCGCTTTCACGCGTTCCGCCACGCGTTCGCTCAGCACCGCCGTTTTGCCGCTGCCCGCCGCCGCGCTGACCAGCAAATCCCGTCCCGACAGGTCAATCGCCTGTTGCTGCGCCGCTGTCCACCGCATGTCCGTCTCCCCCTTTCACAATTTCCTCCCACGCGTCCGCCGTCTCAAGCGGTTTCAAAATCCGCGCCGTGTCGCCGCAAGTGGTGTCAAACCGGCAGATGTCGTGATACCGGCACCATGTACAGGCATTATCCTTTTTATAGCGCGCCGGACGCACCTCCGCCGCGCCGCCCAAAATATCCCGCAATGTCGTTTGCAGCGTTTTTTGCAGCGTTTTGCGCAAACTTTGCAATTGCAATGCGCTTGCCGCGGAGGATTTTGCGCTGAGCGTCCCGTCCTTTTTCACTTCCACCGGAACAATGTCGCTTTTGGATTCCATGCCGCCGTCCATGCTGCGGATAATGTCTTTGTCCCACAGCACCAGTCCGTTCATGCGAAACGCTTTACGCACACTGTCCGACACGTTTTCCGCGCCGGTGTCGGGCGGCGTTTGCACAATGGGGTCGCAGAGCCGGAAATACAGCATACCCGCCGGCTGCGCCCCTTCCTGCGTGCACAGGCTGTCCAGATAGACGGCAAGCTGCAAATCCAGCCCATAGTAGAATTTTGCGATATCGAATTTTTTGTCATAGCTTTTGTAATCAATGATACGGATATATTTACCGCGCGCGTCTTCATAGATGTCGGCGCGGTCGATTTTTCCTGTCAGGCGCACTTTTTTACCGCCGATATCCACTTCAATCGGCAGTTTGCCTTTGCCGAACACAATTTCATGTCCCAGCGGCACGAACTGTCCCGCCCGCAAATGGTAGCAAATCGCCAAAATAGACGTGCGCGCCACTTCCCGCAGCCGTACCAGCGACCATTTCATTTTTTGCGTCGGTTCGTCCACGCCCGCAATCAGCCGTTCTGTTTCCGCGCGCAAAATGCGCTCCAGTTCCGTTTCCAGACGGCTTTCCTCCACCTGCTGCCAACTGCCGTAGGTATTGTCCACCCAGCGCGCAATTTGTTCTATCACGCTGTGAATAAAACTGCCGCGGTCTGTCACCTCCAGTTTCGCTTCCTCCCGCGGCTGTGCGCCCAGCAGATAGCCTGCATAGTGCGCAAAAGGACAGCCGGTGAAGCGTTCCATGCGCGAAATGCTGAACCAATCGTCTTTTCCCATTTCGTGCAGCAATGCCGCGTCCAGTTTGACCGTTTGGTTATGGTAGTCCGCCGCTGCGTCCAGCCGCGCCGCCGCGTCCTGCCATGCGTCCTGCGCGCGAAACCAGCGGTTTAAATCGCCATAGAGCGCATCCACTTTTTCGCCGTCCGCCGTCCGCCGCATGGCAAAACACAGGTGTGCAAACGCCGCATGGGGATATTGAATTCCTTCCATGCCGCCCGGCTCCTGCGCCGCTTCCAGCGAAATTTGTTTCAAGTTTGGAAATGTGCGCCGCAGCCGTCCCACCACGCGCGCCGGATATAATGCCGTACCCGCCGCGTCCGCCACCGTCCAGCTTACGGTCAGCCGTTTTTTGGGCGCGGTCAGGGCGTGATAGACCAGAAAATCTTCCTCCATTGCCGCCGCCACGGTATCGGGCGCAAGTTCCAATCCCAATTCGCCCAGCAGCGCACGGTCACGGTCGTCCAGCAGTCCTTCCGACTGGCTGACCTGCGGCAAAACGTCATCCGTCGCGCCAATCAAAAACAGCGTATCCACCGCTTCCACGCGCGACCGCCCGATTTCCGCAATCTGTACCGCGTCGCTCATGGGCGGAATAATGCCGATTTCATGCGCCGAAAACGCCGCTTGCAGCAGTTCTGTGAATTCCGCGGCGGACGCGTTCAAATCCCCTGCCGCTGCCACGATTTCGTCCAGCGATGTACATACCACGTTCCAAATCTGGGCGAACTGTTCCGCCATGGCAGGGTCTTCCGCGCGGAATCGCTCTGTGAACTGCCGCGTTTTTTCGTCCAGCCCGATGTCCAGCATGAATCCATATACTGCCGCGCACATGCCGCGCACATTTTCCGCGTCTTTCAGCGCCGTCTGAAACTGCACCAGCGGTCTTGCCACCTGGTCGCGCAGCGCGTTGATATGCTCCAGAAACGCGCCGTCCTCCCAGCCTTCGCAAACCGCCTTGGGCAGATAGTGCCAAGGGCGTTCCCGCGTCCAACTGCTGCCGCGGATACCTGTCGCCAAAATATAGTTTTCCAGCAAGTCTATGTCCTCCTGCGGCAAATCCACGAATCCCGATTTCAGGTAGGCAAACACGCTGTCATAGGTCCAGCCGCGCACGAAAATGTCCAGCGCCGCCAGCACGAGCGCCGCCGCGGGCATGTCCTGTGCGCCGATTTTTTTGTCCAGAAAAAAGGGAATGCCTGCCGCGCTCAGCACGCTTTCCAAAATGCCGTCATAACGGGACAGGGAGCGCGCCGCTATCGTAATATCGTTCCAGTGCAGCCCTTCGTCGCGCACCAGACGCACAATTTCCCCCGCAATATATTCCAGTTCGCCATATGGTTCCGCCGCGCTGACCAGCGTCACATTGCCCGTTTTTTCACGCCACGGACGAATCGGGTGTTGCAGCAGCGTTTCCTCCAGCGCCGCCAGTTCCGGAAAGGTTGCAAAACGGTTCGCGCGGGTGAGTTCCCGCGTTTCAAAAGAAATCTCCGCGGCGCGGCACCGGCGCACCAGCCGTCCCGCCGCCTTTTGCTGCGACACGAAAATTTCTTCCTGTTCCGCGCCGGACAGCGTCACCGTTACGTCGGCAGTTTCCGCCAGCGCCAAAATGATATCCAACTCCTGCGGCGTGAATCCGCCGAATTCATCAATGAAAATCGCTGCGCCGGAAAATAAATCGGGGCGCGCACGCAGCGTCCGCGCAAGGATAGCAGGTTCGTCCTCGGGATTTTGGAACGCGCCCTGCACCATCACTTCAAACGCGTCCAGCAGCCAGCCGATTTCCTGCACTTTGCGTCCCAGCAAATCTTCGCCGTCCAGTTTTGCCGACGTATCCGCCAGCATGTCCGCATTCACGCCATAGCGTTTGAATTCGGAAAACAAGTCGCCCATTCGGTCTAAAAAACTGGGATATCGGATCGCTTTTTGCAGGGCTTTCAGTTCCGGTTTCAACTGCGCCGCCGCACGCCGCAGCAGCACTGCTTTGCCCGCGCGGGTCAGACGTTTTTCCGCCGCGCCCCCCACTTTGCCCATCACGTGAAAATACAGCCGCCGAAACGACACCACTTCCGCCGCCAACGGACTCACCGCGCCGATACGCGCCGCCACGCTTTTTTCCGCCTGATAGGAATATTGTTCCGGCACGATGTACAGTACTTTCCGCTCTGGCTGCTGCCGGCAGATACGCTCCATCTCACGGAAACAGTGCTCCGTTTTGCCGCTGTATTTTTTTCCGAATATCATTTGCAATGGCATGATGCTCACCTCCCTCTTTTTCAAAAAGGGGACTTATTCCAGCTCGTTTCACTCGCTGTCATACTATCCCCCTTGTTGGAATCCCCCTATCAGCGTCCTACACTCGCGTGTCGCGCCTCGTTCCTCGGCACTCTGGACGCTGCAAGGTATTCAAATCGCGGCACATGTCCGCAATTTGAATGATTTTATTTTCTTCTCTCATTTATACTTGACAAATACACTTTTAGCGTGTATAATAAAAGCAGATACGGAGAGACCGTTTCAAAGACGGTTTGCCAAAAATAACGTTATTAACAATAACCGCTACACTCTGGCTGGGAGGGCGGTTATTGTGCTTTTATGCTGAAAACAACTAAAATTATCAGTATGAGTGTTAAAATCTTTAGTATGTATTTCATAAGCGCCACCCCCTTTCCGATAACATCAAGGGCAGCAAACCGCCTTCCGATACTCTCTATATCTGCTTACCGTCTAGTATAACACACTTCAACTAGAAGCTCAATATTTTCTATTTAAAAGTAATATAATTGTAATATCTCCCAATCGCGGCGCGTTTCCTCGATTGGGAGATTTTTTTTATTTTCGGTTCCGTCCCAACAGCTCGTCCAATGTTACGTCAAATAAATCCGCCAGTTGAAGCAGCTTGTCCAGTTTGGGTTCGTATGCGCCATATTCATAGTGTTGATAAGTCACCTTTCGGATTCCTAAATAATCCGCCACCTGCTGCTGTGTCATATTTCTTTTTTCCCGCAACTCACGTAAACGCTGCGGAAATGGACAAAAATTCTTTTCATCATAGCATTGCGTATCTTGTTCCCCTGTTATAATATATTGAAGCGTAGTGTGGTAAATATTTGCTAATTGCACTAGTTTTTCGTAAGATGGCAATGAAAAATTTCTTTCATAGTTGGAGTATCCACCCGCTGTTATATTTAATTTTTCCGCTATTTCTTTTTGTTTCAATCCAATCTGCTTTCGTAATTTTTTTAATCTTTTTGCTATGTTATCCATTATTTCACCTTCTTTTAAAAAAAGTGTTGACATTACCTCAAAGTTATGATACAATATAATAAAATCAAAGATTACGAGTCCAAACGATTTTGTGAATCGATTCTAAAATAATATACTAATTTTACTACATTTGAAAGGAATGAACAAGTATGTATCAAACATTTGAAGATGTGCTTCAAGAATATCTTACAGACCTTGTGGAATTTCCCTATGCCGCATGGCATAATTCGCCGCAATATCAAGAAGCTCAATTGCGCAGACGCCAAACCGAAAAAAGCATTCTTGAATTAATACCACCTAAACAGCAACAAGAAGCAGACACGCTTTTAGATGTCCTTGACTGTGACCGGTCAGCTGAATCCATTTTTTATTATCAATATGGCATCAAAGACGGTATTCGTATTTTGAAACTTCTAGGCGTACTATAAAAATAAAGGGAACATATATACAATGTCTTATGCCCGCTCTATTTGCGCAACTCATTACCGGAGAAAAAATCAAGGGAGAACGGGGGGGCAAAAAGCGGAGGGTATTTACCCTCTGGGGCACGCGTCCCTCAGAAAAAGTAAGAGGGGGAGGATTTGGGCATAGCCCAAATCCGGAGGAC
>CAMNSU010000010.1 GCA_946555455.1 uncultured Clostridia bacterium | reverse complement strand
TATCCGCTGATGGCGCTCACCGACTATGCCGTGCGGTTTATGGAAACCCACGGCGCAGCAGTCTATCAAACTCTGCAAGAACAAATCAGCCGTTTGCACACGCCGTTTCCCATGCTGTCCGGCAGTGCGGCAGCCCACGATTTCACCCGCTTAGTATTCCACACAGCGGCGTTTGGTATCCATGGATATGACGCAGCGGCATATCTGGACGAACAGGGCGTTGACGTTGAAATGGCGGACTGCAACAACGTGGTTTGTATTGCCACGGGCGGCAACACGGACGAAGATTTCGCCGCGTTGGCAACCGCGCTTTCCGCCTGTCCGCGCACAGACGCCGCGCCGCTCTTTCTCACGCCGCCGCCCGCGCGGCAGGTCCTGCTGCCGCGGGAAGCCTTTCTCGTCTCTGCTGAACTGCTGCCGCCGGAAAAAGCGGCGGGCAGAACCAGTGCGGCGGCAGTGACCAGCTTCCCGCCCTGCGTCCCTATCCTCGCGCCGGGCGAAGAAATCACACAGGCGCATATCGACTGTTTATCAGAAGTGCAGCGGCTGGGCGGCAGCGTGACAGGGCTGGAAAACGGACAATTCCGCGTGGTTCGATAAAAAAACAAGCCGCTTATATGCGGCTTGTTTTTTTGAATTATTCACCTCTTCCGGCTTTGAAAAAGGATAGTATGTTCTCGGGAGAAGAATTCGCTTGAATATTATGTACCGAGTTGAATACAAAACCGCCGCCTTTTGAGAATATCTCAACTCTCTCTTTGGCTTCGTTATATACTTCTTCCGGCGTTCCAAAAGGAAGTGTTTTTTGCGTATCAACAGCACCGCCCCAGAAAACAATATCTTTTCCATATGTTTCTTTTAATTCTTTTGCATCCATTCCAACAGCGGAACATTGTACCGGATTTAAAATATCTACGCCCATATCTATAAATTCAGGTATGAATTTTTTAATTGCGCCGCATGAGTGATAGAATGTTTTCCATTCCGTATTTTGGTGAATCCAGTCGTTCACTTTTTGATATCGTGGTTTATACAGTTCTTTAAAAACATCAAGAGATATAATCGCATCCAGTTGTGTTCCAAAGTCTGTTCCGCTCACAAAGATAGCTTGAATTTTATTTCCGAGCGCCTGCTTAATCATTTCGAGGTTTTTAACAGCAATTTCAACTTGATAGTCAAATAACTCCTCCATGTATTCCGGATGAAGAAGATGAAACATATACCATTCTTCTATATCACGAAGACCTACAGGATTTTCAAGCCCTGTGCCCGGCAGAAAAGCAACGTCGCCTAATGCTCCGCCGCCCCATGCAAAGATTGCACCGTATTGCGTATTTTTATAAATATCCTCAGCTTGCGCTTCTATATAACGGAGGTCTTCATCACGCATCAGACAAAATTGTTCCTTAAAATCCTCAACCGGCGTTAAATGGTCTTCATCAACAGGCTCACTTCTTAGAAGACCATCAAAAAAATAACCGCTTGATGGGAGTTTGCCTGATGGTTTTAGGTTTAAATTGCCTTTCGGATAAGCAAAGATATCACCATTTTCTGCCTTTGTGTATCTGAAATCTTCTCCAATCAGCATATCTATACCTTTAAAATTCCAAGGCTGATATTTTCCGTTGTTCTGATTGCCCCAAAATGTATTTCTGTCAAATATCCCCATTATATCAACGCCGAGAGCCTGACGGTCTTCCTCTTCCACTTTTCCCAGTATTTGGAATGGTTCGTCTATCTTAACAGTTTTGTTGATACCAAGTTTTGTTCTGAGATGATGAAGGGCGTAAGCTGAAATACCTGTGGTCGTGGTTGCACCTAAGTCAATCGGCGGTCTGTCTGTTTCAATATGGTTTATAGCTTTCATAAACCTTTCTCTCGAAGTCATATAGTTTCTCTCCTTATTTATTTTTGGAATGAATAGATACAATACTCACTATATACTGTCTTTTTTTCATTGTCAATGTAAAATCTTTTTATATTTTGTATTTTATTATGCAGTTTCAAACAAAGGGGACGCCTGCCAAAAAGCAAGTGTCCCCTTTTCATTTCTATGCATTACCGAATCACATCTTCATATTTTTTCAGCAGCCGGCGGACAGCATCCATGCCGCCGCGGTTTTCCTGCGGAAACGTTTTCCGCTGTCGCGTCCACGCCACTTCAAATTCAGCAAGTTCTTCATAAAACGCATTGGCACGGAACACCTCCCGTCCATAGGCCTGTTCCAGCCCCATGCCGTTATATTCTGTTCCCGCCTGCAAATGCCCGCGCAAAAATGCAAAAAATTTTTCCCAGCGCACTTTGTAAAAACCGGAAATCATGCCCGACCATTCCCGCCAGGAATAGTCGAAAATGCCCGGATTTTCTGCTTCTCCCCACAGCGTCACCAACACGCTTGCGTTATATTCATAGAAATCTTGTTCCGCTTCCGTCTGTCCCCAGCGGCGCGCCTCCCGAATCCATTTTTCCAAAGAAAATTCTTCCCGTCCGTCCAGCAATGCGTCCACATCCTCCAGCAGTTCCAAAAACGCGTCTGCACATGTTTCAAACGTATCCTGCTGCCGGTTTTTAAATGCCTGCGCCGTTTGCCGCTGCAACTCCTGCGCATAGTTGCTCAGCACCTGCCGCAATAAATCCGCCGCGTCATACCAATAACCGTCCGCGTCCGATTCCGTCTCCAACAACACCTTGAGCGCGCCCAGCAGCCGCTTGTTGCCATACGGCACCAAAAATCCTGCATTGGGGCCTGATTTTTGCACATCCAGCGCGGGGCGGGCACAAATCATGGAACTGCGTTCCACGCCGTTTGTGCCGGACGCGTAGACCGTTTTCAGCAAAACGTCCCACGCTTTTTCCCATGCGGCGCTGCTCTTGCCATAGCGGCGGCGGATATATCCCTGCATCCATTCTGTCAAATTCCGCTCCTTCGGATACGTGAGCATTTCAAATGCCAAGTCATAATAAACAGGATTTTGCACAATACCTTCCATAAACAACCCTGTCCCGCAGACATTGTCTGCCTGTTTTTTTAGGGTATAAAATTGATTTTCCGCCAGCCGCGGCATATCGCCGTGCAAATTGATGCGTCCGCCGAAATTATGCAGGTTTCCTGTCACAAACGGATAGCCCCAGAACTGTTCCGTCTGTTCATGTTTCCAGCCGCCCAAATCCAGAATCAATAAATCCTCTTTGGGAACCGGCATCACAATTTCTTTGCGGATAGACCACGACTGCATGACCCAAACAGCATTTTTGTCGAAATCCGTAAACAACTTATGTACTGCGCGTCCCACCGCGTTCAGATAATCTTTCGTGTCCTCCGGCGGCACACCCTCATGAAAGGGGTCTGCCGCATAGTATCCATGCGCGCCGAAGAGTTCTTTTTGTTTTTCCAAAAAGACACGTCCCATCTTTTGAAACAGCGGGTCTGTGGGGTCAAGCTGCGCCGTGCCGGGCAGTGCGCACCAATCCTTTTTTAGTTCAATGCGCGCCTGCGGGAATTTCTCTTTCATGCCGCGCGGCACATATCCCGAAAATCCTTGCTGAATGGGCTGCATACCCAGTTCCAGCATACGGTTCATGATTTTTTGTCCCATTTCCACATGGGAATCAATCCAGCTTTGCGGCAAGGGGCCGCAAAATCCTTCAATATTGGTCATCCACTGCCACGCCAAAAACGCCGGTCCGCACAAAAATTCCCGCGTCTCCTGTTCTGTGAACCCCAGTTCCAGCAGCGCCACCTGCCATACGCCCTCCATGCCTACGGTAAACAGCGGCAAATTCACGCCGCACAGTGCCATGAAATCAAGTTCTTTCTCCCAACGCTCAAAATCCCACCAACTGGCGGAATAGTTAAAGGTACAGTAGTTCATATAAGAACGGTATTTCTGCGCCACAACCTGCCTGTAATTCTGCTCCGGCAGCGGTAATTGCTCCGGCAAATCCATATTGCTGCCGCACCACGACAGATGCACCTGCGCTACATATTTCAAATACCAGTGCAGCGCCATACACAGGCTAATGGTGTTATTGCCGCGCAGCAATATGTTTCCGTCCTGTCTATCCACCTCAAATACGTCCCGTCCGTCGTCCGGCTCTATTGTTTCCATCACAAACGCCCGACCGCGCCCGGGCAGTACGCGTTCCAGCACTTCCATTGCTTTTTTCATTGTCCATTTCCCCTTTCTCATTCTTCAGATATCAAACGTAAACTTCGCTTCCAATTCGTCAAAAACTTCTCTGCGCCGACGCACAAATGCCTGCTTATTTTCGCATGACTGCCGCCGTTTGTTTCGCCAGAACAGCATAACCTTCTTCCAGCAAATGCACGCCGTCCGGACGCCACAATTCCGGTTTATCTACAATCGCCGCATACAAGTCGTTTACCACCAGTCCCTTTTCCTCTGCCAATTCTTTGACAATTCTGTTGCGCTCCAAAACAATGGCATTACGGGCTGCAAAATGATTTTGATTGTCGCGCTCGCGCACCGGCGTAGTCAGCGCAAGAATAATTCGTTTTTCACTGTATTTTTTCATAATATATTCTATGATTTTTCTATAGTGATACCGGTATTCCTCCGCCGTCAGATGCCATCCGTGCAGTCCGTTATTAAACTGTAGAATTTCACTCTCCCCTTGTTGACAAATGACATAATCTATCAACGCCGGATAAAATGCATTATCAAGCGCTTTAGAAGTTCCCAGACCGTCGATATACAGCGTTTCATTCAGTTCCCGCGTTACCATTCTCCGATAACCGCAAGAAATAGAATCGCCGATAATCAATCCCCGCGGCGCGCCCTGTTCCGGCGCATGTTCCCACCAGATATTATCCCATTCATAGGTCTCAAGTTTTTCCGACGGCTGTGATGATTCGTAGGTAAAATCATTTTCCTGCACTGCAAGTTCCCCTTTCCTGCTTTTTCTGTCCGCTGCAATTATTATAGTCTATCTGCGCAGGGACTGCAACATACAAAAAGCAATATCATGCTGCAATTTTCCATATAGGCAAAAAAAACAGGAACCGCCCAAAGGCGGTTCCCTTTATTGTAAGCGTACAACTTTTGTTTGCCTATGCTTTGCAATGCAAAACATACGTTTTTCCCGCTTCGGTATCCAGCGAAAATTCCTCCACGCTACCCAGCGGTAAACCATTCAGTTCCACATTCATTTTGCAGGGCAGTTTCACGCGGCACATGCCATCCGCAGAAGGCAGAATCTCCGCCTGTGTCAGTTTCCCCTCCTGCCACGACAGATTCACTTCAAATCCGCCGCGCGCGCGCAGTCCGCGGACGCTTCCGTCTTTCCATGCTTTTGGCAGGGCGGGCAGCAAATAGAGTTCCTCTAACTGACTTTGCAGCAGCAATTCCATCATCGCGGCAGTTCCGCCGAGGTTGCCGTCCACTTGAAACGGCGGGTGTACGTCAAACAAATTGGGATAGGTAGACCGGCGCAATAACTGATACAGCATATCCAGTGCTTTTTCTCCGTCCAGCAGGCGCGCATAGAAATTCACAATCCATGCACAGCTCCAGCCGGTATGTCCACCACCGTTTTCCAATCGGTGCGCCAGCGTTGTGCGGCAAGCTTCCATCAGTTCCGGCTTGCGGTAGTTGATTTCCCTTCCGGGATGCAGACCGAACAAATGGGAAATATGCCGGTGTCCCGGATCCAGTTCCGCATAGTCTTTTTGCCATTCCATGAGTCCGCCATAGGAATTAATACGCGGCGGACGGATTTTTTCCAAATCCTTCTTTAACGCGTCCGCAAACGCGCTGTCCTCTCCTAAAATCTCGCTGCACGTAATACAGCTGCGGTAGAGCTGTTTCACAATCTGCATATCCATCTCCGGCCCCATGCACAGTGAACCTTGCGTTCCGTCCTCCAAAATATAGGTATTCTCCGGCGATGTAGAAGGCCCTGTCACCAGATATCCTTCTGCATCTTCTATCATATATTCATGGAAAAAGAGCGCCGCTTCGCGCAAAATGGGATAGGCGCGCTGCCGCAAAAATGCTTTGTCCTGCGTGAATTCATAGTGCTCCATCAAATGCAGCGCCAGCCATGCGCCGCCCATGGGCCAAATGGGGGACGGAAACAGGTTGCCCTCCATGGACGTGTCACCCCAGATGTTGGTGCAGTGGTGCGCCACAAACCCATTACAGCCATAAATAATTTGCGCCGTCTTTTGTCCGTTGGGCAGCATACGGTCTAACAAATCAAACAGCGGCAAATGACATTCCGACAAATTCGCCGCTTCCACCGGCCAATAGTTCATTTCCGTGTTGATATTGATGGTATAGTTGCTTTCCCACGACGGTGTAAAAACATGATTCCAAATTGCCTGCAAATTCATTGCAATGGTGCCGGGCCGCGAAGCGGAAATGATGATATACCGACCGAACCGATAATATAGTTCCAGCAGTCCGTTATCTTCTCCGCCCTCTTTCACACGTTCCAGCCGTTCATCTGTCGGCAGCGGATTTTCCGGCGCGCCGAGGTCTAACGCCACGCGTTTTTCAAGCGCCTGATAGTCCTGTATGTGCCGCGCAAGCAGTTCTTCCGCTGTTTTTTCTTTCACGCCTTCCAATGTATGCAGACATGCCGCCTGCGGGTCTTCTCCCGCAAAATCGGAATGCGCCGCAATGATAACCTCCGCCTGCGAACACTCCGACAAATGCAGGTAGTCGCCAATCACTTCCACTTTCCCATTGCAGCGTCCCAGCATGGCAGCGGTAAACTCCACGCCGCCCTTCCCGCAGTCTCCGTTCATGATAACGGTATCCTCCGCGATTTTCACACAGCTTCCGTCAAACGGACGGCGTATCAGGTTGCAGGAAAAATCCAAAATCGGTTTATCTGCGCAAACGCGCATCACCAACACATTATCCGGATGGCTGGCGAAATATTCCCGTTTGACATGTACGCCTTCTAAATCATATTCCACCGTTACCACTGCGTTATCCAAATCCAGCGCGCGGCGGTAGTTTTCCATGGTTTTCTGATAGTGTTCCTCCATCACGAGATTACCCAGCGGCTGATAGGGCCCGAAATATTTCGGCTGGGAGGTCATGCTCATACGCGCCAAATCCAGCGCTTCCCGTGGTTTTCCTTCCATCAGCAAGCGGCGGATTTCCGGCAAATGTTCTTTTGCAGCGCGGCTGTTGCGGTCTTGGTATTTGCCATACCACAGCGTGTCCTCATTCAGGTTCACGGTTTCGCGTCCACCTTTTCCGCCGCCACCGCCGCCCCAGACCATACCGCCCAAGCGTCCGTTTCCAATCGGCAGCGCATGATTCCAGTCCTTTGCAGGGGTTTTGTACCACAATTGATGTTCCATGGTGTTCTCCTTTCGTATTGCAAAAGGCTGAAACTGCCATTTGACAGCTTCAGCCTTATTTGATTATTTATTTTATTCTCTGCCGACGGATAAAAGTCCTTCTTTTTTCTTGTTTTCTCTTTTTTTACCTGTTTTTATCTTTGTTTTTGTTTATTTTTGTTCATTTTGATGTATTTTCCAGCAAGTGCAGCAGTCTCTCCAGCACAACAATGACCTGTTCGCGCAGCGCCGCTTCTTTGGGTGCAAATGAACCGTCCTCCATGCCGTTCATCAGCCCCAATTTCACGGAATCCGCCACGCCCTGCTGCGCCCAATCGCTCACAGCGCCGCTGTCGGTGAATGCTTTCATTTCTCCCGCCGCTTCTATGCCGCGACCTGCACAAACAGCCGCCAGCATTTTTGCCATTTCCTCTCTGGAAATGTTGTCCTCCGGATTGGCTTTGCCGTCCGCGCCTTGCAGAATTCCTGCTTCTTTTGCGGCAGCAAGCGCACCGGCATACCAAGCGTCTGTCGGCACATCGGAAAATGCGCCTTGCTGCGGCGTTTCCGGCAGACCCAATGCGCGCACCAGCATAGCGGCAAATTCCGCGCGGGTCGTTGCGTTGCCCAGTCCCAGCGAATCTGCGCTAACGCCTTTGACAATTCCTTTTTCCACCATTTCACTGATTTCTTTTTGCGCCCAATGTCCTTCCAGTTCCGCTTTCATGCCGTCGCTTAACGTCCCCGATTCATGATTGTCCGGCGTTACGGTCGGCTGCGGCGTTACAGTCGGTGTGGGCGTATTTTCCGGTGTAGGCGTTGGTTTTGGCGCCACTGCGGCTCCGCCGCCGCCACCTCCTCCGCCGCCGTGAGAAGGCAGCGTCGGGGCAGGTTCCGGCGTTTTCACCGGCGTGCTTCCGTCTTCGGGTTCGGGTGTTTTAGAGGTATCCGCTACCGAAGACGCCGCACCAAAGTAGATGTAGTTCCCGCTGCGCTGTACGTTCACTTCTTCTCCGTTCCATGTAACGGTCGTGATTGCCTTAGGCGCATAAATGGTCAGTCCCTCGCGTTCCACCTCTGCCGAGGTTGCCAATTCCAGCGTTGAAGTGCCATAGCGCACGCCCAAATCCGTCACCGTTTGCGGCGCGCTGATATATGCCGCGCCATCCGGTGCAGTCAGGGTTTTCCCACCGGAAAAAGTAATTTCGGAAAGTTTTCCTGCTTTGTGGGAAACGTGCAGCAAGGATGCATCCGTCACATAATCGCCCACCATACGGCTGGTCCGTGCGCTGCTCTCATGCACCAGATAGGCAGTTCCTTCTATTTTTTCACCGTCCGCGCGGTCGTCAATGACATATTGCATTGCACTTGCCGCGCCGGCTGCCACGCCGGTCAGCGGAATTTCCTCCGCTTTGGTTTGCACCAAGCCGCGTTTCCCGACTTCTTCGGGATAAATCAGCGTTTCATATGTTGCCGCTTCTGCGGCGTTTTGTTCATAATAGGCATATTTCACGTTGTTAATAACGCCGGAGTGTCCCAGACCGTAATAGCCGTCCTCCCGTATCGTTGGTGTGACGCCGTCCTTCAGCGCCGTCGCTATCTGAACGTTCGCACGCGGAAAATTCGTCCGCACTACGCCCGTTTCTTCGTTCATGGTGACGTCCGCGTCGGGCAGAAAATGCCAATATTGTTTATAGTTTTTCGCGGTATCATTGTTTGGTTTCATGTGGTCAAACACCAAAAAATAGCCCGGGCGCACAAACAAAATTTTTCTGGAATGGCTCACGCCCTGTCCGCCATAGTTTTTGGTGGTGATGTCCGCAAAATCATAGATATCATTTGCTTCCCATTTGTTGGTAATTCCCTGATTGTCCGTTTTTCCCGAAGCCGACTGGCTGGCGTTGTTCACCACAACCGTGTTGTGCCCCATGGTACCGGTCAGCCAAGTGGACGCCGTACCGCCCTGATAGCTGGAATAGAGCGGATCTGCCAACAAATACTGGTCATAGCCCCACAAAATAATGGATAAATCATCTTTGTGTCCATGGCTTTCATAGGCGTTATCCGCATTGGTCTGCAAAAAGACCGCCGCTTTGTTCCAGTCGCTGCGCATGGTATATTTTTTGCCGTCCGCATACATTGCCGAGGTATCCTCCGGTTTCAGTCCCCGCTGTCCGTCTGTCGCCACATACCAAATATAGGGGTCGTCTGTCAATTCTGCAATGATTTTGAGTTGGTTTTTCACACCCGTGGAGGAATACCCATAAGCGTCCCCCTGCTGAATCTCCCGTCCGCCCGGGCCGGAGGCGTGCATGAGGTAATATGCCATGGTTTTCATGACATTTTTTACTTCGTCGCTGTATTCCACGCGTTCGTCCATTTGCTCCGCATAGTCCTGCACAGACCAAATACCGTTCAGTGCATAGTCCACATAGCCCAGCGCCACCTCTTTGATGGTGCCGTCGTTCATCATATACCCCTGCGTATAGGAGGGCAGACGGCTGATTGCCCGCTCCTGCCAAACGGAGCCGCGTTTCATTTCGCGGAAACAGAGCCCTACATTATACAGTCCTGAAATCTCCTGCGCCCCAATGTTATTTTTATTCGGCGTACGATTATAGGAATAGTCCGCTGTCAGCGTCAAATATTTCATGGAAGCCGTCAGCAAATCCGGCGTCATGTGCTTGGAATGAATCAGTGCAAAGAGCGCCTGCGGCATGAACTGATTCCGGCAGGCAACGCCCAAATAGGAGTCAATCACCTCGCTGCCATTTCCTTCCGCCCAATGTTTCTGCGGCGCTACCGCGCTGCTGCCGTTCCAGCGGATAAATTCCGCCCACTGCCGCAGGGCAGTATAGGCATATTCTTCTTTGTCCTCGGTCGTATAGTTATACTGTCCGATAGGGTGTTTCAAATAGGTGTTGAACCGATACAATTCGTCCGTATAACGGTGTCCCGCCGCGCCCAGCCACGGACGGTGCCACCGCAGGGAAGGTTCGTGTTCATAGGAAAAGATATATTGGTTGGTGCTGTTAAAGGAAACGGTGTCCTCGTTCCAATCGGTGTTTTTTGTGACGAACAACACCATATCTTTTCTGTCCACATGGTTTTCCTTGTCGTTGATTTTGGCATATAGTTTCAGCGTCGCGCTGGCAACGTTGCCGGACGCACCCGCGCCCGCCAAATCAAACTTCAGATGCACGCGCCGCGTATTTTCATCTACCGGAAAGGTTGTCGGCTGTCCCGTCCCTTCTTCTTTGGGCGTGCGCGTATTGATAGAAGAAAGGCTTTCTTCCAGCAAAAGTTCCGTCGCGCCTTTGTAGTTGTAACTTGCATTTTTGCCATATCCACCCGCAATCATAGCGTCCTCTTTCACTTCATAGTCTGTGGTGACGCCGTTGCTGACAATACTGATACGCGCACCCAAATTCCCCGCGCCGTATTCTTTGGATAAAATAGAAATTTGTGCGCCGTCTTTGTTGCGCGCCGTCAAATACAGCGGCATCACGGTAGTGGTGGAATCCAGCACCGTTTTGACAAATGAAGTGACGTCCACCTCCACCGGCTGCTGTTCATTGTATTCATGGCTTTCCACCGTGGCAATGTCAATCAGCTGCGCATTACTGTTTTCATTATAGGTATAATTATGTTTCAAAAGCTGCGCCGTCAAAATTTCTTTTTTGTTGTTCGCGCCAATGGTCGGTCTGGCATATTGCAGTTCCCGCTCCTGATAATATTGCAGCAACGCGCTTTTGGCGCTCTCATAATCACCGACCATAGCATAGCTTTCCACCTGACTGAGACCCATATAGTTCTCATAGTCCAGCTTCGGCGCTGTTGTCCATTTTTCGCCGTCCCGCACGCCGAAAAACGCTTCGTCGCTCATATACTGCGGGTCGGTGAAATCCAGCGTTGTTTCTTCGTTATACGGAGATTGATATGCATAGCCGGTAGGATTGGTTTCCACCGTCACACCGGTTTCCGGCAGCGTCACAAAGGAGGTGTTTTCTGTATCTGCCGCAATCACCGCATTTCTCTCCCTTCCATATCCAAAACCTGTCGCTCCGCCCGCGGCAAGCGCGGTGCAGAGCAACAAGGATACTAATTTCTTCATGCGTTTATTCCTCCTTTAACCGAATAACCTGCGCCAGCACTTTCGCCGCTTCCGCGCGGGTAATGGTTCCCTGCGGCTGGAATGACCCGTCCGGATATCCGCCGACAATGCCGCTGCGCGCAATACGCGCAATACTTTCCGCCGCATAGTCCGCTGCCGCTGCTGCGTCTGTGAACTGAACCAGTTCTGTCACAGGCAAAATTTTCACCTGTGCCGCGTCCAGCGCACGCGCCGTTACCACCGCAATGTCCTGACGGCTCATTGTCGTTCCCATGCCAAACGTGTTTTCGTCTGTTCCACTGATAACGCCCGCCTGATATGCCGCCACAATGTAGGGATAACTCCAGTCCCCTGCCGCAACGTCCTCAAAGGGCAGCGCCGCCGCGCTGTCCGTTTTCAGTCCCAGCGTCAGCACAATCATTTTCACAAATTCTTCTCTGGTCACTTGCTGTTCCGGCGAAAAATTTCCTTTGTCGTCGCCCGACACAATACCTTTTTCTACCAACAATTCCACGTAGTCGTGCGCCCAGTAATCTCTCGGCATATCGCTAAACCGTCCGGGCTGTGTGGTTTCTGTATTGCCCTGCTGCGGCGGCGCCACCGGTGTTCCGGTGCCATAGTTCACCACGCCGGAGCCGGAAGGACGCACGGTGTTACCGCCGCCACCGCCGCCGGAACCGCTACCGCTTCCTTTGCCGCGGACAGCGCAGCGGATTTCCGGCAGACTTGCTGAGCCCTCGCCCAGCTTTCCAGAAATGACCAGCGTAACATTAGCGCTTGCAGTCGCTTTCACCACAAGTTTGTTCACCAATTGTCCGTTCTGCGTCTCACGCACCACTTGCAATACGCTCTCGTTGCTGCTGGTTACGGTGATATCCGAGCCGTGCAGCGGTCCCACTGCCGGAATGGTCATACCGTCCTGAAGCTGATATTCCGGTTTGGTAATGGCTGCCAAATCCTCCTGAATCAGCACAGCCGGATTGCTGTCGCTGATGTTCACTTTCAGCGACGGCTGCGCGCCGCCGTCCGTCTGGAACACAACGGTCTGTTCTCCGCTCAGCGTTTCCAGCCAGCTTTGCAGCAGCGTGATAACGTTTTCTTCTTTTGTATAGTGTATTCCTTCTTCCAAAGTATCTTTGCCGCAGCGAATGCTTTGCAACGTATAGTCTCCCGCCGCGAAGTTCACCACAATGCTTTTATGATTCTCTGAACCTTCATGTTTGTCATACACCGCGGTTTCCATGTCAATGGACGCGGCTGTTTTTTCTTCAAATTCCGCCACAAGTTTGATGTTCTTTTGCGGCTGTGCATATTTGATGTTCGGCGACTGTGCTGTGCCTTCTGTTAATGTCAAACCCTCCGGAAGCTGCCAGCGGACAAATTTTCCCATGGTCGTCGGCTGTGCACTGAGAGCGACCTCCGCGCCCAGCGCGTATCCAGGGCCGCCGGTTCTCTGCACGCTGCCCAGCGTTTCCTCGTTCACGGAAACTGCCGATTCATAGAACCGCTGTGTGGTGTCATAGAGTTCCAATTCAAAAATGGAAATATCTGCGCTGCCTGCCGTTTGCCGCAGCCGCCAATAGCGCGCGGTTACTGCCGGAAATTCCGTTGTATATCCAGGGCGGTGCGTTGCTGTTCCGCTCGCCGGCAGTCCCGTCACCGTTTTTGCCGCAGTCCAGTTTTGTGCGTCGTCCGAATATTCCGCCACAAATCCGGTAATACGATAGTTCCATTCATAAAACCGCATTGCGCTTACTTTTGTCGGCGCGCCCAAATCAACATAAATCCAGTTGTTCGTTCCTCTGGACGCCCAGCGTGTTGACGTCGTGTTTCCGTCCGTTGCTTCCGCCGCCAGAAACATGGTATTGGAATAGTCCACACTGGTGGTCGCCGCTTTACCCAGCGCCAAATTGCTCACAAACGACGGCTGTGTTAAAATCACAATATCAAAGTCTTTGGTCAGCGTCTCTTCTCCGCTGGTAAATGTTGCCGTCAGCTTCACCGGCAGGTCGTCCCCATAGACAGGGCGCGTCACTGCGCCTGTCGCAAGGTCAATGGGCGCGTCCTCCGGCGTCATGCTCCATGCGATATCGCTACCCGCATATTTTCCGGCAGCCGGCAGCGTCAACGCTGTGGTAATTTGGTCTGCCGCCGCGTTTTGTCCCAGCAAATCGTTCATGCTTAGCGCGTTCACATCGTCCTGCAAAGTCGCGGTAGATTTTGCCACGGTATAGTTCCATTGTTCTATTACATCGGAAGAAACATATTCTCCGGCTTCATTCAGTTTTTTCAGTTTCAGCGTCAGCGTCACATTTTGCGCTTCCAGCCGCCGCGTCACCGCGCCCGTCTGCGCGTTCAAAATGCTGTCATCCGAGGATTCCAGATAGGGAACACTGCCATAGGGAAGCGCGCTCAGTTCCGGCAGCGCGAGGTCGTTTTCCAACGTCGCGCCGTCCGCCGGCAGCGCCGATGTATCAATGGTGGCCTCCGCGTCTTTTGTTAAAGCAATGGTTGCATATTCCGCCGTTTCCATGTAACGGACATAACGAAGCGTAATGCCTTTATTTTGTTCGCTGTCTTTTAAAATGGTAAATCCCAATTTTCCTGCGTCATAATATCCGTCATAACGGTTATCGTAGGTATACCCTTTTACCAACGGCTGGTCATTGACATAGATATCCGCCTTTTTTGCCGCTTTATCCAAATGCACCGTGACTTTCGTGGTTCCGGTACTGGTAACGCCGCTATTAACGGAACCGCTGCTGTTTCCCGATGACGAAAAACTTCCGTTTGCATTTTGTGTCAAGGCAATCGGCCCACGCCAATTGTTATGGTACTGAACACCAATCTGCATTTTGACGCCCGCTTCCCGCACATATTCAAACTCCAGCGTCATTTTGTCCGCCGGCTGCGCGCCTGTTGACAAAAATTTATTCAAACTGACTGTATCGCCCGTATTTGCTGCTGCGGTGCGCGTCAATTTCAAATTGCCGTTTTCCACCGCAATGGTTCCGGATTTTGTCGCTTTGGATTCATCATCATACCAGGTTTCCCCTGTGAATCCTGCCGGCTGGTTCACGCCGCCTGTGGTGTACATGAACAGATACGGTGCAGGGGTTTCCGTACCGTTTCCCACGCCGCCGTTTTTCCAATAACCAAACGGTACTGCATTAATATCCGCATAACCCATTTCGTCGTCCAGTACGTCGCCCGGCAGACTCACCGGAAGGGTGCCGGACACGTCTCCTGTCTCCGCTGCCGCCGGTAGTGCAGCGCTGCCCAGCAGCATAGCAACTGCCAGCGCAAATGCGTAAATTCTTTTTTTCATGCTTTTCATCCTCCCTTAATCGCGCACGATAACGGCACAGCGCAATTTATAGTTCACGATATGTGCAAAAATCTTGTCGCCTTGACGGATATCCTCCGTCTCAATTTTGGTAATTTCTTCCGTTTGATTGTCAATCAAATAGAGTGGAATCGGATTGCGGCAATTCAGCAGAATATCCGCGCTCGCGCTTCTGTCCTCCGCCGTCCACGCCGTCACAATATCCACACGGCGGTTGAGTACGTCGTCAATCTGGTTAAACTTGATGGAATCCACCTGTCCGAACAACGTTCTTTCATTGGAAGCGCTGCCGTCCGAATAAAGCGCCGGAGACGGTGTCAGTCTGCCGATACGCTGAATTTTGTTCAGGTTCTTGTCGGAATCCTCGCTGTAGTAAATCACGTCGCCCAGTTTTAAATTCGCAGCAGCAGTTTTCACTTCCGCAATATCCGCCGGTGTGCGGGACTGCAAAATCCCCTCCGACCACATGGAAACCACGGTAACCGTGTCGCCCGTCGTTTCGTCCATACGTTTTTTCATGCCTGCCACAACGGCAAATTCGCTCTTATCGTTAATCACGCCGGTTGCCGCCGCGTCCAGCGTTGTGGTAATCACAATCAAATCCGCAATTCCGGTTTCTTCATCCATATCAAAACCGGAAACCACATAAGTGGAACCGTTGTTGAGGTCAATGGTCGCCAAATAGTCCTCTTCCGTTTTCACGCCTTTGTTGTCCGGAATACAAAGTACTTTGGTGGTTTCATTCGCACCAAACGGCGTGTTGCCGCTGTTGCCAAACGTTTTTTCATAGGAATTATAGGTTTTGTTTTTGTCCACGCCGCGGTCAGGGTCATAAATCCGTTCCGGCTGCGTGATGTTGTTCACTTTGCCTTCCGCGTTCAGCGTGTAGCGAATGACGCGTTTGTTGCTTAAAATGCCGCTGTGCGGTTCGCCGAAATAGGCTTGCAAATCGGACAGGGACATGGACGACCCATTCACGTTTACCTTGCCTGCCAAATCCAGCACCAGAACCTCTTTGTTGCGTCCGCGCAGCACTGCCGTTTCCACCGGATTGTTCTCGTCCTTGTTGGACACCATTTCTTCGCGGAAATCGCCCGGCTGCAAAATTTTAATCTGTCCCAGCGACATACCGCTGCCGCCGCATTCCAGCACATAGCCGAACTGCCGCCGCGCATTTTTCACTTTCTCCGTCATCACAACTTTTCCGCGGAAATCCAAATAAGCACGGATATCATCGCCCGGCTCCGCTTTGATGTCCTCCTCCAGCGTTTTGTAGGCGACCGCGTCCACGGAAATGGTATCCTCGCCGATTTCCGTCAGCGTCCCTTCCACCGCGTTTCGGCTGACGATAATCCGCACCAGTTGTCCGTCTATGCTGGACGCAATGCTGACAATGTCGTCCGGTTTCAGTTCTGCCGGTTTCACTGCGGTTCCGTCCGCCATGCGCAGCGTGAAAGTCAAATCTTTGTCGTTTTCATCTAATAACAAAGACCGTTTTTTCTCTTTGCCAATGTCGTCTTTCAAATAAATACTGTCGCCGCTCACACGGTCTACCCGCGCCGCTTCATAATCTTCTATCATCACAATGTCATAAACGCTGTCGCCGTCGTTGTCCAGCAGCGTCACACTGCCGTTTTTCACTTCAAAATCTTCGTTTTCGGGACGCGTCAGCGGACGGCCGTTGCGCAGCAACGCCGCGCCGGACTTGATTTTTTCCGTCACGTTCCCCCGTCCGTCCTGCATATATTGTAGCTGCGTTTCGGTGAGAGAGGAAATATCTTCCCCATCTACTGTCAAAATCTCATTTTCTTTTGCCGCACGGATAGATACCAGCGTATCCCGTCCGGTTTCCTCATTTTCCTGCACATAAAATTCCACTTTTTGTCCCAGCAGAGAAGCCGCTTCCAGTCCGCCCGTCCGATAAATGACGTCGTCAATGACGATTTCATCTTCCCGCAGCCCCTGCACCGGCAGTACCAGATAGCTTTCGTAGTTCGCCGTCACAATACCGGTCATTTTCACGCGGTCTTCAAACCTGCCGCGCAGCGTATCATTGTCCGAAACCGTATATTCGGTTTTGCCTGCCACGCCAAACGACGCCTGCATGGTTTTCACGTCCAGCGCGTTATAGATAAGCTGCACCGCGTCCGCGCGCGTCATAACGCCCGCCGCGCCAACGTTTTTCAGCAATCCCAGCTGCGCCGCCCAGTTCATGAATCCGTTCGGATATCCGCCCGCTTCGTTTGCCACTGCGCCGTAGCCCAAACAACTTACCATAATTTTTGCCGCTTCCGGCAGGCTCACGGTATCCAGCGGCTGAAACAGACCGTCTCCGCTACCGTTTACCATACCAAGCTGTGACAGCAGATTCACATATCCTGCAAACCATTCGCTTTGCGGCACGTCACGGTACCGCGGTTCATATGTCATGCTCTGCGCCGCGCTCTCCATGTCCAGTGTCCGTACAATCATTGCCGCAAACTCCGCGCGGGTCACCTCCCGCGGAAGTGCAAAATCGCCGTCCTCGCCCGCAATCAAAATCCCGAGGGATTGTAGTTCAAATGCCGCCTTGTTGTTTTCCCCTGCGGCACATACGCCGGCAGCCGCAAACAACATTACCGCCGCCATCACCATCGCTACTATTCTCTTCACTCTTTTTTCCTCCTTTTGATTTCTTCCTATATTATTGCTGCGCCTTATATCTGGTATATGCAATTTCATAAAGCCGCGCCGCTTCATTCACGCCAATGGCTTCCATGCGCGCGACATATTCTTCAAACCCTGAAATGGGTTCAATGCCCATCATCATCTTGACATACATTTCGTTTTCATAGAGCCGCGCCTCCGTCATGATATTGCTGATACGCAGCGACTCCTCCGCTGTGAGCGGAAATGCCGGCAGCAGCAAACTGGTGTCGCCCTGCGTCCAGATTTTGGACGCTTCTTTTTGCTGCTCATAGGTCTGCATCAAGGCTTTATATGCCGCGCCGTTCATCACTTTTCCATAACCGCCCCATGTCGTCAACGTATAGGGGCTCATGGCTTCAATGGGATTTTTCCCGCTGCCGTCGTGCAGCACACTGTCCAAAAACTGAAGCTGTTCTCCGTTTTTCTCAAATGTAACGCCTTCCACGCCCCAGTTTTGCGCGATAATGCCTTCTTCACTGTAGTTATAGTCCAGCAACGCCATGGTTTCCTTCACATGGCTGTTTGCCGTGGAAATCGCGCTTCCAAAGCCCGGAATGGCTGTTTTGAGCATTTCCGGCATACCGATATAAGAAATGCCGGACGGACCTTTGGGCCAAGGCGCGCCGACCAGATTCATCTCCGGCTGCTGCGCCAAATAACTTCCCATTTGACTGCCCATATATCCCACAAACGCGCCCGCCGTGCCGCCTAGCATTTTGGCGTCAATGTTGGTTCTGCTTGAAGAAGCAAATTCCGCATCAATCAGCCCTTCCGCATACCAATCATGCATGGTTTGCAAAAAGTCTTTATATTCCGGCTGAACGCTGCCATACACCATTTTTCCGTCTTTTTCATAGAACTTTCCTTTGAATGCACCCCACGCGACTGACAAATATTGCAGGCTGTCCTCCTGCGAATCCACCAGCGGGATTTCGTCCGCTTTGCCGTTGCCGTTGGGGTCCATTGTTTTGAACGCTTTCAAAACGTTGTGCCAATCGTCGGTAGTCAGCGGCACCGCCAGCCCCAATTTGTCAAGCCAATCTTTCCGAATGCAGGGCCCCAAATAGGAATTGATACCAATGTCGTCTTTCAATTCATTAAAGGTTAAAATTGCGCCGTCCGTTGTTTTCACGCTGTTTCGGAACTCCGGCTGCTGTTCCAGCAGTTTCCCATAGTTTGGCGCATATTGCATGTAGTCGTCGAGTTTAATAATCACGCCGTCGCTGACCGCCTTGTTCATGCCGCCCGGATATTCCGTTTCCCACTGCCAGTCAATGATATCCGGATAATCTTTCGAGGAAATCATCACGTTAAACTGTTCTGTCTCCTGTCCTGCCGCCGGATGCAAAAATGCAATTTCCACGCCGGTTTTCTCCTGCATTTGCCGGAACGCCGCCACTTCATTATAATTCGATATGTACGCCGACTGGTGATTGATTGTCCACCAAGTGAGTTTCAAATTTTCTTCTCCCGCTGCATTTTCGCTCACGCCGCTGCAGCCGCACAGTGCGCCGATGGCAAGTCCTGCCGCCAATGCTGCTGCAATAGGCTTCTTTGATTTTCTCAAAACCTTTCCTCCTCTCGGTTTCCTTTCGTTATTCATGAAATCTTCGGACATGTGCCGAAGATTTCATACCTTTCAGACGCGGGCGTTTCTATAGGAACGCAGTGCGAACAAACGCGTCTGCATGGGGGATTCCGACAAGGGGGACGGTATGACGGTCATCAGACCGGAATAAGTCCCCCTTTCGAAAGCTTTGCTTTTATTGTAACATGCCCCGCCGGCGAAACGCAATTCCCTATATTTTTGATTGTTATTTCTGCTTGTGAATTGCATTGCCTATTTTTGCTCTCTTTTTTTGTCCCATGCGCAAAACCCTTATTTCATAGGCATTTTCAGCAGTCAAAAATACGCAATTTCCGTTTTTTCTCCTCTTTCGTTCCTGCCCATTCCGATTCATTTCCATTCATCTGCGGAACCCTCCCCTAAAAATCTCATTTTTTGCGATTTCATACTATAAAGGTATAAAAAGCCAAAAACATGTAGACATTTCTTTTAAAACGTAGTAAAATGTACAAGGATAGTTCTATGCAAATGCATAGACTGGGCTGTATACGCAGATGGATATGGTGTCTGCGTGGGGCAGCCGTTATCCGTTTCTCGTGCAGTCTGTGGGGATACTTTTATTGATTTGCCGAAATCTTGAAACCGGTAAATTTTTGAAAAGTATATGATTGCGGGAGAATGTTCTTTGTTTATTTATTAAAAAAGGAGTGTGGCAAAACTATGAAGAAACAAGTAAGTCTTATCTTAGCGTTGACGCTGCTTTGTTCTGCTTTTGTTCTGCCGAATATGGCTGCTTCAGCAGCTTCGACCCGACCGCGTACGGCTACGGTGGACGAGCTGCATGACGCGCATTCTGTATCGGTGGGATATCCTCTCATGGCAAAGCTGGTTGACGGCGACCTTTACGTGTGGGGAACCAATGGTCCTAACTCACCGCTTGGACTCGGCGAAACGAAAAACTATCCCAGTCCTATGAAAATTGACCGTTCTGTCTTTGGCGGTTTTGGTGTGATTAAAGCCGGTTTCCACGATACCGGCTGTATGGCTGTGAGTGAAGAAGGAAAACTGTATCAAGCTTCCACCGCAACATGGACGGAAGTGAAACCATCAAACGGCTCTGAACTGTTTGACGGCGGACAGATTTTAGATGTAACCTTCGGCGCTTATTTTGGTATGGGCGCGAAAGTGAAAGCCAAAGACGGCAGCATTCAGTGGTGGGTTCTTCCGAGAACTGCAAACAACCAATACCGCGTGGATACGCCGGAAATGATGGCGCGGTTTAAAAGCGCAACCGGAAGAGACGAAAAGATTAAAGAAGTTTGGGTTTCCGGTCCGGCTACTCTTACCCCCAGTATACCTACTACACCAATCAACGCAGTTCTAGTGCTGATGGAAAGCGGTGAGGTATTTGGTTGGGGAGAAAATCTCCGTGGGCAGATTCCAAACGGCTGGGGCTCGGACGGCAAAACCAAAACGGAAATCCCCAAAACAACCCCTTATCGGGTAACAGGTCGCTCCGAATTCAGCGGCAGGAAAATCAAACAACTTTCTTTAGAATATAATACCGTTGTTGCGCTGGACGACAAAGGCACCATCTGGACATGGGGCAGCAGCGCCGGCGGAAAACTCGGAAACGGCGAATGGATGGTATCTCAAGAAACCAGTGGGCGAATTCACGAATATTATGTGCATCCCAACGACCGTCCGACTCCCTATGCTGCATTTGGTCCCGGCAGCGTAAATTATCCCAACAAGCGCGCGCATTATATCATGACTTCGGCGGACCATTCCGTTGTTGTTATGACAACAGACAACGAACTCTATGGCTGGGGCGGCAACGTTAATGCATTTTATGAAAAAGATTATCTGATTCCGCAGCCGATTTTTGAAAGCGTGACGGAAAAAGAAACCGTGTTGGCAGTGCGTGCTACCAACAAAGCATTTTATATTACCACGCAGTCGCAGGACGACTATTTTGCAGGTGACAACAGCGGCGGTCTGGCAGGAAACGGTTCCACCAGTACCGTACCGACCAAAGATCCGGAGGTAACAAAACCCTCGAACATTCCGCCAACCAAACCGTCCTCTGCAAACAAATTGTTTATGACCATCAGCACCACTACAGACAGTGGTATGCCGATTGAATATTCCGCGCAGGCAAACAACATCAACGATTTGTCCATCCGTGTCGGACAGCAATTTACACTGAATATCTATATGGAAGACTTTGCAAAATTGACCGGTTTCTATATCCCGATTACCTTTGACCCGTCCATTTTGCAGGTCGTGAATATGAACGGCGTTCCCTACAGTGCGGACAACGTTATACGTCCCGGCTTCAACAACGGCTCCGGTCTGCGCACCAATCTCACCAGCGGCAGCAATGACCCGGATTCCATCAGCACAAGCTGGGTCAACGGTGTTCTAACTAACAACAGCCGTATGCCGGTTGTTGACAATGGCAGCGGTTATGTCTCCGTGATGGGTACTGCATTGCTGGACAAAGGGCTCATCAGCCGTATCACCGGTCAGGTGAAAATGTTTAGCATTGAATTTAAAGCCATTCAGCCGACGGCAACCGTGCCGACGCCGCAAACCACCGGCTTTCATCTGGACGGTACTCCCAACGACCCGATGTGGGCGGACAAACCGGCGAAATGGTATTCTACGGATTTAGATATCAGCTCCGACCTTGATGTCGGAAAAGACGCTGTTTGGGAATTCGACAACGTCAGCTTCTTTGAATCCAAATTCAAGGTAGTGGAAATCAAAGATATGATTTTGAACCTCTATCGTGACAACGATTCTCTGGTGACGGATATTGCGAGCGACGGCAGCGGAAAACCGGACTACTACCGGATTGACAAACGAAGCACCGATTCAACCTATCAACTCAAGGCGGAGGTAGACCCCACCAATGCTTCGTGGCCGAATATTGATCGCTGGGAATGCGAATTTATGGATTCCACGTCCCACGCTTCCGGCGCTACGGTCAGCGACTATATCACTGTGACAAAATCGGACAATGACTCAAAATCCTTTGAATTTACGATTGCGCCGAATATTTCGATGTCGGACGCGGTGCTGGACGACGAGGGCAATTTTGTTCCGGGATATATTAAAATTACCGGTTACGGCTCTCACATTCCAAACAAAGACAACAATCCCGAGGGCTTCCGTGTTGCCTATATTAAAATTACAAACGATGTTCCTGCACCGACCGGAATTACCATTACTAACAAAGACGGCTATTTGACCGGCATGGGCGGTAAGTTCCTGGTAAACGCTTCCACCAAGTTGGAATTCAACGATCAGGGCATTGAGGATTTAGAAGATACCTATACGTTCCAGGCTGCTTTTACAGCGGAAAATGAAGACGATTTTAGCACAGACGTGAAATGGCAGCTGCTGCGGGTATTAGACCGCAATGACGATGGTTCTCCCAAAACCACCGAAGCACTGGGTACTGACGCGAAAGCGCCAATGGTAATTGCAGCAGACAGTTCAAACACCAATCCAAAAACACCCAGCTGCAAAGTGATTGCACAAAACTCGACGGAGGATGACGATGACATTATTCTGAAAATTTCTTCCAGCGTTGACCCGACGATTTACGACTACGTGAACGTGAAAGTACGTCTCGCGCCTTATGAAATCGTTCTGCCGAGCGACACCATCACGTTGGTATACGGCGAAGGGCTGAAACAGACCTATGATTTGGCGGACAAAGTGAAGGTTGCACCGGGCGATGCAAAAGATTATACGATTGAATATGTCAAAACGGTAACGGCGGTTGACAACCGTTCCGACGCAGACCGCGGCGACGATGCCAAACGTGTTGCGCCCAACGTCATTGTCACAGATGCCGGCGTGATTGAACCGGTGCGCGCCGACAAGGATTTCCACGCGCAGTCCTATGATGAAGTGACCGTGCAGATTCAGCAGACGCTGAACGGTACGCCGCTGACATTGCAGAAAAAACTGAAAGTCTATACTGTGGACGCGGTACCGCCCCCCAACATGTATGTTGACGTTATCAACTCCAAAGGTACGGACTATGACTATATCAAGTTCTCCATCGGGACTAACAAATCTCAACTGGAAGTGGGCGACAAACTGGAAATTTACCGTGACTATGCTGATACAGCAGCGATTGTCACTTATGCTTCTTTAACAGCAGACCAAATCAGAATGCTGTTCAGTCCCGGTTATAATGTTCCGTCGCGGACAGTCGGCTCCGGTTCAGAGGCTAAAGTTTATGCATTAAATCCTGTCGGTGGTACGATTGGTTATCGCCTGACAAAAGCAGACGGAACCGTCTACAAAAAGACGCCTGTCATGTATAACCCCAAAGCGCTCAAACTTTCCGGTTATATTAAATTGGACACGAAATCATTAACCAAAGCCACCCACGACGGTATTACCATTACCATCAACGATGTTGTGGGCAGCGACGGAAAATCAATTTCGACCACCACAAAGGCAAACGGCGTGCTGCATGGATATTTTGAGTTTGAAGAATATATCTCTGCAAAACCGCACACCATGACCATCAGCAAAACCAACTATCTGACGCGGCAGGTGACGTTCACCATGCCGGCAACAGAAGATTTTAAGATTTCCACAGCAGAAAAACCAATTGTGCTCTATCCTGGCGATTTGGACGGTAAACGCGGCATTCAGTATGACGATTTCAACGAATACCGTATCAATTGGGTGGGACGCTACAACAGCCGTAACGAAAACGGCGTGCTGCTGGAAAGTTTCAATTTCTATGATGGTTCAGACGAAAACGGCGCAACCATTATCAACATCAACGATTTGATGCTGATTAACATGCGTATGGGCGCTTTGACTTCTGATTATACCCCATGGTTAGTGGACTAGTCCCACATAGGAACGTTCACCGTTTGATGGTGTTTATGAAAAAAACAGCTGCTTCATGGGGAACAGCACAATGTTTTTCATAGAAATGATAAAGCAAAGCCACCGGAAAAATCCGGTGGCTTTGTTATTATTGTTCTGCAATACCAATCATCTTCTTTCCAAGTACGCACACGCTTTTGTGTCTCTGCACCCCATTCGGGTCTACACCCTTGACAAACCTTGCATGATGGTATATAATGAAAGACAGATAAGAGTGAACCGTTTTTGGCGGTTTGCCAAAATGATAACGAACAATAGCCGCTATTCTTTGGTTGGGAGGGCGGCTATTGTGCTTTTATAGAAAAAACTAAAAGAATTATCATGACAAAAACGATAATCTTTAGTATGTATTTCATAGCTCCACCCCCTTTCTAAAGGGATGGACAAACCGCCTTCCGATAC
This sequence comes from uncultured Clostridia bacterium, assembly GCA_946555455.1. Classification (GTDB taxonomy): domain Bacteria; phylum Bacillota; class Clostridia; order RUG12999; family RUG12999; genus JAAWTG01. The sequence continues at coordinate 25,841 of CAMNSU010000010.1, read as the reverse complement.
ACTCTTTATCTGCCTAAAGTTCATTATACTACAGTTATGTATATAAATCAAGCTCAAAATCAAACAAATCCGCGTCCGCCCCTGCACCCTATTCGTGTCTACACCCTTGACAAACCTTGCACGATGGTATATAATAAAGGCAGACAAAAGTGAACCGTTTTTGGCGGTTTGCCCGAATAATTGGTTACTTAAAAAAGTAGCTGCTTACTCTTTGGCTGGAGGGCGGCTACTTTTTTATGTATTTCAATATCTCTTTAAGTAGCAATAGAACAATGATTATCATTGTATACTCTACCCTCTCTTGACAAAGGCACACACGGTTTTTCAGACACAAATTTTGAAATTGACGTTGTCATCCTCGTTCGCGGGCACGAGCCCTGCTCTCTCGTCTTCCTAGTCACTTCCAAAATTTGTGTCTGAAAAACTCCTCCTGACCTTTCCAAGAAGAAAAATTAGGACTGGCAAGACCGAGGACGAAGGCTTGCTTTCCGCAAGTCAAGGACGAGAACGCCGCTAGCCCTAATTTTTCTCTTGTGAAAGGCGTATGTGCTCTTGTCAAGAGAGGGTAGGATATTCTCCATACAACCACCCCCTTTCTACAGGAGATGGGTAAACCGCCTTCCGATACACTCTTTATCTGCCTAAAGTTTATTATATCATATATATGTATATAAATCAAGCTCAAAATCAAACAACCCGCGTCCGCCTCTTATTCTCTGCCCGTTTTTCCTTCCATTTTACGGAACTGTCCCGGCGTGACGCCCGTTACCTTCTTGAAATTACGAATCAGCACCGCGCTGTTGGCATAGCCCAGTTTTCCTGCAATTTCACTGACCGGTAAATCCGTTTGTTTCAAATATTCAATCGCTTTTTCCACTTTCACGCCCGTTACATAGTTGCTAAAATTTTCTCCGATATAGTCCTTGAAGAAATGGGAAACATAGGTATAGTTGAGGGAAAAGGCGTTCGCCACCATCTCCAGCGACATGGCGTTGTTTTCACAATTATTTTTCACATATTCTAAAATCGCCTGTCCCAGCATTTCTTTTTTTCCTGTTCGGTTGGCTTTCATATAGCGGCAAATTTCGCCCAGCAATGCTTTGGTATTGTCGCGCAGTTCACCGATAGAAGAACAGCCCACCAACTTTTCAAACGGCGACTCTTGCGGAAAAATCGCGTTCATATCAATTTCTTCACTGTTCATCACTTTCAGCGCGGTACTCATCAAATCGAAAAACAAACATTTACTCATATCCAGCGACGCATTATGGTTCATCTGAATAATTTCGTCCAGCAGCCGCGCCACACCTTCCTCGTCGCCCATCATAACGCTGCTGAGCAACTGATTCTCCTGCTGCATGGAATAATAATATTTATGGCTTTGCTGCGCCAAATCGCTAAAACATATCACGCCTTCTTTGCCGCTTAGCGTCCGGTAGTCCAGCGCTTCTTTTGCCTGCGCAAAACTCAGCGAAATCGTTTTCACTGCGCCGCTTTCTCCAACGCCGACGCCAACGTCTGCCTCCAATTGTTCCTGCATGAAATGTTGCATGAAACGGCATTTTTCCAAGATGGTCTGCTGCGTTCGGTTCTCCGCCGCAAAATTCAGCAACATGGATATCTGCGACCACCCATTATCGACAATATAGGGGTCTGCAATATCTGCAAACACTTCCTCCGCCACATTTTGCAGCGCATATTTCACCAACGCCAAATCGGAATCCGATTGTTCGTCCGGCAACTGCACGTCAAATGCCACAACGCAATAAAGCGGATATCGAAACTCCAGTCCCACTGCCCTGCACGCTGTGTCCAAATCCTCAATATCGCCTAAGTTGCCGTTCATCATTTTCACCAACAAATTTTTCCGCAGCGCCGGCTGCTGCCTTCGCATGATATTCTCCGCTTCATTTTTCTCTTGCACCAATTGTTTCACGCGGCTGGAAATATAGGCAAATTCACCGCCGGAATGTTTTTCGTTTTCTTTCTCTCCCGCGCCCAGCGACCTTGCCAGTTCCTCCACCGGTTTGCTGCCCCGATAGGCGACATAAGCTGCCAGCGCCACGCCGACCAGCAGCATGAGCAAAAAATAAATCACAACTACGTTACGCACCGGCGCTGTCTGCGCTTTGATTTTTTTCCTATCTTCCACACTGATATATTGACTGTTTCTGTTTTCTCCGTTCTGTTTAAATACCAGCACGCTTTTGCTGCCTGCTTTTCCGGTATGGCTGCCCTCCTCCAGAGACGCAAACCCCTCCTGCCGCAGCGTTTCATTGCCGACCGTGAATACCACGTTTCCGTTTTGATTGATATAATACATACAGCTTTGTTCACTGCCATAAACACTTTCAAATGCAGCGGTGATTTTATCATAATCCAAAAAAATCACAATATTTCCTTGACTGCTGCCACCCATCGGATAGGAATGAATATAGGGAATCACACGTTTTTTCCCTTCACCCGATTTGAATTCTACAATCTGCGCCGGAAGCGTGTCGTTAAAATACTGTCCGTCCATATGTAAAATCCATTCGTCATAACTCCACTCTTCCATTTTCATAAAATAGTTATAAAACTCCCGCGGCGTATATTTCGCGCGTCCTGACAACACCACTTCGTTTTCTTTCATATAGACGAAACTTTCCACAATCAACGCATTTTGGTCATTATAGTTTTTCCCTGTTTTTTCCGTCAGCTTTGCCAAACGATATAGGCTCTCCACATCATCTTTATTGTAGGTAAAATTGATTAACTCTTCGCTTTCCGCCAAATCCATGGCAATACGGCGGATATTTTCCAAATCTCTGTCCAGTGTTTTTTGCACCTGTTCCAGCGTTTTGCGGCTGTTTTCCCGCACTTCCTTTTCCATGGCGCGCATGGAAACTTGGAACATCGCCACGCCCAGCAATGTAGGAACAATCAAAAGCGCCAGCAGCGCCAACAAATATTTATGAAACAGACTGTTTTTCTGCGTCAACAACTGCCGCCATTTTTTTAGCATATTGTTCCCTCCTTGCAATGCATTTTCTTTTCTGTAGTCATTATAGCATAAGTAAAAATGCTTGCTTGCAAGGGCATTTTTACGCTGTGATTCAATGATACAGGCGTGTGCACTGCACACGCAGCGGCAAAGCCGCTAAATCTTGCAAAGCAAGATTTCTGTAATCATTATAGCATAAAATGATTTCATTTACAATAGTCCGGTTATTTCTTCCCGCAACAAAATAAGTCCCTGCCCATATCAGGCGGGCAGAGACTTACTTGTTTTTTCATTTTCCATTGGTTTACCGACTCGAGACTTCCCATGTGTCCATGGGAACCACTGCCGGAATATCAGGTGAAACGGCAGAATCTTTCACCTGTGTCGCCATGACGCAAAGCGTGAAATCCTGCACACTGTCCCAATGAATGGTCAGCTTTTTGAACGCCTCGTTGCGTCCCTGTCCCTCCAGCCATGGGGTGGTTTCCAGCGGCAGTGCGTCCCGCACTTCAAATTTCGCGCCGCCGTTTGCGCTGTCCAAAATATCCAGCCGCACTGTGACGCCATCTTTGGTGATATACACCGTTTTTCCGTCGTCCTGCACTTCAATGTTCCCTTGTGTATGCATGAACCAATAGACTTCAGACGGTTCGGATAGCTTCACTTCGTCCTGAATCAAAAGTTTCCGTCGGTCATCTGTGAGCCAAAAGCCGCGTTTCATGTCCTGCGCTTCTTTGTAACTCTGCGACAGGTCAATGATGGCATAACAGCCGCTCTCGCTGCTGTCAAAACCGATTACCGGTGCAACCGCCTTATCCACTTGTCCCGGCGTTTCATCAGGATTGATGACATAGGTGTTGTGTCCCTCGGCGCGCTTTTTATATTGATAGGTCTTGGTATCGTTTCCCGTTATCGAATAGCTTTCGCGCCCCAATTCATAAGCGAACCGCACGCCGCCCACGTCCATGACAAATCCGCCGTGGTCATAGTGGAAATGGCTCACGCCATGTTCTCCGCCTTTCGCCGCCAAAAAGAATCCGTCCGATAAATCTGTCCAGCTCGTCCGCATGGAAACAATGTTCATCTTTTGATAATACGTATCCGGCGCAATTGCACTTGTGCCGCCCATGTCCTCCGGCTGTGTCATCAGCAAATCATACAGATAGATATCGCGCCCGCCCTCCAGCAAATTATGATAACGCATTTTCGCCAGCGCAGGGTCGTTATATTTTGTGGCAAACCATTCCTGCGCTTCGCATTGAGAAAGCGTTTCTGTGTTATCGCCATAGTTATACACACCGTCCGCTCCCGACAGCACTTCACTGAAATATGCCGTCGTATCCATACCGGGCAAATCCCAATATCCAAAATCTTTTCCTGTGGCGGCTTCCAATGTGGCGCACCACAGCGATAAATAGCGCAGCGTGGTCGCATGGTATGCCGTACCCTCCGCCCAGCCGCCGTCCGGTATAAATTCGGGATAGAGGTATTCCATATAAGGGAACATACGGTCCAGTGCATACATTGCGTCTGCCGCATTCAGCCGGTCGCTCATGGCAACAATGCCCTCCAGCAAACCGCCGTGGCACCATGGATTCCAGTTAGAATTCACATATGTCCACCAGGTACCTCTGTCCACTGCTTCTATATAGGTATTCAGCGCGCAGCGGGTAAACCCTTCCGCAATCGTGTCTTTCTGCGCGTCTGTCAGATAGTCATAAAACCAGCTATAGCCCACCGCTACGCCCATGGACATGGTGGCAACGTCTAAATAGTGCGAGGGATTCCAGTCGCCAAAATTTGACACCGCTTCCAAATCCCGCCATGCTGTTTGTGCATATTTGGCATCGCCCGTCATTTGATAGGCAATCCCCAAATTCTCCATGCGGCGCAGCAGTTCAACCGATACCGACAGCAGACGAATACCGTCCGGCTTTGTGTAATATAATGTTTCCGCGTTAGCATATCCCTCCGCTTTCTCCACCAAACTGTTATACCACTGCCGCAGAATGGGATAGCGCGCGATATTGTCCCGCACTTCGTCCAGCCGCGCCGCGTCTGCAAACACACGCGGATGTTTATCGCCGTTCTTTTGCATCCTATCAAAAATTTCTGCCCCTGTCGGACGCTGATAATAGAGCGCCGCTTTCAAATCACTCTGGTCTTTGGTTTCATCAAACAGTTTTTCTCTGCCAAACCCCAGCAAATATTCACCGTCCCACGAAAGTGTCAATCCGAACAGGTTCGCCATGCGCTGCGCTGAAACATAGTTGGTATCCCTTGTCCGATAGATTTCGCTGCTGCCAAGTTCCAGCGTCCTGCCGTTTACTGCAATACGTACCGGCGCGGATTCTGTCGCCTCCAGCACTTCGCCGCCCAGACAGATTGCCGTCTGTTCCGCCGGTACATAAGGCGTGCCATCAAATACACGCGGCGGCTGACCGTCGATTCGCAGTTTGTTGCCAAACAGGGAGATTTGGTAAAAATCAATGCCCATTAAAACGCCCTGTTCCAACGTTTTATAAGCAGATTTCCACTTCTCCGTCACCAGCCGGTTCCTCGCTTTTTCCTGATAGGCATAGTCCTGAAAATAGGAATCCTCCAATGCCGCCGCGCCGCTGTAAGCAAAGAGTTTATGCAGCGTGAGACTTACTCCTTCGCCTACAAACCCAAGACCTGCAATTTTTTCAAGGGAAACCGCCGCGCTCGTTTCCGCTCCTGTTTCGTCTGTCAGCGTGCAAACGCCATGGTCTGTATCAAACGCTACTTTGACGCCGGAGAGCGCGTTTTTGACAGGCAAGGTGAACAGCGTTTCTTTTCTCCCGTTTTCATTTTTGGCAAACAATGTCACATCACTGTCCGCCTGATAAACGATTTTGGCTGTAAAACTTCCCGTCGCCGCTTTGTCCAGCGGAATATATGCGCCGTCCGTTCCCAGCGTTATGCGGGCGCTTTTGCTGTCCGCCGACGGTGTATCCACAATGTCCACCGCGCCGGTAAACGTCGCCACGCCATGCGCACGCTCGTCTTTTGCAATGCCGGTGAACTGCCGATTTACATAAATCTCGGTCTTTTCCTGCGCCCGCAGAGGCTGCATGTTTTCAAACGAATCCCATACCATTGTTCTTACCCCATTCCCTTTTTTGGTTTCCGGCAATGTTACTGTCAGCGTTTCCTCCGCCCGTGTTTTTTCCATAGCCTTCATTTCTGTCATTTTATTCTCATCATAAGCGGCTAAAATCAAAACCGCTTCCGGAACCGCCGCGTCCAGTTCGGCGGTTGCCGTATAACTTCCGTCCGATTTCACCAACTCCGCGCTGCCCTGTCCGCTCTTTGCCGTGTCAATCTTATATCGTACCGCCGCCGCGCCGTCGGTCAGCCAAACAGCGTCGCCTTTTTTCAGCGTTCCTTCTGTTATTTCCGTCCCTTCCATATCAACGCACTGCACTTTGACGTCGCATTTGGGAGACACAATTCCCGCCCGAAGCTGCTTTGCCGTTGTGCCTGCCGGAACCGTCAAGGTGTTTCCTTTGCATACAAAACCGCGTTTCATTTGCAAGTCCCAAAACGTGTCGGGTGCGTTTGCAAATTTCACTTTGCCGCGCTCCGCACAGGCATACACCGTGGTCTGCGCACGGAATCCTTCCGTTTCATAGGTATAGGTGACAGCGCCGACGCGCTGCGCCGAAGGCACCGTCAACACGCCGGTGCGCGTGTCAATCTCGAATCCTTGTGCGCTCCATGTCCCCACGCCTGTTTTTTCCTCCGCAGCAACGCCGTTATAGACCTCCGCCGTCAGCTGCACCGCCGCGCCCGGTTCCGCTTCTTCCGGCAGTGCAATATTGACATAGTTGGGCGCAGTGTAATATACGCCGAAATCATATACTGTGAAATTGCCAAGATTTGCTGTGGTATCGGCGGCATAGTTCAATATGCCGATATATTGAAATTCCCGCTCCCCCCAATAACCGTGATTGTCTTTTTCCGTCAGTACCTGTTCCTGCTCTAAAGACGGCTCCACAGCGGCGTTTGCCGAACGCGCCGACCAATAGGTCTCGCCGCAGTTTCGATTGTTTCCATTTCGCGGAGAAAGCACCGGCAGGACGCTTGCAGCTGTGTTATAGACCGTATCCGTTTTTCCCGGCGGCGCTGCCGGTGCGCCGTCCGCACCCACTAAAGCATCGCTGCCCGCAATCCGCAGCGAACTGGAATTTTTAATGTTACCCAATTTCAACCGGAAATAGTTTGCTTTCACCTGTTTCCCGGCATCATAAAACGCCAGCGCGCCGCCTCTGGAATGCTTGCCGGAATCCCAGCGTGTCCAGTGATATCCGTCCACCGCGCCGCTCACTTTGCCCCAGCCCTGCACCGTCCAGCCCACTTTATCCTCTACCAGATTCACCTGGCGGTTCAGCGGTATCGTGACCTGCGCGGACACTGCCGTGCTGTCCGCCGTGCGGCACAGTAGGGTAAATTCTTCCGCCGCCGCACCGCCCTCCACAGAAAATGCCCCTGTCGCCCTATCCAGCAGCGTCACGCCCTCTGCCTGCTCTTTCAGCGACCAGATAAACGTCTGTCCCTCCAGCCGTTTGCCATCCGCATCATAGGCGGCAGCAGACGGATAAAAGGTGGCAGTGGATTGTTGTTCCCTGTTGGTCATAATAAAATCCGGTAAATGTTCAATTTCAATAGAAGCCGCTGCACTGCCGCCTGCCGCATAGCCGGACATAGATGGTAATAACAGCGTCAGCAGAAGGAACAGTGTCCATACGCTGCCCTTTTTTCCTCTCATTGCCCCTCACCTCCGTTTTCTTAAAGTTCTTTGCAGGAAACGCCTGATAATATGCCCGAAACAACGCGGATTTCTCTTTGTCGTTTCGGGCATACATCATGATTTCGTTTTACCGCTTCCGCGTACTATTTCCCATAGACTCTGACCGTCGAGAGATTGTTCCAATCTCCGGTGGAATGTCCATGACCTTGATATCTCACATATTTTGCTTTCTGGTTGCCCAGCAATATGCTTTCGATGTCTTTTGTCGTTCCGGAGGATACACCGGAATATACCTGCGTCCAGTTTTCACCGTCCATGGAAATTTCCACATCATAAATGTAGCTGCGTTGGTCTCCCAGATACCATGAGAGTCCAAGTGCATAAATTTCTGTCGGCTCTTCCAGTTCCACCGTGAGCCATGCGTCATACATAGCAGCCCAACGCGTCATGTAGTCGTTATCCAATACGCCGACTGCATAGTTTCCTTCCGCTGCCTGTTCATCGCTTGCTGTCACGCCGACAATATTCAGTTCTTTGCTGCCCGGAATCTGACCAATGTAGCTATTCACATGCGTGCTGACAACATAAACCGCATATTTTCCGGTTTCTTTGTCATGCACAATGAATTTCGTGTTACCGATAATCTTTTCGCTTTCTTCTACAGTGACCTCCAGACTACTGTCTGCCGTGTAGGCATAAACCGGTTTTTCTTCGACGTCATACGGCAGGTTCACAGAATAGGTATATTGCTCCGGCTTAAAGCCTTGCAGCGCTGCGCCGTTCATCGTGATACCGGTTAGCTTGGGCAGCGGTACGATTTCACCGTCCGGAATTTCCCAATTGCTGATTGGTACAACCTCCTGCGTATAGGTTGGTACCGCGCGGTCAATCACTTGAGAAACCGCAATTGCCAGTGTGTAACTCTGGACATTGTCCCAATGAATCGCCAGCTTTTTAAATTTTTCGTTGCGTCCCTGACCTTCCAGCCATGGCGTGGTATCCAGCGGCAGCGGGTCGCGCACTTCAAATTTCGCACCGCCGTCGTCGCTCTCCAGCATTTCCATTTTGATGGTGACGCCGGAATTGGTGATATACACGCTTTTGCCGTCCTCCGCCACTTCAATGTCTCCGGCGGTGTGCATGAACCAATAGACTTCACTTGCGCCCGCAAGAGAAACTTCATCTTGAATAATTAAAGATTGACGGTCGTTTGTAAGCATGAATCCACGTTTCATGTCCAGCGCTTCACCATATGCCTGCGTCAGGTCAATGACCGCATAACTGCCTTTGTCTTTGCTCACAAATTCCGTAACCTCCGCAAGTGCGGTGTCGCCTTGCCCCGGCGTTTCATCGGGATTAATCACATAGGTATTGTGACCTTCGGCACGTTTTTTATATTGATAGGTTTCCGTATCATTCGCTGTTGTTGCATAACTCTCACGCCCCAATTCATAGGCAAAACGGACGCCGCCGACATCCATGACAAAGCCGCCCAAATCATAGTGGAAATGACTTTCACCATTCTGTCCGCCTTTTGCGCCTACAAAGAAGCCGTTGAGAGAATCCGTCCAACTGGTGCGCAGGGAAACAATGTTTTTATCCTGATAGAGCATATCGTTCGCCATAGAACTTGAGCCGTTCATCATTTCCGGACGCAGCATCAATAAATCGTACCAGTTTGTCGTAAGACCACGGGACAGGATATTGCTGTAGCGCATTTGCATGAGACCGTTGTCGTGATATTTATAGGCAAACCATGCCTGCGCCGCACAGTTTGACACCACTTCCGTGTTATCGCCGTAGTTATACACGCCGCCCGCGCCGCTGAGCGCTTCGCCGTAGTAGGGCGTGAGTTCCATGCCGGGCAAATCCCAATAACCGAAATCTTTTCCTGTTGCGGTTTCCATGGTAGCGCACCACTCCGACAGATAGATTAACGTTGTCGCGTGATAGGAAATACCTTCTACCCACGCGCCGTCCGGCAAAAATTCCGGATAGAGATATTCCAGATAGGGAAACGCTCTGTCCAGCGCATACATGCCCCGTTCGCCCAGCCGGTCGCTCATGGCGACAATCGCCGACATCAGCCCGCTGTGGCACCATGGATTCCAGTTGGAATTGACATGCGCCCACCAGTCATCCATATCCAGTCCTTCAATGTAACTGTTCAGACCGCAGCGAATGAATCCTTCCACAATGATGTTTTTCTGGTCTTCGCTCAGCCAGTCATAGAACCAGCTATAGCCGATTGCAACGCCGTGCGACATGGTGGTGACGTCCAGATAGTGAGAGGGGTTCCAGTCGCTGAAGTTCGACACCGCCTCCAAGTCGCGCCATGCCGCCTCTGCATACTTGGTGTCGCCTGTCATTTGATAAGCGACTCCCAGTGCCGTCATACGCGCCACCATTGTATTAGACACCGCCAGCAGACGTACGCCGTCCGAGCGTTCAAAATAGAGCGCATAGGTATCGAGATAGCCTTCTGCCTCTTTCATGATTTTATCATACCATGCTTGCATGGTTGGATTGTTCTCTATGTTTTCACGCACTTCGGCAAACCGTTCCGCACCTACATAAATACGCGGGTGCAGGCTGCCCTTCTTTTGAATGCGGTCATAAATTTCTGCGCCGGTCGGGCGCTGGAAATAGAGTGCGTTTTTCAGTTCGTCCTGTTCCTTTGCACCGTTAAACAGCGTCTTTTTGCCGAATCCCAGCAAATATTCGCCGTCCCACGCAAGTTCCAGTCCAAAGATAGCCGCCATGCGCTGCGCCGAAATATAGTTGGTGTCTTTTTCGCGGCGGATTTCCCCGCTGCCGATTTCCACGGTTTTACCGTTTACTGCAATGCGTACCGGCGCAGTCTCCGACGGCTCCAGCACCTCGCCGCCCAAATAAACTGCCGTATCCTCCGCCGGCACATAAGGTTTGCCGTCAAACACGCGCGGCGGCTGACCGCTGAGCCTGATTTTATTGCCGAACACAGACGCTTGATAGAAGTCAATTCCCATTAAAACGCCTTGTTCCAAAACGTCATAGTTGGCTTTCCAAGTGTCTGTCACCAGAATATCTCGGGCTTTTTTCTGGTAGGCGTAATCCTTGAAATAGGAATCGTCCACGTCCTCCGCGCCGCTGTAGGCAAAGAGTTTATTCAGCGTGAGACTTGCACCTTCGCCGTCAAAGCCAATGCTCATGATGTTTTTCAGCGTGATCGGCGCGCTGTGCGTCTTGCCGTTTTCGTCTGTCAGCGTGCAGGCGCCTGTTTCCATGTCAAACGCCGCTTTGACGCTGCCAAAACCGCTGCGTGCGGGCACTGTGACGAGATTTTCTGTTTTACCGTTTTTGTCTTTCGCACACAGCGTCACGTCCCTGTCTGCCTGATAAATGATTTTCGCGTTAAAATTCTCCACCGCTATTTGTTCCAGCGGGAAATAGGCGCCGTCTGTACCCACCATAATCTTGGCGCTTTTGTTGGTCGCCGACGGCGTATCCACAATGTTCACCGTGCCGGTAAACATCGCTACGCCGTGCGCCCTGCTATCCTCTCCGACGCTGGTAAACTGCCGGTTTAAATAAGTTGTGATATCAGTGGTTTGACTGATAATGCTATCTGTGTTTTCCACCGGCGCCGCCGCTTCATAGACATATACGTCGTCCATATAAATTCTGCCCTCCGCATAGGCAATACCCGTGGGATTTTTGACAGAAATCTGCATAGAAAGCGCGCTGATGTCCAGCTTGCCCAGCGAAACGGGAACGCTGTCTGTGACCGCCTGTCCGTTCAGATAGATTCGATAAGTGCCCGCCGCGCCGTCCAGCGCCAATGCAATACGGTTCCATTTTTTTGTTTCAGCCGCACTGCTGACTGCCTGAAACTGACCGTTTGCCGTTTTTGTGCTAATCTCACTGCCTTGCAGCACAAACATTTCCTGTAGTTCCGATGTTTTTCCGTTTGTGAATGCAAACGTCATTTTCGCATTTTGGTCAAATGTATAGAAGCTGCCTTCATAGACCAACGTTCTGCCCTGATTGTTGATATTGTTTTTTCTCACAGCCACACTCGGATAAGACGCCTGCCCGTTTTCCACGCCGCCTTTGACATAGAACGCCGCAAAACCATTGCCGCCGTCATGTTCTATGCTCACGCGGCTGTCCGCTGCCATTCCTTGTTTCACATTGTCCCATTTTTTCGCGTAAAGCATACCGCCGTCATGTGCATAATCCTCGAACTGATCGCTGAATTCACTGATGACAGTTTCGCTTGCTGCGGCAGGGAGTTGAAACATCATGGGCTGGAGCAGCATTGCCGCTGCCGTCCATAAAAGGAGTTGCCGTTTGATTCTACTCTTTTTTCTCATACCATACCCTAACCTTTCCGGTTTTCCCATACGCTCCATGCGCCTTATTTCAGCGCGCCGCTGGGAAGCCTGTCATCATCACGATAAATCACCATTGACCGTCCGCCGCCGCAATATGCCTGATACAAAATCCAGTCGCCGACTTTCACGTCCGCCAGTCCGTTGGGACAATACTGGATTTCTTCATCATCACCTGTATAGAGGTAGGTACTCACGCGCGCGGCATTTTTAAACAACCAACTCGTCGTGCCCAGATATCCGTTTTCCGGTTTTTCAGCATATGCCGTTGCCACAAAAGACAGCGGTCCGATTGCCGTCATCTGTCCGTAATACAACAGCCGCGCATCATTATAGTTGCTCGTCATTGTCGTTCGCTGCGCATTGCTGAACTCAATCGCCATGTTTTTAATCTGTGTGCTGTCGCTCGTGAGTTCCATCTTGAAACAGTCGCCGCGTTTGATGTCTCTTGCTGTTTCCATTGTTTTTTCATAGGTGGATTTGCCGTCTCTGGGCAAAATGGTCATTGTCCGTTTTTGGTTCTGCTGCCAGTAGGTGATTGCCCATGTTTCTGTACCGTCCTCCAGCACCACGCGGCTCTTTTTGTCAAACACGCAGGTATAGCCGTTGGCAATAAAGTTTGTGACGTCTGTGTTGGCAAGCGTCACCACAATGACGTCCGCCTCGCGTAAATCATTCACATTATATCCCTCTACGGTATAGCTGGCGTCATTTTGAAACGCCGACTGCGGCCAAACGGCATAATCTGTTTCGTCCGCATTAGTGTCGCTGGGCACCACAAATATGATACCTTCTCTTTTGGGCGCTAACTCGCCGTTAAAATTAAAGATAGAACTTCCTTTGAGCCGCCGCAGCGCTTTTGGTACGTCCAGAGAGAGCACCGCATCCTCATTATCTAACGCCGTATAAATGCGGGTGACTTCGTTTTGGTCGTTTATCATGTATGCCACAACCTGACGGATTGCCTTGCCCTGCGCTGCGTCATATAAATATTGATTATATGCCTGCGCGCTGCCGGCGCCGCCTTCTTTCACCGCGATATCGTTGATAGTAAACGTGCTTGCAACCTCCAAAAGCGAAACCGAACCGCCTTCGTTCAGGATTTTCATTTGCAGCGCTGTGCTGATGCCGCCGCTCGTTCCTGCTTCAATCAAATATCCGTAGCGCAAGCTGCCGGATTTTGCTTCCTGAAACAGACAGATTTCGCCATCCATGCCAATGTAGAACTTGTAACTGAGTCCTATGCGCAGCCCCCAGTTCATAATGCCATCCGCTGCGTCATATTGCACGCCGTCCAGCGTAATTTTTTCCCTGCCGGTATCGCCGCCGATTTCCTCCACTTTGCCTGTGACGCTTTTCAGAATATAAACGCTGCGGTAGGTTTTACCGTCTGCCGCCTGTACCTCCGCCAGCGCAACGGCGCTGTCTGAAACAATCTTGCTCAATGCCGTCGGCGTACCGTTTGCCATGTAGCAAAACGCTTCTATATCGCTATTCGTATCATCTAAATCAATATAGCCGCCATCTTTGAGATAGATTCCGTCATTCCCCGCCGCTTTTACAAGATGGTACGCATAGCTTTGAATCCACACCAATTCCGTGCTGTCGTCCGACGGAATGACAATCCGCACGGAACCGGCTGCAAGGTCAAACAAACTGTCTTTTTTGGCGGAATCCGGAATGAAATAGCCATTGAGGATAAACCGCGCACCGGCGGACAGCTTTTGTGTTTGTCTGCGTCCGTCCTCGTCAAAATAGATGAAACTGGTTGTTGTGCTTCCTGCCGCCACATTTTCAGCGGACACTTCAATGATTTCATTTTCTTTGCGTACCTTGTAGTACAGCAGCGTCGGTATGTCGTCGTCTGTCGCCGCGCGATAGTAGAAATCTACGATACATCCCAGCGCACTGCTGTCCGCCAGTACCCCCTCCGCCAACCGATATTCCTCGTTGTCAATACGGACGATGTCCGTTTCGTCATTGGTATAGGTCACCATATCCAAATTGCCGGCAGCTGTCACCTGACCGCGGCTTTTGTAGATATCAAAATATTCTGTTAAAATGGTTGCGTCTTTCACCGCTTCCCTTTGCGTTGTCAATACGCCGTTTGCACCCTGCACAATCTTTGTCACGGAAAGCAAATCAATGTCCAGCGCATTATAGAGCATGATTAAAAGTTCGCCGCGCGTGATTTGACTGCCTGTTTGCACGGAGCGCAGCAGACCGATTTGCACCGCCGCCAGCGTATAGGACTGTTTCTGCGCAAGGTAGTCGTAGCCCAGCAGAATCACAAGCGTGCGCGCCGCTTCTTCTGTTGTAATTGGCGCATCCGGACGGAAATAATTGTTTTCTCCCGTCATCAATCCCGCGTTTGCCACACTGTCGATTGCATCTTTCGCCCAGTGACCTTCGCGCACATCATAGAAATAGGTTTCGTCGCTGCCGATGCTCAGCCCCCAGCTTTTGGAGATTTTCGACATCACGGAAGCGAATTCTGCCCGCGTCATGGGGCTGTTCACATCAAACGCGCCGTCCCCCTGTCCTGATACAAAGCCCAGTGCAGAAAGCACATTTGCCGCCGTTTCATATCTGGTGCCTGTCGTGTCGGTAAAGCCCGCTGCGCCAGCCGGAAAACCGGCTGTGCACAGCAGCATAAGCGCCAATAATAAATAGATTAATTTTTTTCTCATGACCACAGTCCCCCTTGTTTCATGGCTGCATAGATCATTTTCGCAGCGGCTGCCCGTGTTGTTTGACTTTGCGGCAGGAAGTTTCCTGCTTCATCGCCTTGTATAATACCGATAGAAGTCAGATTTTCCACCGCTTTTGCCGCATAATCCGCAATATCGTCCATATCCGTATACGTTTTGCCGCCGCCGCTATATTCCATACCGCGTTTTGTGAGCACGCGTTCCAAAATCACAATTGCGTCCTGTCTGGTAATATTGCGCCCAACGCCGAACTCCGTTTCTGTTATTCCGTTAACAAGCCCTTCTTTATAGGCTGTCGCCACATAGTCCGCATACCATTCGCCGCTTGCTACATCGGTAAACGCAATGTTGTCAGGTTTCAAGGTAAATCCGAACGCCGTGATAATCAGTTTCAGAAATTCTTCGCGGGTAATTGACCGTTCCGGTTCATAGTGGCTGCTGTCCACACCGCTGATAATTTTTCTATCCGCCAATTCTTCAATATAGGATTTTGCCCAATGACCGGCGGGTACGTCTGCAAACAGACCCTGCTGCAGCTGCTCGTCTGTCAATGGCTCCGGCGGTGTAGCGACTGCTGTGCCGCCGCCCGCCACGATTGTACTGCCGGTGCCGCGTCCTCCGCCGCCAGTGCCTCCACCGCCGGTGCCGCCGCCGGAAGGCGTTGTTTTCGCATAGACAGGAATCTCTTTTTTCACGGTTTTTCCGTTAAAGGTTACGGTTGCCGTCAGTTTCACCGGCGTGCTGTTTCCGGTTCCCTGCGTCAGCGTATATTTCCCTTCCGCCGAAATCACATTCGGTTTGTCGCTCGACCAAGTGATGGTGCTGCCGTAATATCCGGTCGTCGGCAATACAATATCAGAAGATACGACGCCTTTCACGCCCAAATCAATGCGGTTTGCGTCCATGAGCGCGATTTGTTCATCTGTGGCATTCTGGATTACCTTCACCGTATAGGTTTTTGTGAGTTTAAATTCTCCTATTGACAGCGCCGCCGTCAATGTTACAGTCTTATCTTCTGTATCATAGGCAGGGCGCGAGACGGTACCGTCCAGCGCAATACACGTTTCATCATCAGATGTCCATACAACAGAAACGCCGTCTTTGTTTGTTATCATATTCAAATTGCCCGTGACCTGCGCCGGAATCTGCGTGTCCAGATAATCCGCCACGTTCATCATGGTATAGTAGTCATCGTTCACCACGCCGACCGGAATGGTGATCGTCTGTTGCAGCCATGTTTTTTCGTCGTCCTTTGCCGTATAGACAAAATCAATTCCCTCCGCATTGCAGGCATTCGTCAGACTGATTTTTCCGTCTGCAAAGGTCACGCCCGCATAGGGCTGCGCAAGCGACCATTCGCCTGTGAAACTTTTATCCACCATTTCGTCGCCGAACTCGTCAAAGACAGTATATTCCGGCAAGTCATAGTTTGTCGTTTCTCCTGCTGCCAGTGGTTTATATACTTTTGCGTTTTCCTCACTCCAGCGCACTTCATTCGGTGTGAGATAGTATGCCTCAAATTCGGATACGCCGGTGCTAGTACCGCCGCCGGCTCTTATCCAGTTCAGCGTAACGCCGAAATATCTGCTTTTCTTTGCTGTTTTCAGCGACACTGTCAGTTTGCCGTTTTCGTCCCAATGGGTAGATGCGTCGGCCGCGTCATAACTGACAACAGGCGTTGCGCCACCGCCAGCGATAAAAGTCTGGTTTGTACCCTTGCCCGGATCGTTGGGCATCGTTTCATATCCTGTCACATCATAGCCTGCCAAATTGGGCAATGAGTAGAAATAGACGTTGATCTTATTATATTTTTCGATGTTTCCACTTGCGGTTTTTAAAGCCGCCGGCTGAGCGCCGGAATCGCCGCTGTGATTTCCCAATGACCACGCCGTATTCATTTTGCCGTCCACTGCTTTTGTCGCAGTACCCCAGCCGCCGAGAGCCCAGCCATAGCCTCCCGCCATGATGTTTTTCGTGTTCACAGCGGTTCCCGCCGCCGCAACCGTAATGTCAAACGGTATGTCCAGTGTTATTTGCTGTCCGCCGGAGACTACGGAAAGCGTTGCCGTCAGCGTCAGCGGTGTTGCCTCCGCCTGCCGCGCGACGTTTCCTTTTTCATTCAGCGCCGCAGGATTGCTGCTGTTCCACGAAATATTCATGCCCGGGTAGCTTTTTCCGCCCAGCGTTAATATGCCGTCCTTTGCTCTGGGCAGCGCCAGCGCTTTTCCGACCGCCGTCTG
The DNA here is from genome assembly GCA_946555455.1 of uncultured Clostridia bacterium. Taxonomy (GTDB): domain Bacteria; phylum Bacillota; class Clostridia; order RUG12999; family RUG12999; genus JAAWTG01. The sequence goes on along the minus strand of CAMNSU010000010.1, from coordinate 8,760 downwards.
CTGCTGTCCGCCGGAAATCGCGTCCCATGTCAGTGCCGCGCCCGCTTCCTTCAGCAATTCATCGACGTCCGTCACTTCCTCTGCTATTACCTTAACGGAAAACTCCCGTGTGGCAGTCTCCGTTCCGCATGTAATGGTCGCAGTTAATTTCACCGTCACATCGCCTGTCGCACCGCTTGGACGCGTCACTTTTCCGGCTGCTGTAAGATAGGCTTCACTATCTGTTGCCCAGGAAATATTGACGGTGCTCACGCCTTTATAACTTATTGGTAGTGTAATATCCTGCGTTGTTTCCGTCGGAATCAGTGTCTGCAAATAATCTGCTGCTGCTGCCACATCCGCGTAATCGTTGGAGGCGGGCGTGACCGGAATTGTCAGTTGCTGCGTCAGGCAAGTGCTGCTGTCGCTATTATCCGTTGCAGTATAGGTCAATGCAATCTCTTCCACGCTGCAATCGCTGCTTAACGTGATTTTATTATTTGTCAAAGTCACGCCCTCATAGCTATCTGCCAGCGTCCATGCGCCGCCGAAGCCTTTTGGCACCTCGTCGCCCAATTCATCATAGACCGTATATGCCGGAAGGTCATATTCCTGCGTTCCTGTTTGGGGCGCTACCATGGAAATGCTATCCGGATTGTTCCATTTCACACTTGCCGGTTTGGCATAGAACGCTTCAAATTCGCTCAGTCCACCGGCAGGCAGATTGTTCGCGTTCTGCCAGCCAAAAACAAAATATTTGCTTTGCTGCGGCGCATCAAGGTTCACAACAACCCGGTAACCGTTGGCGGCATTTTTCTCCGCTTCCACCAGCAACGCTTCGCCTTGCGCATAGGAAAGAAGTTCAACTTCTCCCTCCGGATTGCTGATGGTCGGTTTTAGACTGGCGCCCTGCCCAGGGTCATTGCTGAGTCCCGCCGTATAACCAACCAGGCGGAAGTTGTCAATATTAAAACTGCCGTCTGTAGCGGCTTTATTCTTTGAAAAATGGAGAACCACTTTATTATATTTTTTCGCAGTATGATCGCCGCCGGTCACAAAAGCAACCGGATAATCAGGATTGGTCTGCGCAGAATGTTTACCAATACCACTGGTTGTTACTGTGCAGCCGTCCAATGCGTTGTTCCAATGTCCCCATGCGGCCCAGCTATAGCCGCCGTACATGATATTTTGTTCTGTTCCCACTGCAAGGACAACGATGTTGGAAAACTTCACTGTTTCCGTTAATGTTTCTTCACTGCCGTTTGCAATGGAAAGTGTTGCCGTGAGGGTGCTTCGCCCGCCACCGCGTTTTCTTGTCACTTCGCCTGTAGTGGAAATGACCGATTCATCGCTGCTCGCCCAAGAAATGTTTACACCCTCGTAGTCGGTTCCGGCAATGGTCAGTTTTCCGTCCGCCGACACGGGCAGTGTCAGATTTTTGGTTACAGTCTTTGTCGTTTCTGTAGAAAGAACCTCCCATTTCAGCGCCGCTTTTGCCGCGTCCAGCGTCACTCTCGCCGCGCTGTCCAGCTTAACAACCTTCACTGCAAATGTTTTTGTCTGTGCGGTTCCGCCGCTCGAAGGCGTTATGGTTGCCGTCAGTGTCACCGTCTGATCCCCTGTTTCATAGGTGGGGCGCGTCACGGTTCCGTTCGCCGCAATATAATTTGTGTCGCTTGACGCCCACGCAATGGAAACGGTTTTGCCATCCACTTCATAGCTTGTCGGCAACGTCAGATTTGTTTGTGTTTCTGCGGGAATCTGCCCTTCCAAATAGGTAATCGTTGCCGATATTTCATCTACAACACTAACGCTTAACGTTTTTTCCAGCACAACCGTTCCTTCGCTGTCTCGCGCTATGTAGTTCAGTTCAATCGTATCCGCCGTGCAATCGGAGGTTAGCTTCAGCTTGCCGTCCTCCATTGTCACGCCCGCATAGCTTTCTTTCAGCTCCAACGTCGCCGGAAACGCCGCTTTCAGATTGTCGCCCAGTTTGTCGCCCAGCTGGTCATAGACGCTATAGTCAGAGATATCCAGTTCGCTTGTTGCGCCTGCCGCCGGTTTCACCACTGTTTTGGTTTCACTGTCCCATTTCACATTCACCGGCGTGACATAGTAAGCTTCCATCTCATAAAGACCGAACGTAATGCTGCTCGCTGTTTGATAATTATAGAAAAAATAAAAAATTCTACCTTCTACCGGTTCGGTAAACTCATATACCATCTTGTCTTGACATGTTCCGTCTGTAGTATTGTTATAAGTGATGAGATTCTCCCGTGTTCCCTCCAACTGGCTGCCGGCATATCGAATAAAACTCCAATCCTTCCCTCGGTTTGCCGCCGTATATGTTTCATAAAAACAGCTTTCCTGCGGGTCTGCGTCTCCCGCCCCTGTATAAGTATTGATATAATAATCGCTGGGCGACATGTCGGCAGGTTTTTGAAAAAAGAGACGTACTTTATTAAACTTCTGCACGCCCAATGCCGTTGGCATGGCAACAGCCATATAAGAGCCGCCTTTATTCCTAGACACTCTGTTTGACGTTGTCATATCGCCATCCACAATCTCATTTGTAGCTCTGCCCCAACCGCTGTTTCCGACCCAGCCATAGCCGCCTTTTAAGAGGTTCGTCCCCGGCGCAGGTTCCGCCGCACTGACCGGCAGCGAGCACACGCACATTGTCAGCAGCATACTCAGCGCCAACAATAAATTCCAACATTTTTTCAAGTTTCTCACTCCTTTAAACTGTCGTTATCCTTTGACCGCACCAATCATCACGCCTTTGACAAAATATTTCTGCAAAAACGGATAGATACACAAAATTGGTACGGTTGCAATGATAATCACTGCATATTTAATCGTTTCACCTGCCGCCCATGTTTCCGAATCACCCATGCCTTGCGTCATAGCGGTGGTGTCGTTTACCAAAAGAATCCCACGCAGCACCAGCTGCAATGGATATTTATTAGGACTTCTCAGATAGATGGACGCGTTAAACCATGCATTCCAATGCGCCACGCCGTAGTAGAGCAAAATCACGGCAATGGTCGGCATGGCAAGCGGCACCATAATCCGCGCCAATATCGTCAAATGCCCCGCGCCGTCAATAACGGCGGATTCATGCAGGCTTTCCGGTATGGAATCAAAGCCGGTGCGCATGATAATCATGTTATAGGTACTGATAGCGCCCACCACAATGACCGCCCACAGAGAATCCATCAGTCCGATGCCTTTAATCGTCAGATATTGCGGAATCAGTCCGCCGCTGAAAAACATGGTAAACATGATGAACATGGAAATCGGTTTTTTCCACATCACGTCCTTGCGGGACAGGAAATAGGCTCCCGCAATGGTCAGCGCCATGTTCACCAAACACCCTACCACCAAGATGAACAGCGTAGACTTATATCCGCTTACAATTGCCGAATTCCCCAACGCGCGCGTATAACCTTCCAAGCTGAAGCCCTTGGGCCACAGCAAAACGCCTGTATGCGCCAAAAGTTCTTCTCCGTCTGAAAACGACGCCATGAGCACATGAATCATGGGGTACAGTGTTATCACCATAAGCAGCAGCATAAACAGCACATTAAACACATCAAAACACCGCTGCTGCCACGAAACTTTTATTTTCATTTTCTCATCCCTCCCCCGTTACCACAAGCTGGTTTCATTGGTTTTTTTACTGATTGTGTTCGCTGCAACCACCAGCACCATATTGACGAAGGAGTTGAACAATCCAACTGCGGTGGAGTAGCCATAGTTGGATTCCAGCAATCCTTTGCGGTAAACGAACGAAGAAATGACGTCCGCTTTTTCCATGGTGAGCGAGTTATAGAGCAAAATAATCTTTTCATATCCAACACTCATCACGCTTCCCATACGCAAAATCAACAGTGTGATAATGGTGGGCAGAATGCAGGGAATATCCACCGCCCAAATCTGTTTCCAACGATTCGCGCCGTCCATGCGCGCCGCTTCATAGAGCGTTGGGTCAATGCCCGCCAGCGCTGCCAGATAGATGATGGAACCCCAGCCGACGCCCTGCCACACGTCAGACGCCACATAGATTGTGGTAAAATATCCGGGCACGCGCAGCAGATTTTGCCGGTCCATGCCAAACCAAGTACAAACCGTTGTGATGATGCCGTCCGGTTCCAAAAAATCGGACAGCATACCACAGATAACGACCAGCGAAATGAAATGCGGCAAGTAAGTAATGGTTTGCACCACTCTGGAATAGAGTTTACTGCGTAATTCGTTAATCAACAGCGCTAAAATAATTGGGCTGGTAAAGCCAAACAAAATGCTGACCAGACTGATGCGCAGCGTATTCGTCAGCGTTCTGCCAAAATATACGCTGCCAAAAAAACTCTTAAAATGCTCCAGTCCGCACCAAGCGCTTTTTAAAATTCCTTTTCCGGGCGAATAGCTTTTGAATGCGATAATTGCTCCATACATCGGTACATAATGTACGACAATGTAGAACACAATGACCGGCAGCACCAGTAGGTACAGCGCATAGTTTTTGCGAAAGTCTCGTGCACACCGCGCGCCAAAGCTGCTACTGGCAGACAGCGTATCCGCCTGGCGGATGGTTGTTGTATTTCTCATGGTTACTTTGCTCCTCATAAAATCTAAAACTTCGTGTAGTCTTTTTGTTTACCGTGCAATATACCGTTCGTAAGCCGTTTGATTGATTTCAATGGCACGTTCAATACCCAGACGTTTCATCTCTGCATAGTAGCCCGGCAGTTCGTCAAGGCTGGTAACGCCTGTGATAAATTTATACATGGTTTCTTCCATATAGGTACCAACGTCGTTCATAATCTTGGAATATTCACTGTTTTCTTCTGCTGTCAAGGTCACTGCCGGAAGTGCATAATCCGTGTTGTCGTTTTGCGCCCATGCTTCAATTCCTGCTTTTTGTACATCCAATTTCGCATATTGTTTCATATAGTTTTCCGGTTGAATCATGGGGCCGAAATAACTTGCGCGTGCATATTTTGCAATCATGTAACTCATCGGCTGTCCGTCCTCATTGTCTGTGACAGTCTTTGTATAGGTCGGTATGCCGTCCTTCATCTCGTAGGACTCGCCTTCTTTTCCGAAACCATAGAGCATAAATCCCGCATCGCTATAGCCAAAGTCTAACAGCCGCGCTGCCAGTTCTACATTTTTGCACTGCGTTGTGATTGCTGCCGAGCCGCCGGTGGTCGTTGCATTAAAATTCTTCTGACCGAATTTCGGACGTTCGCCTTTGTTCATCACCGGATATTTCGCTGGTACAAATTCCGCCTGCGGATTTTTTGATTTGATAGTCGGAATATAGGAACCAAAACCACCGCCGCAGGAGGAGAACAGAACGCCCCATGTACCGCTGATACCCAGTTGTGTCAAACGGCTGTTATCCACATCCACAAAGTTAGGGTCGAGAATCCCGTCGGCATACCATTTTGTCATCTTTTCAACAAACGGTGTAAATGCCGCTTCTTCTATCGGACCATATTTTACTTTTCCGTCTTCTACATACATGCCGCCTTTTACGCCATAAGCGCCCAAAAATGCAGAATTCGCATCCATTTTCCCCTTATCCAGTGGCAGACTCAGCGGCACCTCCACGCCCTGTTCTTTAAACGCATAGAGCATTTTTTCCCATTCGTCTATGGTTTCCGGTACGTCCAGTCCCGCTTTGTCCAGATAGTCTTTGCGAATCATCGGACCATAGAAGGTGTTCAAATAATCGGTTTCGCGGAACATCGGGAAGCAATAATATTCTCCTTCGTCCGTCATCACGTCTTTTTTCCAGTCCTCATGTTTGTCCATAAACGCCAGCAGATTGGGGGCTGCTTTGTCAAAGACTTTGTTCAGCGGCAGAATAATTTCATCTTCAATTGCTTTGTGTGGGCCGCCTGTGAAGTTATACCAGCCCCATTCGATGATATCAGGGAACTCTCGGGACGCAATCATCAAATTAAACTGTTCCACCACCTGCGTTACCGGCGGATGCTGAAACTCTACGTTGATACCGCTTTGTTTGACCAATTCGTCATGAAACACCGTTTCATTCAGGCTGCCGAAATTGGCAGCAACGCTTTCGTGCATCTGCACCCAATAGGTCACTGTCTCGTCTGTGTCAAGCGGATAGTTTCCGTCTGTCGTCACCTCGAAATCCACGTTTGCCGTCTGACTGTTTCCACCACCGCAGCCCGCAAGCGCGGAAGCTGCCAAAACAATTGCCAGAAAAACGATTGCCCATTTTTTCATTTTTTTCATTCCTTTCACTTTCCTTCCCTTATGTTTAATATTTTTTTAACGCTTCTGTATTTACTCGGCGTTGTACCCATAATTTTTTTGAACACCCGAATGAACGAGTTCACGTTCAAATATCCCACTTTGTCTGAAATGGTGTTCACGCTGTAGTTTGTTTTCAGCAGCAGTTCCGACGCTAAATTGATACGCTGTTTATTGATATATTCCAGCATACCGATGTTCATTTCTTTTTTAAAGATGTTGGAAAGATAGGTCGGATGGAGCCGGTATTGGTCGGCAATCACTGTCACCGTGAGATCGCTGTCCGTAAAATTGTCGTCAATATACTGCATCACGCTCTGCGCAATCTCCAAACTCTTTGGCTTTTTCTCTGCCTGCGTACAAATTTGTTCCACCAGTTCCATGATGGTTTGTTTCATGGTTTCTAAATCCTCCGCATTCATGAATATATCTAAAAATTCGTCTCCCACCAAATCGCCCAGTCCGTTTTCCTCACAAAACCGGACGAGCGTGCCGACAATGCAATACGCCATGTGCTGCAACCGTTTGATATCTTGCAATTTTTGTTTGTCTTTGACGGTTAAAATATCTTGCACCAATGCTTCTGCCCCCACCTCATCAGCTGATTTGAGCAGGCTAATCAGCCATTCTTCCCGTTCCTTCGTGTAACGATAGCCGGCATGGTTCAAAATGTTGACGTCCTCCGGCGTGATGACTTCTTTGCCCAGCGCATCCTTATATTTTGCAATTTCCAGCGCTTGGCTGTAGGCAATTTGAATCCTGCTGACGCCAGACTCCGGCGCGCTGATGGAAACAGTTGTGATAATCTTAAGCTGTTCTTTCAAAAAACGTTGTATGTATCTGCAATTTTCTGTTAGTTTTTCCTGTACCTCCGGAATATGCTCGGGCGAAACGGAAACCAATATGGTCACATTTTCTTCCATACCCATGGAATAGGTCACATCTCCCTGGCGGGAAATGATTTCTGTTGCAATGTTTTTGACAGCAAACCGTACCAATTCCGCTTCATTTGCCGCTGCTTCTATGTTGTCCTCCTCCAAAAATTCGATATAATCCTCCAGCATAATGACAACCACCACAAAGCAATCACTCAAAAACGTCATGCGTTCGCTTTCAATCAGTTCCTCCTGTGCGGCTTCAAACGCCTGAATATGTCCGTTGCACAGCATACTTACATTGAAGGTTGTAATTTGGTTCTTTTGTTTAAACAGTCGTTTCTCCCTGTTTCGGTTTTCCAGAAGCAGATTGTCAATCATGCTGTCAATCATACTTTTTTCGTCCCTTGAATCCGTTTGTTTCTGGAACTTTTGCAGCCGGTCAATAATCTGTTCAAACACCACATAATTTTTGGAAGAAACCTTCCATGTCAGCCAGATACACAGCAGAATACAAACCACCAACAGCCCCAGCAGCATCAGTAATGCAGCGGGCGACAAAATTTCATATAATTCCACCGCCGCAACATATTGATACCCCAGCCTTTCTGATATTTCGCGTCCAATTGCATACCGTTTGCCGTCAACTTTTATGGTTTCATCTTTCTTGGTGCTCACCAGCACCGGCACCATTTCCCTGCTAAAATTACCGGAATCGTAAATCAGTTTTCCTTCTTTATCATAAATGATAAAATACGTGCTTTTCTTCTCATCCCAATAACGAATCTCCTCTGCGCTTTGCAGGGCAATCATTGCGCCGAGACCGCCGCCGTCCTGCAATTGTACCGGCATGGTATACAGAAAATTGCGCACATCCATTTCGTTCTCGCTGTGGAACAACACCGAACATAGCATATACTGTATATCATAGTTTCGGGTAAGCGCCGATTTCCAATCCGAATAGTTCACGTCGCTGTTTATGTAATAGCGTTTCCAATAATCAAACGGTCGCCAGTAGCCGTCCGCGGTAACAATCAAATCCAGCCGCCGCAAATAAATAAACAGCGTGTCTCCCTTTCCAAACCGCTCCATATAGTCTGCAATCAACTCCGACAGCTGCCGGACTTTTTGTATATTCCCTTCGCTTTTTATCTCTCCCATCTGATAAGCTGCATTAAAAACAGGTTCGTTTTCAAAATATTTTACAATTGTTTCATTGTTCTCCGCCTTTGTTTCCAGTTGCAGCACCAGATTTTTTGTTTGCAGCTTTCCTTCAAATACGCGTTCTTTGTTGATTAATACCTGCATGTTGACCCAAAGCCCAACGCACAGCCCAATGGGAATACATAAAATCAATAGATAAGAAATAAACCATTGATATTTCATCTTGTGCATGTATTTCATACCCCCGTTTCTATCAATACTAACTATGTTATCGGCTGACATGCAGCCGCATTATCATTAAAAGTATTTGTTGTTATGTCACCAGACATAACAACAAAGGCACGTGCCTTTGTTCTCTTGTGCAGACTGTGTCTGTTTTACAATTTTATCTTACCACATCTGCATTTTCCTGTGCAATCGTTCTTTTTTTATACAGTCTACATTTTCACAG
>CAMNSU010000009.1 GCA_946555455.1 uncultured Clostridia bacterium | reverse complement strand
GCCTTTGATGTGGATTTCCTCCAGTTTGGCATCCATTTCCTGTTTCAAGGTATTGATATAATCGTGGTTTTGGCTTTCTTTCTCCTTCACCACACGGTCAATTTCCGCATAGGCATAGGGGTCCAGATATTTCAGCGACAAATCCTCCAGTTCCACTTTGATACGGAACATGCCGAGCCGCTGGGCAATGGGCGCAAAGATTTCAATGGTTTCTAGCGATTTCTTGCGCTGTTTATAATCCGGCTGTGCGTCCATTGTCCGCATGTTGTGCAGCCGGTCGGAAAGTTTAATCAACATGACGCGCACGTCTTTTGCCGTTGCAATAAACATTTTGCGCAAATTTTCAATTTGTTCTTCTTCCTGATTAGTGAACTTGATTTTTCCGAGTTTGGTCACGCCCTCCACCATGTCCGCAATGTTTTCGCCAAACAGGTGTTTCACTTCCTCATGCGTTGCGCCCGTGTCCTCAATCACATCATGCAAAATGCCCGCCGCAATGGTCTCGCTGTCCAGCGCCATGTCCGCAATGATACACGCTACCTCCAACGGATGACAAATATATGCTTCGCCCGAACGGCGCACTTGTCCCTCATGCGCTGCGCTGGCAAACTCATAGGCGCGTACCACAACGTCACGGTCGCCGGCACGCGACAGTTTGCTCATCAGGTCGTCAAATATTTCTGTTGGATTGGTGCGCGTTTGAATCATATTCCATTCCCTCTTTCCGTCCGGCGCGCCCGCCGGAGCTGGTTTCCCCTCAAACAATTTTTAATAGTTCCCGCATTTTTTTCGTTTTATAAATATCCCCTTTTGTATCTTTGGTTTCTCTCATCTGCATCACCAAAAAACCGTTTTCACGGCGGCAGGAAATGAGTTCCAGTTCCTCCAGAATGTCCAGACAATTTTGGAGCATTGTCCGTCCAATCTGCATATCCGCCGCACGCGACACTTTTCTGTGCAGCACTTCGCTCTTTTCCCGCATCTGTCCATCTACGCACAGCCCGCGGATATATTGATACACCGCGCCGCATTCACTGCGTCCCGGAATGCTGCCGGCGTGTTCTTCCTCCTGTAGTTTCATGTCTTTCAAGGTGCATTGCAGCGTCCGCTGTCCCTCCCATTCATGGACGGACAAACTGCCTGCCAACGACAGCATATCTCCTTCCAGCAGTCCGTCTGCGGCATTGCCCATACCAAATCCAATGGCTTCCAGCTGCACGCCGCCCGTTTCCACCAAAAGTTTCAAATGTTTGTCTCCGCTGAGTTTACGTTTCGCGCGCAGTTTTGCGCCCGATATACTGAAACACGGCGCAGGATTGTCTGTTCCGCACGGTTCCAGCCGGTTCAGTTCTTCCACTGCCTGCTGCGTCAAATATTCCGGCTGCCATTCAAATTCAATGCGCAGTTCCGGCTGCATATCCGCTGCTGCCAAATGCGCGTTTGCATAGGCATTGAGTTGTTCCTCCAAAAGCGGAATGTTTTCCTGCTTCACTGTGATACCCGCCGCCTGTTCATGTCCGCCGAATTGTTCCAGCAGCGCGCCGCAGTTTTGCAGCGCCTCAAACAGATTGAAATGCGGAATGCTTCGTCCAGAGCCTTTTCCCATGCCCTCTGTACAGGTTATGATAATCGTTGGTTTATGATACCGTTCTTTGATGCGCGACGCCACAATGCCAACCACGCCTTGGTGCCAGCCGTCTCCCGCAATCACCAGCACTTTTTTCTTTTGGTATGCCTTGTCTTGTTCTATCTGCACAGTTACCTGCTGCAAAATTTCCTGTTCCATCTGTTGGCGCTGCCGGTTCGCGAGTTCCATTGCCATTGCCATTTCTTTCGCCTGTGCCGCGTCCCGACACAGCAATAGCCGCACGCCGCATTTGGCGTCGCCAATCCGCCCCGCTGCATTAAGCCGCGGCGCAATACCAAACCCGACATTTGCCGTTGTGACCGGTTTCCCTTTGAGTCCCGCCACTTCCAGCAATGCCTGTAGTCCTATATTTTCAGTTTGCTGCAATTTTTGCAGTCCCGCTTTTACAATTGTTCTGTTTTCTCCCTGCAAACTCACAACGTCTGCAATCGTCCCCAGCGCCACAATGTCTGCAAACTTGTTTAGTACCTTTTGATGGTCTCCGTTTTCCAGCGCCACAATCAGTTCATATGCCACACCAACGCCCGCTAATTTGTCAAACGGAAATTCATTGTCAAACCGTTTGGGATTCACCACCGCGTCCGCGTTCGGAAGTTCCTCTCTGCATTCATGATGGTCTGTGATAATGATTTGCATACCCAGCTCGTGCGCTATGTCACACTCCTGCATGGCAGTGATGCCGCAGTCCACCGTGATAATCAGCTGCGCCTTTTTTTCTGCCAGCGTCCGCAATGCCTGTTCATTGACACCATAGCCCTCTTCCATTCTGCTGGGAATATAAAATCCTGCTTTTGCGCCAATTCCGCGCAAATACTGTACCAAAAGCGCGGTGGAGGTGATACCGTCCACGTCATAATCGCCATAGACAACGATATTTTTCTGCTGTGCCACTGCCTCGCGAATGATGGAAACCGCTTTGTCCATATCGGTCAAAAGCTGCGGCGGCGATAGTGTTTCCGCCGTAGGCTGCACAAACGCCTGCAATTCTTCTTCTATCTCCAGTCCGCGGTTGAGCAGCAGAGCAGCATAGACCGGCGAAATATGAAATTCTTCCGCGAGTTCCGCGGCGCGCGGCGACTGCGGCGTATATGGTTGATATACCCACCGGTACTGATTCATATGCATTTCTCCAATTCTTTTTATTCCATGATGATATTTTGAAACAACCATTTTCTTTTTCCATAAAAACGTCTAATAGGTATTATACCACAATTTTTTCCATGATTCAATTATTTTTTCATTTCATAGCCGCTCTATGAACACTTATACAAAAATCCCCCCTCTTTTTCATATCGTATTCTGTCATTTTCCACATCAAAAAACGGCTCATGGCTTCTGCCATGAACCGTTTTCGATAGCTTGCCGCTATGCTGAATATTGCAAACCTGCACTTATTTGATCGTATCTTTGTTGATATCAAACTGATAGATACTTGTCCATATCCAATGTTCGCCCGCCTGCGGAACATTGTTCATATTCGCGCCAAAATAAATTTTTGTGTCCCCTGCATCGCGCATTTGGAAGAAGAATATATGGTCACTCAGTCCTTCCTTCGGCATATATTTTACATGGGCGCTATAACCGTTTGTTTCGCTGTAGACAGTCGCTTCAAACACCTCCGGTATGGGCGACATATTATAGCTTTTATTTCCCCTCGTATCGTAAACGATTTTCTTTCCGCCCTCCGTATAGGTAATATAATCCGTCACCTGCGTTTTACCGTCATAGCGGTACACAGGGAACATGCAGGGATAGAAGGCGGTAAGCGTAATAGAATCCACCCAATCAAGCGTTTGGTCTAACGTGATACCTGTTTTATCAATGACATATGATTTGGTATGATTGGCGACAACCTCCGACGGTTTATTGCATTTATTAATAGCGGCCTCCTGCACAAATTCTACTTTTGTACCTTTATAGGAAGCAGCTTTTGTCAAATCCACTTCTGTTCCGTCAACCTTTAACGTCACCTTTGACAATATCTCATCGCCGTGATATCCGCCGATAAAATCCTCCGCCACAACGCCGTCTTCTATCTCCCGCATGGCAAGTTCCAGTTCTCCAGGACTGAGCAGCGGCGCCTGAATCGTTTGTGTAAAAGTCGTATCGCCCGTTCTCTCCACTGCATATGCATTGATAATCCGATATAAATCGGCATTCGTCGTCTCATTCACCGTATGCTTGAACGGAATCTTCACATAATCGGTACCATACGCATCCGTCCCCTTGAGATACACATCAAAGCCTGCGGTGGTGACGGAAACCACAACTTCGTCCTCGTTATATATTTTTTCTTTGCTGCGTATTACATTTTTTGGAAACAATGGTTCCAGCGTATGTGCGTCCAGCCAAAACACTTCTCCATACATATCCTCACCCTCCGGACAGGAAGCGCGCAGCGCAAATGTTTCTGCCGCGCCACTTGGTACCGTTTTAGTATCACAAACCGCTGTCAAAACTTTGCCGTCGCCGTTTTTCACTGCCAGCAGCGACATCACATCAGCCTTCTTGCTCCCCTCTGTTGCCGCATTCAAAATTTCCGCTTCCGCGCAAATCACAGTCCCTTTTTCTATCGCCTTTATTTCTTTGCCCGTACTGCCGTCCGTCACTACAGTCGCCGCTTTTTTCAATCCGTCTGCACGTCTGCCCATCACTTCCATCTCTTTCACGGCAAACGCTTTGCTCTGATTCACAAAAAGCCTGATACCGCCTGTTTTTATCGGAGTCGGCAGCGTATATTCCCACTCAATATTCTCATTTTCTGTGACTTTAATGAGTTCCTCCCATTTTTCGCCGTTCCATGTATAAATTGTGAAATCCGTCACTTTTCTTTCGTAGTCCTTTTGGGGGTCGCCGGAATATAGTTTTATCGACTCAATGGAATACAGATTATCAAATCCGCCGTCCAAATCGATATCCGCAGAAACACCGTTTTGGGCGTTGGTCGCACTCATATACCACCTAAATGGAACGTCGGCGTCATCGCTTTTGCCGTCAGTCAGCGCACCCGGATTTGTGTTTTTGTTGCTCGCAACGCTCGGCGTCACCTCATTGCCAAGCGCAACGTTATAAACACCTGTCCCATGCACCCGCACGCGTATACTCTCGCTCACGGTTTCTTCATTCTGCTCCGAAACCGCTTTCGCCGCAATCGTATAATTTCCATAGGCAACATCCGGAACGTCCGCTTTCCAAAGTCCCGCCGCGCTGTCATACGCCGCTTCTGCAAGAACCGTATCGCCGGACAAGAATGTAACGCTTTTGATATCCGCCGATTCGCAGCTTGCCCGCGCACAGAGCGAAAGCGTATTTCCCGCCTCTATCTGCGTCATATTTTCCGGCGTCTCCATTGTCACGACCGGCGGTATCACCGGTACAAAGACGTCCTGCCCGCCATACATCTCAATTTCGGAGATTCTGTATTGCTCAGTAGCAGTGAAATATACAATCAATTTCCAATACCGTGCGGTAACATTGGAAAACTCTATTGTTGCTTCATAATCCGCATTATCTCTTACCTCCGTCACCGTCCTATAGCTGATTCCGTCCGCGCTGGATAAAATATCAAAATTCACAGGATACAGCGCTTTATAAGAGGATGCACCTGTAATGACCCATTTCCCAATTGTTCTCTCTGCCCCTAAATCAAATGTCGCGCTTGCCGACGGCTTATGATAATCTCCGCGTATCATCCATGACGTATTACTGTTGCCGCCTTCCACTTTCCCATTTACCAATGAAGCTGCCTGCAACGCACGCTGCGCCGCTTTTTCTTCGTCGTTCGCACCGCTTGTCGACGCTTTATCCAGCGTTGGCGGCAAATTCAGGCACCAGTTTGTGGTAGTGTCTGTCTCGCCGGTTTCCCCTCCCTCGTTTCCTCCGCCTTCGCCATCACTACCTTCATACAGTTCGATTTCCGTAATCCTGCTCCATTCGCCGCTTGTTTTGGACTCAAATCGAATGGCAATCCGCCAATATTGCGCTTCTATATTGGAAAACGCTGCCATACACGTCATGTTGGTATTGCCGCGTACTTCTTTTGCGGTTTGCCATGCTGTTCCGTCCGTGCTATACTGAATATCAAAATTGGCAGGTACCATGGCGGCATAGGCGGAAGCTCCGGTAACAACACATTTCCCGACTTTTTTTGCCGCGCCCAAATCCAGCGTGGCAGCCGGTGGATTTGTTTCGTTGTAGTGATAATCCGCGCGCAGCGCCCAAGACGAATTATTGTTTCCGTTTGCATAAACGCCGTCAATCAATGCCGCTGCCTGCAGCGCTTTTTGTGCCGCTTTTTCTTCATCTGTTTGCCCGCTGGTTGCCGCTGCACTTAGTGTCGGCGGCGCTATTCCAGTACAAAAATTCGTTTCCGGTTCCGCTGCCGCGCTTATCGACAACGCTGTTATCAAAACAATTGCCGCTAACACAGCGCCCCATGGTTGGAAAAATTTCACCTTCTTCATTTTCTTCACCCTCCGCTTATTTCAAGTCAAGTTTATAAACATTTGTCCATTCATAGCGATCTCCGGGCTTTGTCGTATCGCCGTAATTGGCGGTTACATAAACTTTCGTATCGCCCACCGGACGTACCTGGAAGAAAAATTTCTGATTCTCAAGTCCTTCTATGGGAATATGTTTCATATAGGCGCTGAATCCATTGGAAATACTATAGATTGTTACTTCGTAAATACCGACTGTCGGCGACATATAATATTCTTTATTGTCTCTTGTATCATATATAATATCTTTCCCATCCAACTGATATTTGACAAACTCTGTCACCTGCGTCACACCATCTGTACGGTAGACCGGAAACATTCCCGGGTGGCATGTGTCGAGGACAACGGAATCAATCCATTCAACAATTTGATTTAGTTTTACACCGTCTTTGTCCACAGTGTATGTCTTTGTATGATAGGCAGTGATTTCTTTTGGTTTGTTACATCTGTTTAAAGTGGAATTCTGTATAAATTCCACCACCGAACCTTTATAAAATCCAGGTTGGTTCAAATCAATTTCAGCACCGTCAAGTTTCAGAGAAACACTCGTCAGGTTTTCATCTCCATGAAAACCGCCGACAGCGTCCGCCGCCCGTACACCATCTTCCAATTCCCATATAGCAAATTCAACTTCTCCATCACTGAGCAGCGGCGCAGGAATGGTCTGTATAAAAGAAGTGTCGCTTATTCTTTCCACTGCATACGCCTTATAAATGCGGTATAAATCGGCGTTCATACCGGCATTTTTAATATGTTTAAAGGGATACTGCACATAATCGGCACCGTAAATATCCGACCCTTTGACATAGATATTGAAGCTGGTATCCGCTGTTACTCCAACCACAATTTCATCGCTGCTGTATTTCTGCACTTTGCTTTTGATAGTATTTTTCGGGAACAGCGGCGCAAGCGTATGCGCATCAAACCATAACACTTCACAATACACCCCTTCCCCCTCCGGTATTGTCGCTTGCAACTCAAACGGTTCAGACGTACCGGCTTTCACTGTTTTCGAACAGCTTGCAGCCGTCAATAACTTTTGATTACCGTCTTTCACAGCAAGCAGGGACAATATATCCACATTTTCTTCTTTATCCGAACTGGATATATTCGCTTTGGCACAGACTACAGTATCTTTTTCTAAAACTCGAATTTCATGCCCTTCACCGTCCGTTGCCACCGTTGTTGTTTTAGAAAGCTTTGTATCATCTAATTTCCCGATTATTTCCAGTTCCCGTATGCGAAAGCGTACATTTTGCGCTGAAACAAGTTTTACCGCACTCGCTTTTACCTCTGCCTGAAAAACATAGGTATAGACTTCCTGTGTGTTCCCACTGACATTTGTAATTTCAATCCATTCTTCGCCGTTATGATAATACAGTGTGAAATCGCTTATCTGTTCGCCGCCGTTTGGATAACCGGAATATAATTTAATGGTGCCAAGCAAAAACATGTTGTCAAACCCGCTATCCAAGTCAATTTCAGCCCACGCACCGTTTGCCTGACTGTCGTTTGCAAACCATTTATAATCTCCGGTAGCGTCATTATATTTGCCGTCTGCCAACGCGTCCGGATTTGAGTCGGGAGATTTAACAGGGTTTGCTGTGACGTCTTTTCGCAAAGCAATGTTGGCGTAGCTCTTTGCATGAACACGAATCCGAACGCTGTCGCTTTCTGCCTCTCCGCCTTTCGCCGTGACCGCCTTAGCAGTGATATAATATTCTCCGGCTGCCATATTCTCCACCACGGCTTTCCAGCAATTCTCTTCGCTGTTCCATGCCGCGTCTGCAATAGATGTTCCGTTTGCATAGAAACTTACGTTTTCTATTTCCGCTGTTTCGCAGCTTGCCAAAGCGGAAAGCGCAAGTGTTTCTCCCTCCTGAAGCTGCGTCAGTTTTTCCGGCTTCGCCATTGCCACCTCTGGTTTCTCAATGACTTCCACAACGTCCTCCCCACCATACATTGCAATTTCAGAAACCCTGTAAAGTTCTGTACCTGCTGTGGTACTAAAATAAACAACCATTTTCCAATAACGTGCTGTCACGTTAGAAAACAATGTCGTGTTTTCATAATTGACGTTTTCTCTAATCTCTGCTACTGTCGTATAGTGATTGCCATCTGTACTGTAGCAAATGTCATAATTCACCGGAAAGTTTGATTGATAAGAGGACGCCCCTGTCACAACCCATCTCCCGATTGTTCTGTCATCTCCCAAATCAAAAACGGCGGTCGCTTGCGGTTTATGCCAATCCGCCCGCAATCCCCAAGCCGTATTGTTATATCCGTTTTCCACTTTTCCGTTTACCATTGCCGCTGCCTGCAATGCTTTTTGCGCCTCTTTTTCCTCAGCCGTTGCCCCGCTGGTTGACGCTTTATCTAGCGTTGGCGGCAGATGCAAGCACCAGTTTGTGGTGGTATCCGTCCCCTCTGCCGTGTCATCGCCTTCATACAACTCTATTTCCGTGATTTTGCTCCATTCACCACTTGTTTTAGACTGAAAATGAATCACAATCCGCCAGTATTGCGCTGTCTTATTTGCAAACTCTACTGTGCAGGTCATGTCAGTGTTGCCGCGCACTTCTTTCGCTGTTTGCCATATCTCTCCGTCCGCACTGTATTGAATATCAAAATTAGCCGGTACCATTGCGGGATAGGAAGATGCGCCCGTAATAACCCATTTCCCAACCTTTTTCGCCGCCCCCAAATCCAGCGTGGCAGACGGCGGATTCGTCTCACTATAGCAATATTCTGCCCGCAGACCCCAAGAGGAATTATTGTTTCCGTTTGCATAGACGCCGTCAATTAATGCCGCTGCCTGCAGCGCTTTTTGCGCCGCTTTTTCCTCAGCCGTTGCCCCGCTGGTGGTTGCAACGTTTAATGTCGGCGACGCTATTCCGTTACAAAGGTTCGTTTTCGGTTCCGCTGCCGCCGGCAGCGGCAGTGCTGCCATAAAGACAGCGACCGCCAAAAGCAACGTTCCCATGACCCATTTTACTCTTTTCATCTTTCTCACATGCCTCCTTTGGAAATCAGTTAGACAAACAAAAATCGAATCTTACGCCTGATATTGTTTTTAACATAACACCGTTTTTCGTCTGCTGCAATATGTAAATCATGGCAAATACTGCAAAAACAGATTTTCTGATAATGCATTTTCGCATTCATACTGCATCATCCATTTTTGCAATATTTTGTTATGTTTTTGAAGTTCCACCGCGTATTTTTCTTTTTTTCTGTCATACTAACAATAAAAGGAGGTGATAGACATGGCACAAAACAGACCTCAGCACTATTCAGACCTCACTTGTTTGATAGATAACTGTCCGCAGGCAAACGCATATTTTCAGTCGCTGCCCGACTATGTACAAGACAGCATTCAAAAACGCGGAGACAACATTCATACAGAAAAAGAATTGCAGTCTTATGCTGACAATTTATTACGCGGCGATGATTAATTTCTTGTCACGCAAATATAGCACTGCGCATAGGATGAAGTAGGGAGTACTCCTGATTTCAAATGCGGAGGTAATTTTATGAACCGTAATTGTTGCTGCTCCCGTTGCTGCTGCAACCGAAATTGCAGATGCCGGCGTAGAAACCGCTGCTGCTGCCATTGTTGTTGCTGCTGCACGCAGACTGATACAATAAGAACCATCCGGCGCGATTGCTCTTGTATGCAATTCTAATGCGCATAAACCAAACCGGCTGCCAAAAGCAGAATCATTCTGCTATCAGGCAGCCGGTTTTTATTATTTCATTTTATGGTCATCTTTAAAACTACGCTTATAGGCGGGTCGTATCTATTTCCCCCAATCTGCATCTTTTTATTCCTTTTGTGTGGATACCCATAAATTTCACAAATTCCCGCCAACACTTATAACTTCCGGAATAATTACATTTCACGCATGAAACCGATTTTAGTTCTCCTACTGTTCTGCCGCCTAAACATTGTTCATAGAACAACAAAATCTCCTGCATAAATATCGCTTTGCAATAGGATTCCTCGTTCATTACGCCGCGTAGACGCTCCAACTTTCGTTTATTACTTTTCAAAATAGCAGCCGCATCTTGTAATATTCCCGCCGCAACTATCGGTTCTTCTAATTTTCCGTACAATACTTTCCATGCCTCCTCGCACCCGATTCCGTATGGATATAAAATTGCAATACACAATGCCAGATAATTTTCTTCCAGCGCATCGCGCCCTTCAAAAATTCCCATAGCGATTTCCTACCTTTTCTCTACACGTTCTGCACAACACCCGTCTGCCAACACTCCAGCCGCAATTACGCGCCCACAATACCACTGTATATTTTGGTACGATATCACTCCACCTCATTTTTTTACCACATGCATCACATTCTATCTCTACATACATCAATCCTCGTTTCTCCTTCCCTATTTCAAACTTCCCCCTGAACAGACTTCTTACCAGATACTGTATATTAATACACTGTGTTTTCAGCTGTTGTACTTGTAGCTTTGCATACTTTTCCGGCGCTCTCCACGCAATTCGTCAAAATTCTACATTTTTTTCATATATTGCGTAATTTTCGACTTTATTTTATCACGCATTGCACTGTTTATCAATATTTTAATTGCCTTTTTTATTGCATTGCGCGATTTATTGTGATATACTAAAAAGAAAAGGGAGGGATCACATTTGGAATTTTATAAAATATTGCAAGCCGTTATGGAAGAAAAATCCATGCGTATACCCGATGTAGCGCGTGCTTCCGGACTATCTGATTCCACCATACGAAGCATTTTAACACGTCATTCCAAAACGGTTGCTTTGGATGTTGCTTTCAAATTAGCGAAAGGGCTGGGCGTCACACTGGAATATCTCAATGGCGCTGATATGGAACCTGTCTCTTCAAACTATTTACTTTTATCAAATCAGGAACTGCATATGATGCATAAACTGCGTTCTTTTGATGAAAAAAACCGCAGACAGGTTTTTCAATATGTTGATGATTTGGATAAAGATATCAAAATCGCTGCAATTCTTTTGCAATCGGAACGGAAACAGCAGGCAATTGCCTATGGCGGTAAAGTTGCATCCAGTATTTTATCAGAAGAACAACAGAAAAAATTGGATGAATTATTCATGAACTTAGATTAATTGTTCAGATTATGTTGTAGGTCATTCCAAACGATATGAAACAATCAATCCTAATCTTCCAATGCAAAGGGTGCTCGGGCTTGGGGAACTACTGGTATCGCTATACCGTTTAAGGAGGCTTTTTTAACATCATGTATTTACAAAAGAAATATGCTCTGTCCGTTTTTGCTGAACTGGACCATCAAATTTCACACCAATCGCTCAAACGTTATCTCACTCGTCACGGCTGGAAACTTTGTTATTACGGTGGGAATTCATCCTACTGTAAGCATTTATCACAAACGACACCCGATGATACCGGCGAACAAATTATTCATGTTGCTGATATTGAAGATTACGCGCGCAGCGTTCCATCTTTCACCTATCAATCCAAAGAGAACCGCGCCGTTTTTATCAATCTGGCACGCAAACCTTCCCCAGCCAAAATCCAACGTTTGTTGCTGCATGAAATCGGACATATCAAAAACGAACATGAATCCATCGACTGCATTTTAGGAAAAGGAAATTATTATTTGGAAAAAGAAGCGAATTCTTTTATGCACTATATGCTACAAGAACAGCGACCGCATTCTACAAAAGAATTTATCCTATTTCACAAGGTTAAAATTTCATTTATCGGCGCACTCATACTTGTTCTTTGCTGCCTCTCTGGTTTTCAGTTTTTGCAGCACCCTGCCTCTGGCGATATTCTCACCTTCGGCGCTGATTCCCAGGAACCTACAGAAAATGTTCCTGCTACCTCAAATCAAACGTCGGCAGGACATAACAGTGTTGATACGCCTGAAAACACACTTCCTCCCGCTATCAAAACATCCCCTGGAAGCCAATATACCACTGCTGCCGGCTCCGGCGGGTCATCATCAACTTCACCTGGCACTGTTTCTCCTTCTCCGGCTCCCGTTGTTCAATCTATTCAACTAGATGACGCCACCCTCGTATATGTTGCCAAGACAGGACGCGTCTATCATTTGTTTGCAGATTGTTCCTATATCAAAGGACACGATGGCGTGACCGAACTTCCCTATGCTTATGTCGGCAATAAATCCCTTTGTAACACTTGTCAGAAAAGATTTTTGAAGCAGCAGGCGCCATAATCGCTATAAAACCGGCAACTTTGTTTTGTATTCGTTGCCGGTTTTATTTCATATTTTGTTTTCATAACACCATTTTCCGCTGATTCCGTTTTTGACAAAAAAAACGACTCGCAAGGATTGTTGCATTCCCCTGCGGGTCATTTTTATGAAACATCATTTTATATGCCGATCATCTATTGTTTTACCAATATGGATTCCATTTTTTGTGAGACGCAGTAAACCTCCCATGTAATAATAGTCGTCCCAAACACAGCATCATATCTCCCGTAGCATTTTGATATAACAGTTTTGTTCATCGCCCTCCGGCAGGTGCTCCACAAGTTCCGGCAGACCACAGGCAATCACAGGCGCAGCGTAGGAATCTCACGCGTCATCATCTCCGGTAAAGATAAAATCCCATGTATAGACATGGTCGGACGGAAGCCGGTTCAAACAATAGTTTGTCACCCGTTTTCCCATTTCCAAAAATTCAGGGTCCAGCGTATAGCGGTATACCAATGCAAGACCATTTTGGATGCTCGGCTTGACGATTTTACTGTCAGTCTCTCAAACGCCTACTACCAAGATACTAATGCAAAGACTTAGGAACATCTTTATTATTCTCACCCACTTCATATATAGAAAATCCGCCGTCTAAACACAAGGAAAAATCTGCATTTTTAACAACTTCTTCACCATCTGAAGTATACAGATCTGCTTTAAAAGATATACACTCTAAGTCTTCATGATATGTCATATGATACATTTTGCTTTTCGACACATCTATGGAATAATCTGGTCTAGTCTCTAGTTCAATATCTCTTATTAATTTTCTAAGAACACTATTACTTGTCGCATCTGTGCGCAGCTTCAAATCCGGAATACCATATGCATTTTCAAATATTTCTTTGATAATATTACACTCCAGCCAATCTTTCGCACACGAGTTACTTCCCCCATACTCATCATTTTCATATCTAAAATAAGTCGTATGATAGCCGTCTGTCAATTCTGTCGTGTCCCTCGATAAAATCCTATAATATGTACCGTTATTTTCATATAAAACAATACATCTGTCAGCAACTGCTTCTTCAATCCAAACTCCTGTTTCAACCAATTCACCTGTAACTTTATTATCTATAAAAATTCTTTCGTCGTCTGTCTTAAATTGATAGACTAACTCATATGAATATACAGTTCCTGTCTCCGTCAAATTTTCATATTTATTTAACTGCGTATAATTCAGCAATTCCACATCAGTTATTCTCATATCATCAAATACATTATCTTCAAATAATATATCGCTTATCGCAAATACCGCTTCTTCCGGCGTTTGCGCTGTTACTTTTATTAAATTTATATCTCTTTTCTCCAAATTAGCACAGCCGGATAAAATACATAATGCAAGAAATAAACACAAATTACATACAATTCTTTTCATATGATCAGCCCTCTCTGCTTGTTTTGTCAATCTGCATTTTTAACAATATCAGTATAGCATACATGCATGACTACCACAAGTTATCCATTCACAACAAATTTTCTCAAAATAAAAAACTGACGATTTTTAAGTAATATTTATGGAATTTCAACTTTCAATGATTCATTATTCATCAGCGCAGCGGCTTCAATATTCATTTAAAAATTTTGCTGCTTTAATAAATGGTGAATATTGAAAAATGAAAAATACAAAAGAAAAAATCCGCACCATAGGGTTCTTTGCGCCGTAGGCGCTATATCGCAAAAAGGTGGTAGCGACAGCGCGCCATCATGAGCGCGCTTGCAAACGAACAGGCGAGCCGATCGTGCCTTTTCGCGAAAAAGGAGGAATGACGAAGCGTATAACCGATTTTTCTGCAAAAAAATCGGAACGAAGCAAAGTCCGTTCCGACACGGGAGATGGATTCGCGAGCCGCGGCGGGACAATATGCCACCGGCATATTGTTTTTTTCCGCCTGTTTGAATCCTATATCTATTTTCACCAAAAAAAGACGTCCACCGCAAAGCAGTGGACGTCTTTTTTTGGTGGAGGGAGATGGATTCGAACCATCGAAGTCGAAGACAACAGATTTACAGTCTGCCCCCTTTGGCCACTCGGGAACCCCTCCATATGCAATTTTATGAAACATGCAGGGCGCAAAAATGCGCCCGCCGCTGTTTTCTGGAGCTGATGATGGGACTTGAACCCGCAACCTGCTGATTACAAATCAGCTGCTCTGCCAATTGAGCTACATCAGCAAATCGCCCGGAAAAGGACTACCTTTAACCGACTTCATTATTATAGCACATGGATTTCCATTTGTCAATATCTTTTTTTAAAAATTATATTCCTTTTCCTGCAACCGTTTTCTTTCACCGCCATCGCTTCTTTCCGCCAATTACAAAACCGACCGGTATCGTTTAGGCATAAGCGATTCAACTTTTGTTTGTCTCCCCTCTCTATTATTGCACCATTTTTTATTTTGAATACTCTGCCTATCATTCTTTTCTAAAATACAAATCCTTACTCATAAAAAATGGCAATAGCGTACAAATAGAAAAAGCGGCTTCCTGGAAGCCGCATATTTTCTGGTGTTGAGCAAGTCTATAAGCCGAGTTCTGTATTGGACAATCATCTATCTAGACCGCATATTACTATACGGTTCAAGCCACCTACCTATTAGAAACCATTTAGAACCATTTTAAGGTTTCTGCTTTTGGTGTTGCTCCAGGTGGGGTTTACATAGCCGAATAGTCGCCTAAACGCTGGTGAGCTCTTACCTCGCCTTTCCACCCTTGCCAGCTGCTAAAATGCCGGCGGTATCTCTCTGTTGCACTTTCCTTAGAGTCGCCTCCACTGGGAGTTACCCAGCACCCTTGGTTCGCGGAGCTCGGACTTTCCTCATGCCGCCCAGCCTTCAGCCGGACGACCCGCGATTGTCTGGCTTACTCAACTTCTTTAGTATATCGGAAGTATGCCACAATGTCAAGCATTTCTATTGTAAATGCGCAACATATTTTTCCACCATCAAATCAGGGTGGTAGGACATTTTTGCCTTTCTAATGCCTTCAATGCCCATATCCTCCTCCCTGTTTACATACGTATATCCTTCCCACTCCCGTTCAATAAACAATTGATTGATTGCAGCATAGGCACCTTTATAGTCTGTATCCGCCTTTTCAATGTGAACCAACACTGTACCATTTTGATTCTCTCCCACAGTGGCAGCAACGATTTTATTTTCCACCGTCAGCACAGCGCCTTTGACGCCAAGTTCAAAATAGTGGTCAAACAACCGTTTTGCCGCCCGTTTTTCACCCTCCGCATTCATGCTGCGCTGGTCAATCTGCCGGCAGACAAACGTTGCCGCTTCCGCCACATTTTCTTCTGTAATGGGTAGATATACATAATCGTAAGTATTTTTAAAACTATTGACATGATTACGTTTGCCATGCATTTTTTTCCCAGAAAGATGCATCAGTTTTTCCCGCGTATATACATAATCATCCATATCGCGCATGTGTTCAAAGACATATTGTCCCGGCAGCGCTTCTTCCAGCCGCTGGCACATTTCTTCTGTGAGCGGCTTTATGGCAAAATCTCCATCTAAACATTCCCGCATGGTTAAAACCGCATGTTTCACGTCTCCGCCGCCGACGGGCATGGTATGGTACCACTCGCCGTTTTCTTCCTGCGCAATTAATATCAAACAATCTTCAATAACCGCATAGCGGATATGAAACTCCTGCTGCCACATATACATATTGGTAAAATTACAATCCGAATTAATATATCCGCACTGCGTATAATACCGATCTAATATTTTTTTATCTTTCAGCGTGATTTCTTTAAATTTACAATCACATTTTACTTTTGCCTGTTCCATTATTTCATCCCCATTCATTTATCACACCTATTTAGTATACTATCTTCGCAGGCAAATATCAAGAGAAAATTTGCACAAAACTTATCCCGCTTCGCCTTTTTATTTATCCGATTGCCTGAACGACAGATATCCCACTGACGCGGTAAGTTCCGGTAATGGATATGCGCTTTCTGTTTGCCGTTTTTCAGCGCCGACCCACGCTTCATAGTCAATGAGTTTCCCAAAGCAGTTCGTTTCTCCCTGGCTCAAAAGCAAATCACGCAAAATAAAGTGTTCTATACAAATATCCCGATTCTTCTTGCTATATGGACAATAGTGCATCACCTGCACTTCATCCGGCTGACAGGTTCCTTTTCCGTGCGGACAAAATTGTTTTGTCCAGCCCATACGGATATAGTCTGCCGCTTTTTCTATTCCCCATACATTTTCATTCCGGAATGTTATCTGGTAGTACACCATATCAGAAATATCATAATATGGAAGTTCCTCCGGAATCTTATAAAACGCCAAATGCATTTTTTTCTGCACCAGTTTCTCCAGTTCATTCAAACGCGGCAGATACGCTGCATCTTTTTTTTGCATTTCCAATAAATAAACCAGTTCTTTGATAATGCGCAGCACCATTTTCAATTTCGTCAAAACAGAAAACGGTAAATATTCTGTTATTTCAAATTTTCCGATGGTAGAAAACAAATCCATATATTGCAGGTCTTTAAACTCCAAAAAAATAAACGAAAATACTTTATCTAAAAAATTGCGGTTCACCCACAAAATATTTTCATCCGCTTCCATTTTATAAATGGCATAAAAATATAAGATAAAATAGATACTGTTTGCTGCGTTTATTTTTTCCGGCGGCTGCGGATCAATTTTATATCCGGATCCTATCCCGTCCGGAAACACAAAAATTTCCCTATCCCCGACCTTTTTTACCATACGGAATTGCCGCCATTCTAATACAATCTCCCGCAGCAACTGCGGCTGGCACGCCTTATAAAACGGCAACATATAAAATTGTGTATGGAAATGATTATAGGAACCGTCCGGATGCGCGAACTGCAACACTCTTTTATCTTTTTCATTTTCTAAATAATATCCCACACTGCCTACCAAAGTGTTAAACGCATATGCCATAATTTCATTCAGCCGTTTCCCACCGGAAGATATACGCCCATGCAGCAACATTGCATCGCGTTTTTTCCGTAGGTTCCACTCCTCTTTTACCATATATTCCTCTACCTGATAGATGCTCTTAAAAAAGCGATTATAAAAATATTGACTAGCACAGCGGCGAATACAATAGCGTTCCACCGGATCATGCATACACCACACAAAACGCATGGTATCCACCTCTTTGCCATACTGAAAAAAGAACGGCTGCTTAATCGCTTTACCTTTCACTTTTCCGCGCGTTGGCAAAATGTGGTCTCGCACGCGTATCATTTCATACCGGTTCTGTTCATCCAGACCGTAGTTTGGATTATAGGACGCGCCGCTGACATAGTATCCCACCATTAACCGCATCGCGCTTTCCACATCCACTTTTCCTTTACAGGGATTGATTCTGAAAAAAATATTGCCCGCCACGTTGTCCGGCTCTTTTCTCACCCGTTCCGCCCTGCATTCAAACAAAACAGCCGGCACACAGGACGCCTTTTCATTTCCTGCTTCAAACGTATTACTCACCATACAGGTAAGCCGCAATCCTGATGCAGGGTCATAACCTGCCATTGTCAAACAGCCTGCTCCCTGTTCTAACGTAAAACAGGGGACTACCTCCTGCGGCGCACTGCTACTCAGCAGCCGATATTTGCGTCCGCCGCGCAGTTCTAATCCAATCTCAACATCAAATGCAATACTGGAAAACTCCCGATGAACAATCAGCTGCCTTGTTTTTTCATCTAATTCAAATTGTACGCGTGACCCAAATATAGGCACCAGATATCTCATATGTAACGCTGCTCCTTGCTGTCTTCTTCCATTGCTGTCTTTTTTATATGTCAAATCCTTTTACGCTCTGCATTTCGTCTCTCTTGTGTCTATACTAAGACCTGTTTCCCATTCAGCCAAACCATGACAGGCTTGCTGGTATATGCCAGCGGGTCGCCGTCAAACACAACGATATCCGCATCTTTTCCCGCTTCCAGCGACCCTACTCTATCCGCAATTCCGGTATACTGCGCCGGACGGATTGTCACCGCCTCCAGCGCCGCCATATATGGCATTCCCTCCCGCACAGCAATTGCTGCGCTGACCGGCAGGTATTGCACCGGAATTTCAGGGTGGTCTGTGATAATGGCAGGCGCAAGCCCTGCGTCCTCCAATATACCGGCAATACCGGGCGTGAGGTTGCGCAGTTCCGGTTTGCTTCTGTCGCAAAGCAGCGGTCCGACCAAAATCGGAACCGTGCCGTCCAGATATTCCGTCATCAAATGCGCTTCCGTTGCATGTTCCAGCGTGATTTTAATATCAAATTCCTTGGCAATCCGAAGCGCCGTAAACATATCGTCACTGCGGTGCGCATGTACTTTCAATGGAATTTTTTTATCCAATACCGGCAGCAAACTTTCGCTTTTGATGTCATATTCCGGTTTGTCCGCTTCCTCTGGATTTTCCTGATATTCCGCTAGCGTCCGGCTATATTCTTTTGCTTTTATCAGCGCTTCCCGCAGCAGCGCCGCCGTTGCCATTCTGGTGGTGGGCGTCTGGTTTTTATCGTGATAGGTTGATTTTGGATTTTCCCCAAACGCCGCTTTTACCGCCACCGGCGCACGCACCACCATATCGTCTACGCATTTGCCCGCCATTTTTAGCGCCACAAACTGTCCGCCCAGCACATTCGCGCTGCCCGGTCCTGTCACAGAAGTCGTTACACCTGCACGCAGTCCCTCGGAAAAGGCTCTGTCCAGTGGATTCACTGCATCCAACGCGCGCAAATGCGGCATAATGGGATCTGTATCTTCATTGCCGTCGTCCCCTTCAAATCCCAAACCGTCCTCCCACATGCCAATGTGGTTATGTCCGTCTACCATGCCCGGCATCACAATACAGTCTGTGCAATCGTGTACTTCCGTAAAAGAACTTTCCGTCTCCCGCAGCGTTTCCATTGCACCCACTGCCGCTATTTTCCCACCGTCTATTGTCACATAACCATTCTCATACGTTTTTCCCGCCATGGTATAAATACGTCCGTTTTTCAGCAAAATCATAGGTAGTCCCTCTTTCTCCCGTTTTCTTCTACGCCTAGGCATAAGGTACAAATTTAGCTGCATACAGCGCCGCATTGAATCCGGCAATCGCGCCGTCGCTGGCTGCCGTAATAATTTGCCGCAATTGCTTTTCCCGAATATCCCCTGCTGCATATACGCCCGGTATGCTGGTCTGCATGGTGTCATCTGTGAGAATATATCCTCCCTTTGACAATTCCAATACTTCCTGTACCAGCTGGCTGGACGGGTCGCTGCCCACTGCTACAAAAATCCCCTGCACGGTAAGCTGCCGCTGCGCCATGTTCTCCACTTGCCGCAAGACCACGCCTTCCACACTGTTTTCTCCCAGAATTTTTTCCGCCACCATCTGATAGCAAATTTCAATATTTTCCGTTTGCAATACCTGGTCTTGCAGCACCTTCGCGCCGCGAAATTCGTTTCTTCTGTGCACCAGATATACTTTGCTGCAAATCCGGCTCAAAAAGAGTGCATCCTCCAGCGCCGTATCACCGCCGCCAATAACCGCAACGTCTTTGCCGCGGAAAAACGCGCCGTCGCATGTCGCGCAGTAGGATACGCCTTTGCCGGTCAGCCGCGCTTCGTCCTCCAGGCCCAGCTTGCGCGCAACCGTTCCCATAGCAAATACAACGGTTTTTGTTTCCAGTGTTTCCTGACTGGTGACAATCTTTTTCACCGCTCCCTCTAACTGGACGCCCGTTACATCTGCATTTAAAAATTCCACACCGAATTTTCGCGCCTGATTCTCAAACTTATATGCCAGTTCCGCGCCGGAAATCACATTTTCCACGCCCGGATAATTCTCTACTTCATTTGTGGTGCTCATCTGTCCGCCGGAAAACATTTTTTCAATAATCATGGTTTTCATGCCCGCTCTGCCTGCATAAAGCCCGCAGCTCATGCCCGCCGGACCGCCGCCGATTATCACTACATCATACATTGCTTTATTCCTCCATCATCTGAAATGTCGTGTCCAATATCGTTAGTTTGTCCCGCAGACCGTGGGTTATCCAAACCTTTTTATCCATATCCACCAACACCATCTCCACGCCATACGCTTTTGCCCAAGCTAATGCGCGTTCTCTGCCGCCCACATATGCCGCCGTGGACAGTGCGTCTGCCAGCGCCGTGTCCTGCGACACCACCGTGACCGATTTCAGTCCCGCTTCCGCCGGATAGCCTGTATATGGGTCAAATATGTGGTGATAGTCTTGCCCTTCATAAGTAAAATAGCGTTCATAGCCGCCCGAAGTCACAACGGAAGTGTCCGCGACAGCCAATTTTGCATAGGATTCTCCCGTTTGAAACGGATTTTTGATGCCCACTGTCCACGGTTTTCCGTTTTCCTTTTCACCAATCAGCGTGATGCTGCCGCCCAAATCAATAATGCCGCGCTGCACACCCGCTTCCCGCAGCAATTTTTTCACTTCATCTGCAATCATGCCTTTTGCCATACCGCCCAAATCCACCTGTGTATCGGGCGAAAGCCGTGTCACCGCCGTGTCTTCGGTCAATGTCAAATTGGGAAATCCCACGCTGTCCATTACCCGTAAAATCTCCGCTTCCGCCGGCGGTTTCTCCGCCTGTTTCACGTTCCACAAGTCCGACAGCGGCCTGATGGTCACGTCAAAACGCCCCTCCGTTTTCAAAGAAATTTCTTTGGCGCGCTGCAACAGGGCATATGTTTCCGGCGCAACCTGTACCGGCTGCCCATAGGGCTGTTCATTGATGCGCCAAACATCGCTGCCTTCTTTGTGGCAGCTCAACAGGTTTTCCAGTTCTATGATTCGCTGCTCCGCCTGCCGGACTGTCTCCGGCGCCGCGCCCTCCATCTGCCGCAACTCAATCACCGTATCCAGTGCATAAAAGGTCTGATCCGGCAATTTTTTTGCGCAGCCGCAGAACAGAACAATGCAGCATAGCATTGCGGCAATCCGATATATCCATGCAAAACGACACTGTTTCATTTTCTTCTCCTCACGCTGTTTGTTCCTGCAAAACCGTTTGCAAAATGTTCTCTATCTCCTGCACCGAACCGGCACGGTTCAACCGCTCACGCGCCTGTGCAGCCCCATGCAGTCCTTTCAGATACCAACTGAGATGACTGCGCGACTCCAAAATACCAATTTTTTCTCCTTTGGTGTCCGCCAGCAGTTTGACATGGCGCAACGCCATTGCCACCCGCGCGTCCGCCGACACCGTCTCCGGCGTCTGTCCGTTTAATTTCTGCAAGCATTGCCGCACCAGCCATGGGTTTCCCATCACGCCGCGCGCCAACATCACGCCGTCGCAGCCCGTTCTTTCAAGCATTGCCGCCGCGTCGTCCGCTTCCATGATATCACCGTTGCCAATGACCGGAATGCGCAGCGCATCTTTCACCGCCGCAATCACGTTCCAGTCCGCTTTGCCGCGATACATTTGTTCTCTCGTCCGCCCATGCACCGTCACTGCATCCGCGCCGCTTTCCTGCAAAACAGCCGCCACTTCCACTGCATTCACCTGCTGCGCATTCCAGCCGCTGCGGATTTTTGCCGTCACCGGAACGCTTACCGCCCGTTTCACCGCTTCCATCACTTGCCCTGCCAGCCGCGGCTGTTTCATCAATGCGCTCCCGTCGCCGTTACCTGCCACTTTGGGCACAGGGCACCCCATGTTAATATCAATCAAACGACAGCCCGTCTGTTCCGCCATCTGCGCGCCATACGCCATCACCGCCGGGTCGCTGCCGAAAATCTGTATGCCCCATGCTTTTTCTGTACCGCCCTGCATCAGCTGTTTTGTTTTTCTGTCGCCGAAATATAAAGCTTTTGCGCTGACCATTTCCGTGTAGAGCATTCCCGCTCCCATTTCCTGTAATATGGTTCTGTATGCCAAATCCGTCACGCCCGCCATGGGGGCGACAAACACGTTGTTTTCGAGCTGCAATGTGCCAATGTTCATAACCTATCTCCTATGGTTCCGCTTTTATATTTATTATATGCCAACTCGCTATGATTCGTCAAGTGAAGACTTGTTTTTCCGTCCTTTTCCTTAGGCAAACAAAAGTCGAATATGCCTATGGGAGCATAGACACATGAAAAAACGAAAACCCAGCACAAAAACAGGTTTGTACCGGGCGTTTTTTCGCTGCCAGCCGAATGTTTATAGAAAATCTTTCCGAATGGGATTAAACACATCAATAATAATGGAATCTTCATCCCGCGCTGTCACGCCGTGCTCCACATTCGACGGAAACCAAATGCTGTCGCCCTGATTTGCCACAAATGTTTCTTCGCCGCAAATCACGTCAAACGACCCTTTCGCTATATAACTGACCTGCTCATGCACATGTTTGTGCGGCGGCGTTGTTACATGCGCTTTCACGCACACCTCCGTCATCATCATATCTTTTCCTGTCGCCAGCACTTTACGGGTGACGCCCTCCTGCGGCGCTACTGCCGCACAGTCTTCATTTTGAAACAACATTGTTTTTCTTCTCCCTTCACATTGACAGTTATGTTATTTTCTAGTAAAATTATACTATAATAATGACGGTTTGTAAAGGAGAATTTTATTCTCAGGAGGAATCTATTTATGACATTTTACGAGCAAATCTATGAAACAGTAGCCGGTATCCCAAAAGGATTCGTGATGACCTACGGACAAATTGCGGCAGCCTGCGGGCGACCGCGCGCCTCCCGCGCCGTTGGCAATGCCCTGCACGTGAATCCGGCTCCCGGCGTGATTCCCTGTCACCGCGTAGTGAATCATAAAGGACATTTAAGCGGCGGCTTCGCCTTTGGCGGCATTGACCGTCAAAAAGAATTATTGGAGGCGGAAGGCGTTACAGTGAACGCAGAATATTGTGTTGATTTGAAACAATATCAATTTCGGTTTTAGGTTCCGCGCGGAACCCTACGGCAACTGCCCCATGATTCAAAATGCTATCTAGGAGGAATGCACGGTGAAGACGCTCTGCAAATTATGTTATAGCATATGTCTATTCTGTATACTCTTTTCCATAGCAGGCTGCAGCAAGAACTATCCCGCTCTTCCCCTGCCGGCTTCGCAAAATTCCATAAAAACCGTCTATAGCAGCGCAGTTCAGTATGTCAAAGACAATATCGACACGCCTTGTACTTTATATGAAGTAACGCTGTCACAGAACGCAACAGAAGATGGGGTAATTACCTACACGTTCAAAGAAACCTCCCGCAACCCCAAACTGCATACCATCAAATGGAATCCGGCGGATATGCGGCTGGTCTATGCAGGAAATCGTTCGGCTGCAAGGGGCGGATATAACTTAACCGGAACCCTTCCGATAGACCAATGGGCAATCGACAGTGCTGAGGCGGTTCGCCTCGCAAAAGCTGCTCTTTTAACCGAATATACGTTTCACGAAACCTCTGTCATAGCGTATAGCAGCATTTTGAATCAAGAGGAACTGAAAATCATTTTTACCGACGCGGCAAACCAAAAATATACGGCGACTATCAATCCCCTGACCGGCGCACTTTTGACAACCTATTCCGGCTAGGATATCATCATTATATAGGCAGAAAAGGAGGTATCGTCATGATGCGCAGTAAAAAATTTATCGCAGCAGGATATTGCATTTTATCCGCCCTGAAATGGTTCACGGCGCGGGCGGATTTCCAAACAGAAGAAAGCCCTGTCATAATTGCTAAGTTTTATCCCACCCTGCGAAATATCTTTTACGGCAGTGACCGTTTTATCGCGCAATATAAACAGCAATACTTCTGGTATAGGGAACATGCCTATGCGGACTTGTTAAACACCTATGGTCTTGTTTGGTGGTATGATGCGCTTATCTGTATTTGGTGGCTTGCCACGATTTTGCTTGGCGGTTTTCTTTTGATAAAACTGTTTCAAATCATCTGCAAACGCCGCTTTCCGCACAGGAATCTATAAATATGCTTTCACATAAGAGAGTGTCAGTGGAATATAGTTTGCTCCGGAAACTGCACGAGGTTCGTTTCTTTGGGGCAAACAAAAGTCGAATCTTATATTTTTGTATTACAGACAAAACGGCAAAGACAGAATCCTTGTCTTTGCCGTTTTTACTATCTAACCTATATTTTCTAATGTTTCGTATCTGCTCTTCATGCAGTTTCCTTTTTCGCAGCCCTCTAGTCGCAGTCATGGCAGCCGCTGCATTCGCCACCGCATTCAAAATCTTCTTCAATTTGAATATCAATTTCTTCGCCGCAATTCGGACATTGAATGGTTTCCTTTTGCAGCATATCTTCATCAACCGCGAACACCTCGCCGCACTGGTTACAGGTCACATCAAAATATTCGATATCGTCCAGTTCGTCGTCTTCCAATTCCAAGGCTTCCGCCATCTGTTCCATGAACTCTTTCTGCATATCCTGACTCATTTGAACTTCTTCCACCATGTCGTCCAGAAAATCAATGATTGCCTCAATCATTTTTCCTTCATTGGTTTCTCCCGGAATTCCCATTCCCTCCGAAAGACCTCTGAGATATGCAATGCGTTCGGATAAATAACTCATAGAAACGCCTTCCTTTCTCCGCTTCTTCGTGCGGCAGTCCTTTATTATACGCGTTCCATGTATTCGCCGGTTCTGGTGTCAACGCGAATGACATTCCCCTGTTCTACAAACAGCGGAACGTTTAC
Organism: uncultured Clostridia bacterium; assembly: GCA_946555455.1. GTDB lineage: Bacteria > Bacillota > Clostridia > RUG12999 > RUG12999 > JAAWTG01. The sequence goes on along the minus strand of CAMNSU010000009.1, from coordinate 25,284 downwards.
AGTTGCGCCGGTTTCCAGCTTCGCCGGTTTTGTTGCGCCGGTTGCCGTATCACCTTTGAAACCAGGTTCTGTCTCAACCACTTCCAGTTCCACAAAGTTCGGCGGTTCTACCCCAAACACACTGCCTTTGAAAGACAACACTTTCACAATCATGTTTTCTTTCAGATAGGGCAAAGAATTTTCCAGCAAATCTGTTCCCAGCGGCAGCTGTTCATAGGTTTCGCTGTCCATGAAATAATACAAATCTCCGTCATTATACAGATATTCCATATCACGGCGGTCAATATGTGCTTTTGGCATTTTGTCCGTCGGGCTGAATGTACGTTCCACAACTGCACCCGTAATGACATTTTTGATTTTGGTTCTGACAAATGCCGCGCCTTTTCCAGGTTTTACATGCTGAAAGTTCACCACCTGAAAAACGTTTCCTTCCAGTTCAAATGTCACACCATTTCTGAAATCTCCAGCTGAAATCATATTTTTACCTCCATTTATCTTTTTGTACTTGATTGCATTGTTATTATTTATTATTGTATAATAAAACGGCGCAAATAGCAAGAGAAAATTTGTATTTTTCGGAATTTTTTTGTTTCCACATTATCCACATCGCCCTGCAATAACTTCGTGGATAATGTGGATAACTTCGTGGATAACTATGAATTCTGGGCTTTTCTGTTACAAAAAGGTTACGAATTTCGAGTTATGTAAACTACTTTCCTCCATTTACCATTGTATTTTTGCCAATTGGTTTTCCACACCCTGTGGATAAGTCGGTGTATAAGTGATTTTCCGTGCTTTCCCATGTGGATAACTCTTGCCAAAATAAACCCACCGCAGAGCAAAGTCCCCCGCCCAAAAAACATTCCTATTTTTTTACAATTCCCGTCGTCCTTCAATTGCTTTTCCCAGCGTAATTTCATCTGCATATTCCAAGTCGCCGCCCACAGGAATGCCGTGTGCGATTCTGGTCACTTTAATGCCCAATGGTTTGAGCAGCCGCGCGATATACATCGCCGTTGCTTCCCCTTCTACCGTTGGGTTTGTCGCTGCAATCACTTCCTGCACGCCGTCGGCGCAGCGCGCCACCAATTCCTTGAGCTTGATATCGTCAGGCCCAATATCGTCCATCGGCGAAATCGCGCCATGCAGTACGTGATACAGTCCTGTATATTCTTTGGTATTTTCAATAGCAATCACGTCCCGCGGTGTTTCCACAGCGCAAATGACCGAGCGGTCACGCCGCTCGCTGCTGCAAATCGCGCACGGGTCTTCGTCTGTCAGGTTCTGGCAAATACTGCAATAGTGAATCTGTTCTTTCGCCTGTAAAATGGCGTCTGCAAGCTGCTGCGCCGTAGACTGCGGCTGATTCAGCACATAAAACGCAAGCCGCGCCGCAGATTTCCGCCCAATTCCCGGCAGCTTTGCAAACTCCGTCACCAAACGGTCTAGTGGTGCAATATACATGATTCCTTCCTCCTCCCTCGTGAAAAGAGTCTGTAAAAAAGGAGATGTAGAAACACAAGTTTTTTACATCTCCTTTTCGGTTTCTTTAAAATAATCCTGGCATACTGATTCCGCCGGTGATTTTGCCCATTTCCTGTTCTGTCATTTCGTCCACTTTCGCAAGCGCGTCATTGACTGCCACCAGCACTAAATCTTGCAGCATTTCCACATCGTCAGGGTCTACCGCTTCCGGTTTAATAACCACTTCCGTCAATTTCTTTTTCCCTGTCACTTTTACCGTCACCATGCCGCCGCCCGAGGATGCTTCCACTTCTTTTGCTTCCAGTTCCTCCTGCATTTTTTCCATATTTGCCTGCATTTTCTGCGCTTGGCGCAGCATGTTGTTCATATTTCCGCCGCCCGGAAAGCCATTAAATTTTCCTTTTCCCATTTTGTTATGCTCCTTTCAATCTCTTTGCAGCTAACGCTGCTTTATTGTATTTCAATGCCCTTTTGCTCCGCTTTTTCGCGCAGCGCCTGGTCACTTTCCTCCAAAACAAATTCCCGTTCCGTCTTAATCATACGCGGCCGCCGTCCGCACACCTGTTCCACGGCGTCGCTCAAAATTTTCTGATATTCCTCCTTGAGAAACATCGCGCCCAGCCCAAAAGTATCTTCCTTGTCCAGCAGAATCACCAAATCTTCTCCGTCATCTGCCGCCTTGGCAAGTCCAATCGCCGCGCCCAGCCCTTTATGCGTCTGTTTTATCACGCCCACGATTTCTTTCCATTTGTCATGCATTGGACCTGCATACACCACTTTTTTGGGAGAAACTGCCGGCTCTGTTTTTTGCGCCGCCACCGGCGTTGCTGCCGCCGGCGCTGCCATAGGCACACCTTGTTCCAGCTTTTGCTCCAATTGCGCCACTCTGCTGACCAATGCTTCCTGCGTATCCACATATTGCGGCATTCCCATTTTTGCAAACGCCAGTTCCAGCAAAATCCGCGGATTGCTGCTAAAGCGAATTGCCTGTCCGGTTTGCGTCAACACGGACACACAATGAATCAACTGTTCTTCCGAAATACCTTCTGCCGTCTCTTTCAGCAATGCCATATGACTGCTGTCCACCGGCACCGCCGCCTCTGCGCCTTGCGTGATTTTACAAATCAACACATTGCGCAGCGCGTCCAACAATCCATCTGCCACCTGCGTAATGGATTTCCCTTTGGACAGCACTTCGTCCAGCAAATGCAGCGCCCCCGCCACGTCTGCTTTTCCGATGCTCTGTATCATACGGCAGCTTACCTCAATGCCTGCAATCCCCAAAATATCTATCACGTCTTGATAGGTCACCTGTTCTTTGCCAAACGCGAGACAGCGATCCAGCGTACTGATAGCGTCGCGCATAGACCCTTCCGAAAGCTGCGCCATCACGCCAAGCGCCTCATCTTCCACCTTTGCACCGTCTGCCTCGGCAATTTCCCGCAGACGCTGTTTCACGTCCTCCATGGTAATCCGCCGGAAATCAAACCGCTGACAACGCGACAAAATGGTTTCCGGCAGCTTATGCACATCTGTTGTCGCCAAAATGAACACCGCATGTTCCGGCGGTTCTTCCAAGGTTTTCAGCAATGCGTTAAACGCGCCGGTGGAAAGCATGTGCACTTCGTCAATGATATAGATTTTATATTTTGTAGACGCTGCCGTATACATGACTTCTTCACGAATTTCACGGATATCCTCCACACCATTGTTGCTTGCGGCGTCCATTTCCACCACGTCTAAAATGCTGCCATCCAAAATCCCCTTGCAAATCTCACATTCATTGCAGGGGCTTCCATCTACATTATTCAAACAGTTAATTGCGCGCGAAAACACTTTTGCCGTTGTCGTTTTGCCCGTTCCGCGGATTCCTGTGAACAAATAGGCATGACCTATTCTGCCCATCAAAATTTCATTTCGCAATGTTTGTGTGATATGTTTTTGTCCGACAATGTCATCAAATGTTGTTGGTCTGAATTTTCTGTATAATGCTTGATAAGCCATATCCGCCGCCTTCCTTCCGAGTTCGGCCCGTCTTCATTTTTCAAATAAAAAAGCCGTACACCTTTCGTCGAACTACGACTGTGCCCGTAACAGAAACAGCAAACTCCGACCAGGCGCTCCTGCGGCACATGTGAAACACTGCTTATCGCTGCTCGGTTCCCCGCCTGACGAGGTTCACAGCTTCACATTGCGCAAGACCCGATCATCAACGCCGCAGCATCCTGCCCGACAACACAAAAAAATAGCCCTCTAAAAGGAATTCGCCCTTGCTATAGCGGACTGCAAGTACAGGGCACCGCTACCGCCCCAGCTAGTACGGCTTATTTCAACGCAGGAATGAATCTGTTCCCCTATGAGAACGTCAAATCTCCTGCGCTCAAATACACTTCCAATGTTTCCTTATTATACTATACTTTTTCCAAAAAATCAACCCTTTTTCTCCGATTATATTTGCCAATCCTTGCAAATCACCCTTTATGCAGCGGAATGGTATTTTGCCTCTTTCACCAAATATCAGAAGTTCTCACACATAATCCATTTTTATTTACTGTCAGAAAATAACGATTTAAAGTTATATTATCTTTTTGTTTTGTAATTCCTTATTCAAAACTAATAGTTTGTTATATATTATCTTTTTGTACCCACATAAAACAAAAATTATTTCTTCATTTTCCGCATTTTATGCATAAATTCCTTGCATTTTCTTCACATCTATAGTATACTAATAATAGTTTATTTTTCCATCTTTCGTATTTCTGTGTCGGGCATTAAAAATCAGCAACTTTCAGATATCAATTTGTTTCTGTTACAGAAGAAGCAGCGCAGACTATTCCGCAATCATCATAAAACATCATTGAAAAAGGAAGGATGCATACCATGTTAGACAAATATGAAAAATATTATCTGCAAATTGGCCGCAATGTCGCATACTACCGCCGATTAAAAGGTTTGACACAGGCGGAACTGGCAAAACTGCTGCAATGTGAAATCAGTTTTGTCGGGCAAATTGAGGCGCCCAACATCGCCAAAGCAATGTCGCTGGACATGCTTTTTAAAATCAGTGAGACATTAGATATTTTTCCCGCTGATTTACTGCACTTGCGCGGTTGGATGTCTACAGACCAGGAACGCTAGCGGCTTTGATAATCTTATGCGCGCCGTTTCCATCATAGCTTTTTTGCTCTGTTAGCGTTTCTCCCTCCGTCTCCAAAACAGGCGGCATGTCAGCGCCAACAAAAAAAGAACCGGAAATATTTCCGGTTCTTCCTACTTATATACTGCTAGCTTTACACTGCTTGTTAAAACATCGGTATAACTGTAAGACACTCTGCTTACTTCGTCTTCGCTGTACGAATTTTTATCAAAACGCACAACAAACAAACTGGGATAGATACTTTCAATGGTCCCTTTTCTGCTGATACAGCGGTTTCTGCCTTCTTTTGTCGTCACACGAACGTAACTCCCTTTATAGCGTTCAATACCTTTTCGGATTGTATTAATATCAGCCACTCAGCAAACACTCCCTTGTCTTAAGATGCTCCTTATTATACCTGTCTCCTTCCCCAGCCATATGTAATTTCAAAAACATCAACTGCGGAGGGCAATTCCTGTATAATAAACACAGGCGTGCCATGCACGCAACGGCAAAGCCGTTAAACCTTGCAACGCAACGTTTCTATAAGCATTATACCACAATATATTGAGTTTGTCAAGTATTTCCTTCCTTTGCGTCCACAATATGTTGTCGAATCTGCACGATGAATGGCGTTTCCCATCAACAAAGGCGATTTACCCAATCCCCAGCAGTCTTGCAAAACTCGCCACCAAAAAACAAACAATAATGCCCATCAAAGTGGGAATCAAAAACGCCGCCGCCGTCCATTTCATGCTTCCCGTTTCCTTTCGGATGGTCATACAAGTTGTGCCGCACGGAAAATGCAATAAAGAGAATAGCATCGTACATAACGCCGTCACAGACGTCCAGCCGTTGTCTGTCAAAATGGTTTTTAAACTTGCCAAACTTTCATATTCCACCATCTGTCCGCCTGCTAAATATGCCATTAAAATAATGGGAATCACAATTTCATTGGCAGGGAATCCCAAAATGAATGCCATTAAAATAACGCCGTCCAGTCCTATCCAGCGGGCGAATGGGTCTAAAAAACCACTGCATATCTGCAATAGTGAATCGCCGCCAACCTGCACATTTGCCATGCACCAAATAATCAGCCCTGCCGGAATGGAAACCACAATCGCGCGCCCCAACACGAACAAGGTTCGGTCAAAAATGGAGCGGATAATAATTTTTCCGACCTGCGGGCGGCGGTACGGCGGCAATTCCAACGTGAAAGAGGTCGGAATGCCGCGCAGCAGTGTCCGTGACAGCAATTTAGAGACAAACAAAGTGACCATCACGCCAAACACGATGATAGCACAGAGAAACAGTGCAGACGTCACACTTTGAAACGCGCCGAGCGAGGACGCTGCAAAGAAAATGGTAATCAGCGTAATCAAAGTCGGGAATCTGCCGTTGCAGGGTACAAAATTGTTCGTCAAAATTGCAATCAGCCGTTCTCTGGGCGAATCAATGATGCGGCAACCAATAACGCCCGCTGCATTACATCCAAAACCCATACACATGGTTAGCGCCTGTTTACCGCAGGCATGAGATTTTTGGAAAAAGTTATCCAAATTGAATGCTACGCGCGGCAAGTATCCCAAATCCTCCAGCAAAGTAAACAGCGGAAAGAAAATCGCCATGGGCGGCAGCATAACGGCAACTACCCAAGAAAGCGTTCGGTAAATCCCCTGCACCAAAATGCCATAAAGCCAATCCGGCGCGTGGCACCACGCAAAGAAAACAGTCAGTTGTTCCTCCAGCCACCCAAACGCCGCCGACAATGCCGCGGAAGGATAGTTTGCTCCCGTCATCGTCAGCCATAAAATTGCTCCGAGCAGCGCAATCATAATGGGAATACCATATCGTTTGGACGTAATCACCCTATCAATCCGCCTGCTGGTCGCGTTATAGTCTCTTTTCGCATAGGAGGTAACACGGTGCGCCAGCACCTCCGCCTGGTCTACCAACGTTCCGACAATGATATCCCGCAGCTTCACTGCGTCAATTCCTTTTTGCTGCAATCCTTTCCGCGCCTGTTCCACTGTCTCTGTCAATGCCGTTTGCTGTCCGATATCAATGGACAAATACTTTTCTATTTCCTCCGACATCTGCTGATTTTGGTCCAGTAATTTCAGTGCCAGCCATCTTGCCGGAAGCTGTTTCCCTACCACTCTCTCCACTGCCGGCAAACAAGCGTCAATCGCGTTTTCCACCTCCGGCGGATAAGCGAGCCGCAGCGGTATTCTCTCCTCGCGCTGCCGCACTTGCCGGAAAATGCATTCTTTCAGCTCTTCCAGCCCCTTTCCGCTTCTTGCGCTGGTTCCTATCACCGGAACGCCCAGCAAGCGGGAGAGCCGCTCCAAATCAATGGATATTTTCTTTTTTTCCGCTTCGTCCATCAAATTTACGCAGACAATCATCTGCTCTGTAATTTCCAGCGTCTGCAATACCAGATTCAAATTTCTTTCCAAACAAGTAGCGTCCACCACAACCACCGTGATATCCGGATTGCCAAAACAAATGAAATTCCGCGCAATTTCTTCTTCTGCGGAACTTGCCATCAGCGAATAAGTTCCCGGTAGGTCTACCATAATATGTACCGTGTCACAATAGGTATAATTTCCTCTCGCGCTTGCCACTGTTTTTCCGGGCCAGTTTCCCGTATGTTGGTTCATACCTGTCAGTTCATTAAACACGGTACTTTTTCCAACATTGGGATTGCCGGCAAGCGCAATGACAATGTCATCGTCTGTCTTACGTATGGTATTCAAATCATCCTGGAGCAGCGCCGCTCCCATGGAATTTGCTGTAAGACCCATAAACTCCCTCCCGCTTTTATAGTTCTTAAGCCATTTTGTATCCCTTTCATCCACTGCTGACAACTGTCATCTTTATGAAAAAAAGCGGGTAAAATTTGATTTGTTTTACCCGCTCTTATACAAGCTCTTTCTATTGTCTGCCCGCAAGCGGTTTACTAATCTTAGTATTCCCAAAACTGCAGCTAAAGAATATTATACCTACTCCACCGGCTCGACAATAATTTTGGATGCGTCTTCGTCTCTGATCGCGATAACTGCGCCGCGTATGTAATACGCAGTCGGGTCACCGGACGGACTTTTCCCAATTGCTTCCACAAGTGTGTTTGCAACCAGACCTAAATCTAATATACGCCGCCGGATATTTCCCGATAAGTCCAATGCTGATATCTTTGCTTGTGATCCCGGTCTGAGACGGTTTAAAGGGATACACGAATTGCTCAAGTTGATTCAACCTCCGTTAATTTCTTCTATTTATCCGAAGGATTTCTGCCTTCTGTTTTCTATTGATTCTGTACCTCACTATTAGTATATTATGCAGAGAATGTTTTGTGCGTTTTCTTTTCCTAATTTTCACTGCACACAAAAAAGCAGCGGTTCCCCGAAGGGTTCCGCTGCTTTTTCGATATATGATATCAATAAGAAGATCAGTTTGTCATTGTTATTGCGCACCGCTGTTGCTGCTGTCCAGTTGAAATGCTTTGCCGCTGTTGTTCACCAGCGCTACACCGGTGGATTTTCCGCCGTTGAGCAAGGTGCAATTGCGGATGGTGAGCGAGGACGGATTGACGCTGCCGCCAATCACAATTCCGTTTTCACCGCTTGCGCTGCGGTTATACACAATGTTGATACCTTTCACTGTGGCATTGTTTGCCGTGATATATACGGTTCCGTTCAGAAAAACATTGCTGCTGCCCTGAACCGTTACTTGTTGGTTCAAATAGATGTCCTCTGTATAGACACCATTGCCAATGGTGACAAATCCGCCTGCCGCTACTTTTGCAATCGCCTCACGGACACTGCCAAATACATTATAGCCAACTTCATAGTTCTGACCATTGATCTGAATCAGCGTGCCCGCCGCTTTTCCAATCGCACGGGTATCCACCTGAACATCCGACGCCACTGCCGGTTTAGGTGTCGCAGTCGGTGTAGGAGTTGCCGTAGGCGTAGAAGTTGGTGTCGCCGTTGCTGTTGCAGTAGGTGTCGGCGTCACGGTTGCCGTGGGTGTTGCTGTCGGTGCCAGCGTAGGTGTCGCGGTCGCTGTGGGCGTTGGCGTTACTGTTGCTGTTGCTGTCGCTGTAGGTGTTGGTGTTTAAGTAGGCGTAGGCGTTACCGACGGTGCCAGCGTAGGCGTTGCGGTTGGCGTCGCCGTTGCAGTCGGTAGTGGCGTCGGTGTCACCGTGGGCGCTACAGTCGGAGTCGGCGTAGAAACCGGCGTAGGCGAAACGATAATAATCGGTGTGGGTGTCGGCGTAGGTGTCGGAATCGGCGTGGGCTGCGAACTCATCGCAGCGTCCACTGCCAATGTAACGATATACGTTTTTGTCGTTGTTCCATCCTGTGCCGTCACGTTGATGTGATAGACCGGTGTTTCCCGCACCAATTCATTTGTCACTGTGACCTTTGCCCCTTCATTCGCAGGCTGTCCTGTAATCTGAATGCCGTTTGCATTGCTTACCGTCCAGGTATAGTTCAGCACATTTGCGTCAAATGCCGGCGTTACTACGCCGCTGTTCACTTGAATTGCGCTCAAATTTGCATTGCTAGAGGCTTTTCTCGTAATCGTCAATGTATATGACATTGTTGTTCCATCTTCCGCTTTCACAGAAATCGGAATCACATTTTCGCCTACTGTCAGCGTTTTATCTCCGGTGCCGGAGATAACCGCGTTGGCATGGTTTGCAGCCGCGCCGACTGCTACCGTTTCCACTTCGTTTTCCACTGTCGCTGTATATTCTGTTACTTTCGGTGAGAATGTTTCATTTAAAGTGACGCCTTCCACCGTGATATTTTTCAGCGTTGCATCGTTGGATTTCAGTGTTGATGCGCCGTCGTCACGATACCGTTCGTCACGTTTTACAATCAGAACGTCCATGATAATGCCGTCTTCTGCTCTTGCAAAGACAAATTCTCCGCTGTCGCTCGCCGGTGAATTATCCGCGTCTCTGTCTGTATCAATGTCGCCAATATCCGCCATTGCAACTCTTGCATTGGAATAGTTGATGCCATCATACATGACAACATTAACGCCCGATTTCACTGCAAAAGATTCTGTTTCCGCATAGGTATCGTCGTAAGCGATATCCAGTCTCCGACCGCTGATTTTACGAACCAGACCATACAGGAATGTCGTTCTCGCTGAATCATTTGTTGTGATATACGTGATTGCACCGCTCGGTGTGTTGCGGTTAATCACCATATCTTGTACGATCATGGTAGACGGACGGAAAAGTATGCTTGCGTCTTTGATTCTGCCGTTTGGCAAGGTTGTATACGTGATAACGTCGCCTTTCTGAATACCGCTCACACCGCTGATACCGGTCTCATTGTGAATGGTTATCTCAGATCTCTCGTAGCGTACGTCGCTGACCGCTTCACTATTCTGATAGCCGCTCAGTGCAACCACATCGCCGTCGTCGCTGGCAACCGTTTTCACGCCGCTGACAACCATCACAGGCTGTGCATAGTTGATGTTGCCCACCAGATTGCTGCCGACAATTGCCAGCGCTTCTCTGGAATCTCTGTCAATGAACGCATTACCGCTATAGGTCATGTCGTCAATCAATGCATCTGCTTTGCCCAAAACAATGTCGTTTTCGTTCGCATTGTAGCGGTTGTTCTGCGGCACGTCAAAGATGAGTGTGCTGCCTGTTGTATAAATGCCGCCAAGACTTTCTGCTGCTGCATTGTAGGAATTGCTAAATGCTTTATATTGATAGTCGTCTCCTGTGACGTTGGTGTTCGCCAAATCAAAGTTGATTCGTTTAATCTGGTTTTTGGAATCCATTGTATAGGTTACCAGAGAATATACTTTTCTCACATTGGTCACCGGTTCCGTGCAGTTCCAATCTGCCGGTTTATACTGATTCCATACGCCGTCTTCCATGAGACTTGTCGCGCTAATGGAGTTATCCTCACCGTTTACGATAACTTTGTTCGCAAAGTTGTAGGTCACCCAATTACCGTCAGCCGTCAGCATTCTTGCTTCCAGAGAACTCGATATGCCGCCGCCTGTTCCGATTTTTGTGACAAAACCGAATTTGGTGTTGGACAGCATAATCTTGGTATCAGAAGCAATGATTTTATTTCTGAAGTTCAGATAGAACATACCATAGCTTCCAACTCTCAAATCGCGTTCCGTGAAATTTTCCGGTTTATATTCAAACTTTTCATAGTCCACTTCAATTTCGTGGTCATCCGGCGAATAAGAAGTGATGGACCCTTCCACAACGCTGTTGGGCGATACAATCACTTTACCGGACAACAGTTTACGGTCTTCTACGCGACCATAGTAGCTGAGTACGTCGTCCTTACGAATATCGCTCAGTTCAATTTCTCGTCCGTTTTTCTCAATGGTGAAACATGCATCCGGTTCTGTATTGTCCAGATACAGGCTGCCGCCATTGTTCTTTCCTAAAATACGGTAGTTTTTCAAATTGACGTCGTCCACAACGATATCCGTATAGTCATAGATGAAAACAACGTCATATTCTGAATCATTATCGTTATTGACCAGACGGATTACGCCGTTAATTCCTTTGTCCAGCCGGTTTTTGATATCATCAATCGTTGCACCGGTTTCTTTTGTCCCATTATAGTAATAGGTAATCTGGGACTGGTCAATGTATACGCTCTGCTCGCGTGAGGAGGAATAACTTTTGTCATAATAATATAACCGTCCCCGCGTCGTCAGTTCATCCAGTTTCATTGTGTTGATGTTGATATCTTCAATTTCAATGAACGTGGTTTTGCCATTCTTGGGATAAATCGCAATAATAACCGCTTCATCTTCGTCCATACCGCGCACATAAACGCTGCAATAGGATTCCAGATAATTCATTGCATCTGTTTCGCCAACATCCATTTTCTGATTGAAGTTTTGCACGTTATAATACACGCGGTTTCCATTAATGTATTCATAACGTCTGTCTACGTCAAAAGTAATTTGGTTTTTCTCCGTACGGTTTGAAGTGGAACCGGGTACCTGCACAACCGTACCTTCCATTTTTTCTACATCCAGATTGTCAAGCAACATCCGGTCTGTTTTTTCATATGTAATATAACCGGCGCCTTGGGTGAACGATGTCTGCGCCATAATCGGCACTTCCAGCGCATTGAATGTCATTTGCGCTACCATGGAACGCGGTGCACGGCTGCCGTTTGTTCCTGTGACATTTTTCAAAATTCTCTCTTGGGAAGCAATGGTGATAAATCCTGTCGGATATCCGCCGTCCCGCATTGCCGCCGGCGTATACCCCAGCGCCGCCACTACCATTTTTACCGCTTCTTCATATAGTACAGGGTCTTCCGGACGGAATGTCCCTTCCGGGTCTCCGTTGATAATGCCCCGCTGCGTCGCCATATTGATATATCCGGTTGCCCAATGTCCCTGTTGCACATCATAATACTTTGTGCTGCCGCCGATACCAATCGCCGCATCGCCAAGTCCCAATGCACGGCAAATCACCGCGGCAAATTCTGCTCTTGTAATCGTATCACTCGGACGGAACGTTCCCTCCGGGTCTCCTTTTAAAATCTCGAGAGCCGATAATACTTCAATGGCTTCTCCATAGTTTGCATCGCCCGGCACATCCGTATAAGCAAATGCGCTTTGCATGATGCCAAAGCACATCATACACGACAATACGACCGCTACAATTCTTTTCATACCGTTCATCCCTTTCTGTTTCAAATTAGGCGCGGGTTTAAAAATAAATATCTCGTTTCCCGCTTCACATTTTATTAGACGCTCCCGTCTGCCAAAAAGTTCCCTTTTCTTTTCCGGTACTCTTAAGCAAAGGATAGTCGAACCACATGTGCCGTGCGCGAAAAATTTTATGCAAATGCAACGCCCACGAACCGCTTTCCATACCACTCCGTGGCACGCGTACGCCCAGTATGCAAAGGAACCTTTTCCTTGCCTTGCAAAAAATTTTGACGCGCAACGGTTCTTTGAAGTCTCCGATAGCAGATTTTTTTGCCGACAAGGCAAAAGCACGCGGGAATACTAGCGTATTTCAAGTGATTTTAACGTAGTAGGCAAGGAAATCTGCCTCGGAGACCGCACGCGGTTCGACTCTCCTTTGCTTACTCTCCCTCCCAAGAGCGCATACGCCTTTTGTGGGAGAGGGTACCATAGCCGCTCGACCTCTTCTTCCGGCAGCAGTCATTGCTGCATCTCATGGGGAATACCACACCCTCGCCATGAAGTGAAACACTTAGGTTTCCTAAAAACATACGTCTTTTGCCTAAAAAATATTCTGTAATGCCCATGACAAAAGTTGCCCGTCTCATTGATTTTTTGCATTTCATGCTGTCTTGTACCAGTTTTGGAATGCAACACGAAATGCACAGCCAACCAAATGGGACTGTGCATTTTCGTGCAGCCGGCAGGAAAAAGGGGATCCTGCCAAGCTAAAATATATATTAAAAATTGGGGGAGCAAATTAACCCTGCGGTACTGCTGCTCTGGATTTATCCTCCTGAAGTGTTACCGCAATATCCATTTTTTTGCCGTCGCGCTCAACCGTAAACGTTAACACGTCGCCAACCTTAGAATTATTCTTAATTTCATTCAGTTCACGGCTGTTCTCAATCTTTTTACCATTGACCGCCGTAATCACGTCGCCGCGCTGCATACCCGCTCTGTCAGCAGGTCCCAGTTCGCTCACCTGTGCTACATAAAGTCCCACCGGCAAGTTATTTCTAAACGCAATGTCAGAAGTAACCTCCTGCACAGTAATACCAATCAGCGGACGACCTTTCACATAGCCGCTTTCAATCAAATCATTGACAATTGTTTTCGCTGTATCAATCGGAATGGCAAACCCAATACCTTCCACATTTTCATCTGCATATTTCATGTTATTAATACCAATCACTTCGCCATATCCGTTAATCAACGCACCACCTGAATTTCCAGGATTGATTGCTGCATCGGTCTGAATCAGCGTCATGGTGCTATTGGGGTCGCGGCTGTCTGTTTGAATGGTTCTGTTCAAACCGCTGATGATACCCATGGTAACGGAACCGGATAATTCTGCGCCCAACGGGTTTCCAATTGCAACTGCCAATTCTCCGACTTGGAGTTTTGCGCTTTCACCCAACTTGGCAACGGTCAAAGTTCCTTTGGGTTCAATTTTAATCACCGCCAAATCCGTCTGTGCGTCTGCCCCAATCAGCTTTGCCGCATATTCTTCTCCAGTGTTCAGCTGTACGGATAATTCTTTTGCGCCTTCTACCACATGGTTGTTGGTTACAACATATCCTTCCTGGCTGATAATCACACCGGAACCGCTGGATTGCTGTTCGCTGATACCAAAGAAGGATTGTACCTGCGCTGTATTGGTAATCCCGACAACCGCCGGTCCAACTTCTTTTGCAATATCCACAACGCTCATTGCCTTTTGTTCACCGTTGGTGAGTTGTTCAAAATGGAAAGAAGTGTTGGGGTCTGTTGCTAAGTGATTCTCGCTGCCGCCCGGTGCTGCGTTTTGTCCGCCACCTAAATATTTATAGCCGACTGCACCAGCGCCAACCAATACCACTGCTGCCATAATACCTGCAATTGATGCAATCCATGTTTTTGTCCGTTTTTTCTTTTTCGGAATAACAGTCTCTGTATATATTGTGTGATTTGTTCCGCCGGCATTACCATCTTGCATTTGTCCGCGGCTTTTTTCGTAATCATCACTGTACCATTTATAATCATTAAAATCTGCCATATGAATCCCTCCGTTTTCTTTTGATTCATCTTATGTATGTATCATACATCATATTCTTTGCGAAATTATGAACAATATGTAAATGTTCTACGAACAAACTAAATTATTTTTAATCTATTTCACTTTATGGTTCATCTGTCGCCTGTGATATTTGTCCTTATAACAAAACCCATCCACTTATATGCACTCATTCCAATTTGCACTCTTTTCATTTTCCAAAAGCAAAACCGGCGCCGATTCAGACCGGCGCCGGTGATATGCATCATAATATCCTGATTAAAATTTTTCTGTTCCGGACAGTCCTGCATAGTAAAATACACAACCGCTTTACTATTCTATCGTTTTTAGTCCGGCTGAATCTGCTGCAACATCTGCCGGAATACCAGCCCGATGATTTTTGCAGCTTCTGCCCGCGTTGCATATCCTTTCGGGTCAAACAAATTGTTTTCCTTACCGGACAGAATCTCCTCTTTTTGCATACGGTAGACGGCGTCTTTTGCATAGGAAGCGATTTGGTCGTCGTCCGCAAACCGGAATTTTTCTTCTTTATCGCCAATCACGATATCATCCGTTGTATCTTGCGGTTGATGTAGTCCCACGTTTACCATCGCGCGTTCTACCATTGTCGCCATGTCCTCGCGGCTGATTTGCTGTCCGATTCCAAATTCTGTCTCGCTGATTCCTTTGGTAATTTCCGCATTGGTTGCGGACGCTACATAAGGTTCGTACCAACTGCCGTTTTCCACATCTGTAAATTCACTATCTGCCTCCGGCAGCAAAAGTCCAAAGGCTTCCACCAGCATTTTTGCAAATTCTTCCCGCGTTACCTGATTATCCGGTGCAAATATTGTTTCACTCACGCCATTGATAACGCCTTTATCTGCCAAAAGTGCAATGGATTCCTGCGCCCACTGCACTGTATCCAAATCTGTGAAGGTGCTGCTGCCACTTTGTTCGACTGCAAAATTACCATATTCGGTATACATCGCATAGACGAGTTTTTCCTTCTCCAAATAACAAGACAGCGGAATTTTATAAGTAGCGTCTCCCCGTGTGTGTGTCATAACAATCTTATCCGGTGTCTGCGTCTCATAGGGAATCGCAATTTTAGCGATACGTCCTGTTTTTACGCCTTCTAAAACCGTTCCGTCCAGAAAAGCGCTGACACGGAGACTGCCTTCTCCGCCCGAAACCACGAATTTCAATTCTCCATCTACCAGACTCTTGGTGCGTAAAAACGACGGAATCAGCATTCCCACCGTTCCATAGGGGGTGTTGAAATAGATATTCTTGATTTCCTTTTGATCCATGGTACGGAAATAGATTGTACGGATATTCACAATATATTGCGAACTTTGCAGAATTTCATCCGGCATTTCCACCACAATATCTTTTGCCTTGCGCGCATCTTCGCTGTTTAGCAAACTTTCCAGTTCCTTTGGCACCACCATATATTCGCAGTTATTGGTAATTTCATTGTTAGCATTCGGTTTGATTGCCGCTTTAATGGAAATGGTTTCTTTCAGCGGCAGCGTTGCGACTGTGGGTTTTGCCACCAATTCTGTTTTCAACTCCGGCGGTCCCGGTGTGGGTGTGGGCGAGGGTTTCGGCGTTGTCACCGGTGCCGCGGTTGCACTGCCGCTGCTGCCAATGCTACTTCCTTGACTAAAATTTGGTTTCGCACTCACTACTTTGCAATTCACTTTATTAATCAAATCTGTATAAATTACCGCGCTGGACGGGTCAAATTCCATGCTCTCCGCCGGTAAATACATATCCTTGTTCGGGAATGCTACCACTGCACCCTGCGCCGAGGAAACATCATAATATTCACTGCGTCCGTCAACATCATCTTCCGCCAGATGGTCTCCATCCTCTTTTGTAGCAATACCGATACCGCAATCACCTTCTCCGATGGCGCGGAAGTTAATGGACATTTTTTTGTTCGGCTGTTTGGCTGTGAATGGATTGTCCGACCAGAAAAAGAATTTATAAATACCCGTTTCATTATTCAAGTACGGATAACTTTTATAAAATTGAACGTTGCCGTTCCAATAGGTTGGTTCCCATGTTGTAGTGTCATAGCTAGGCTTAGAATACGTCTGGAATCCGGCATTCCCCACCCGTTTGTCCTCTGCTGTCTTAAACCCGCTTGTCACAGGTGTATAGGTGTTTTCCCCCTGGCGTTTGTCAACAACCTGCAACACCTTGGGATTGAATTTAATAGGCAGCACAATTGCCTGCGGCGCAATGTCATAGACCCATACTTCCAGTTGAATCATGTCGCCGACAACGATTTCTTCCACTCTTTTCGATTCTCTGAGCACCTGAAATGTAATGCCGCTTTTGATGTTCTCCGGCACTACTTCTCCTGCTCCATCAGCAGCGGAAATTCCCGCCATAGAAGTGAGCGCCAAAATAAATACCAATACTAACAGTATGCCTCTCTTTTTCATTGTATATCGCCCCTTTCATTGTTCCTGTGTGCTGTTTTTGCGTATTTCTCTGCGCTGTTTGACAAAGGCTGCATCATTTGCCGCAAAAGCATTTTTATATGGCGCATGAACTATAGGCATAAAAAATCGGATATCATATGGAAAATCTGTCCCACAAACCGCATGAGAATCAACCCTTTTATACCCAAACACACGTTGGTGCAAACGATTTCTCGTCTCTGCCGCTTTTCATATACCCCCACACAATTTACAAAAAAGCCTTCTTTTCGTTTTTCCTACTCGCGCAATACCATTTTCGCACAATATTATTTTTTCAGACTGCTGTTGCTCCGGTTTTGCATATAGATTGTGCCGCACCGCTCGAATTCTTGCGCGCAACAATGTTTTTGACTTCCCTCTCTTTTTGCAGTTTTTCTTGCAATTTTTCGCAACTCTTTTTGCAGTACTTCTTTCAGTTTTCTTGCAATTCTTTTTGTATTACTTCTTGTCGTCTTGCAGTTTTCACTTTCGCAATTCTCTCTTATGCAACTTTTAAGAGTTCCCTTTTTTGCAGCCTGATTTTTATGCGCTATTTTTGTGCCGTCCGGCTTCTATATCGCCTTATTAATGCACAGTACATTCTTTTTTGTAAATTCTATGGAGTTTGCATGATAATCACTTTTCAACCGTTATCATAATATAACAAAGCGAGCATATCAGTCATTTCTTCTTTCCTGTATAAATAGATTCCCATGTATTCATAGGAATGGAGGGTGTCCCGCGGGCAAACCGCCCGCGGGATTTCCCTTTTTTATACTGTCCATTCAAAATGCTATATACTCGCCCTGTATATTACGATGCTACTTGATTATCCAATGGTTACATCATAGATAATTTTAGCAGCTTGTGCTCTTGTAGCGCTTCCCTTCGGTACGAACATGTTTTCACCCATACCGTCGATGATACCAGCGCTTGTCATCAGGTCAACAGATTCTTTTGCATAACCCATGATGCTAGCATCGTCGTTGAAGGTAATCGGCTGATGTTTCCGAACCAGAGTTCTGCCTGTTGCTTTGCAAGCACGAACAACGATAGCGCACATTTCTTCACGAGAGATTGTACGTGTCGGACGGAAGGTGTGGTCTTCTTCATAACCCAAGATGATACCGCGTTTTGCAGCAGAAGCTACATATTTGTAGTACCATTCATTTTCTGCACCTACTGTATCAACAAAGTCCATGGTTGCATTTGTATCATAGATACCGAATGCACCAACAATCATTTTCGCAAATTCTGCTCTTGTTACCGTATTGTTTGGTGCGAAGATTTTGTCTGCAACACCTTCAACGATACCTTTTTCAGCCAGAGCATTGATTTTGTCTTTTGCCCATGTGATGTTGTCGATATCAATGAAATATTGTTTTTCAGACGGAACAATCACAACGCCGCCAGTGCCATGGTTTCCGCTAGTACCAGGACGTGTTCCCGGAGTAGTCGGATTAGTTGGGGTCGGTGGTGTAGCTTTTTTCGTTACAGAATATGCTTTTGTTGCAGTCACTTCAACTTCTGTGTTAGTAGCGTCCGGATTTGCTGCAATCAGCTCTGCTTTGAACGGATGCTCCACTTTTGCTGTGAATGTCACAGTTGCAGTACCTGCTGCAATACCTTTGAGTGTTGCAGTTGATTTGTCTGCATTTGCTGTAGCAGTCAGTGTTGCGTCCGCGCTGCTCGCCCATGTCTGGCTGTCGGCAACGAATGTCCAAGTGCCGTTCAGTTGTGCTGTTTCAGTGATTGTAGCACCCTCTTTGACTGAGGTTGCAGTACCTGTGAGCGTTACTGCCGGTTCTGCCGGCACTGCCATTTCGAGACGGCTTTCATTTGGTGTTTTCATGCCTTTATAGTTAATACCAACATAGCGTGTGCTGCCTGCTGTCTTGAAGTTGTCTGTGGTAAACAGTGCTTGCGTCGCTTCTTCTGCTGTGACAGTATGCGTGATAGAAGGCTCTGTTGCTTCTTTGCTGTCATAGACTTCAATGACAGCGCCCTCTTTTGCTACCAATTTCCTCATGATATCTATTTGCTGATTATCCGCTGTTACCCGAATCATGTCGTTATCGGTGCCGGGCATATTTGCTGCTGTTGCTCTAACGCCGCCGAGCGCCAATGCCGCTTTTACTGTTACTTTGTCCGGCGCCGGATTCGTATCAACAGTCAGCCATGCCAAGTCTGCCGGCAATGTTACTGTACGAATCAATGTACCCATTACAGCGCCGTCTGTCAGCGCTCCTGTGTCGCTGCTCAGCGATTCCACAGTCCAGGTCAGATCTGCTTCTCCCTGTGACGGACTGGCTGCGTCACCATAGTTTACAAAAGCCTTTGCCGGCATCAAAGCGATTAACGCCTCGTTGGTCGTCGGTCTTTCAACTACGTTGAGTTCTTCATCCAACGCTGTCACGGAAATTTCATCCTTTGTCGCGCGCCATCCCAGTTCACCTTTTACCGGTGTTACTTTCACGGTAATCGTTGCTTTCTCACTACCAAATGCACCAGATTCATAGGTATATGTACCGCCTTTTACGCTAAAGTCTCCGGCTGTCTTTGTCCAAGCGGTTGATTCTGTCGCTGTTACATTGCCTTCTTTGGTTGTGTTTACTTTCACATTCGCATCCAGCCATGCTTTCAACGCCGCTTCTGTTGTCCAACCTTTCGCATATGCTGATTGTGCGGTTTCTGTTGCCGGACTTGTTGCTGTTGCTGCGGTATATTCTGCTGCAGAAACCGTAACGTTAACTTCCGGTATATAATTGTTGATATTATCCTGATATTTCAGCGGCAGAGTCAAAGCTCCATAAGTAGCTACTGCTACTGCTGGCGTACCTGCTGTAGTCGGTCTGTGTCCCTCTTTCCAAGCCCATGTAACAGGAACATCTCCATCACCACCGGGTTCTGCGCCTGTATTGCCAACATAGGTGAATGGAACTCGTACCTTTGCAGGTAATTTAGCATCGCTAATCGGTGCGCCCACTTTTACAGCACTAGCTGTTGCAGTCGGTGTTGTTGTTATCATGGTTTCGTTCGGACGTTTTGTGCCGCTTACTTTAAGCGCTTCACTTTCGCCTTTACCAGCTTCTGTTGCTGTAACATAAACTTCACCAAGGTTCAATGCTTTTACAGTAGCTGAAGTACCAGCTTCACTGCCTCTGCTCAGCGCAATTGCTGTTCCTGCTGTTCCTGTTCCAAGTTTCGTTGTTTTAGCTGCATCTGCATAAACATTAACAGTTGCACCTGTTGCCGCTGTTACAGTTACGTTACGACTACCAGCATTATAGTCTGTCAAGTTGCCAGCCGTCGGTTTTGCAGACGCTGGAAGTTCACATTGGACTGTAACTGGTGCCACCTCTTCCATGCGTTCTGCTATCAATTCTGAATAAACTTTATTTACTTTACTAGTTGATTCCTCTGTTTGATAGTATTGAATCGCCAATGCATCATCGGGTGATGATTCAAGTTCAAATTTTATACCCTCTGCCGGTAAACTTTTTACCTTAAACGAAAATGCATATAATAATTTTTTATCTTCACCGCTACCAAATCCCTGCATGATAGCATTTTTAGTACCATCACTATAAAATTGGGATGCAGTGGCATTCATAATAATTCTTACTTGATTATTCCAATTTGAACCATCAGGCAGTACTTTCTTAAAAGTAATAGTGTTAGTATAGAAAGGTGCACCCGTCTCATTTGTACACAAATTATACCAACGAGTCTCTTTATCATATGCCGCTTCAGCACTAGGCATATCAACTATTCCATCATCTGGAGAACCTACTACACTATTTTTAGATATAAAACCTTGTTGTGCATACTGTGTTTCAGAACAGCCACGTCCACTGGCCGCTGTTGTAAGAGTTTCCTCTGCAATGTAATTTGCCCCCTGTTTCATAAACTGCTGCGTTATTGCAGTGCTATCATATAACAATTGCAACTGTAATGTATCAAGCCCTTTTGGACCAAACAATGTACTTGCCTTATATGCCTGCACCGCTACAATAATAGTGTCGCCTTCTTTAACTTTGTCTGTCGCTAGATTAAGTTTGTTACCAAAGTTTCCATCTGATGCTGGTTTATAAACTTCTAGTTTAATTGAACCCTTATCAGCAGCATAAGTCGTTGCTGATACCCCAGCAAACAAACTGCAAAGCATTACAATTAACATCAGCAATGCAGCTTTCTTTTTTAGTCTCATCATTTTTCCTCCTTTTAATTCTCCTGTTTAATTATTTTTTATCATGATTAGATGGAGAGGGAAACTTGTTCCCCTCTCATCTATCATAAGCCTACATATTATGGTTTGGTTATTTTCCACATATCTAAAAAGCCTTCATAATCCTGTTTCAAATATTGTTCTGCATCCGATACTGTCAATGCATTCAACACCAAATCAGAAACATCACCTGAGTTAACACGACCATCACGATTTACATCTCCGACATACTGCAAATATCCATCAAAAAACTTATTGTCCTGCAAATATTTCACTGCATCGGAAACTGTTAATGCATGCAATACCATATCAGAAACATCACCTGAGTTAATTCGACCATCCAAGTTCAAATCACCGCGTCTTTGTCTGACGATAACTTTACGTTCTGCAGTAATAGAGATTTTATGTTCATCTCCTGTCGCGGCATTTTTCACAGTAATCAAATCAGTCCCAACGGTATCTTCATAGCTATATACATATTGAACTGTGTAATCACCATGCTTATAGGTACCAATATTCCTTGTTCCCGTTGGAGAATTTGTGTCAACCACTGTTTTACTTTCATTTGTGATATCAAAAATATCAATCAATTCATCAGCAGCGTATGGCGTTGTGAAATTATTCGTCAATGCTGTTGTACCTTCATATGCTGTACGTGTCACTTTCGCCAGTTCTGTCTGCAACCTGTCGCTAGCCAGTTCCACGCCACCCTCCTTGATTGTGAATCCAGGATCACGATAGTAGCTATGCACATAGGTGTGATATGTTGCTTCTTCGCCTTCCGGTCTTTCACCTTCAATGTTTGTATTCCAGTTACCTTCTGCCAGTTCCAGTTTCGGCATCTGTTTCACAACCATTGTAACTACCGGTTTCGCATTATGAGAATCATCTGTTGTAAAGTTATCTTTATCCGTACCTGTCAGAACAGTGCTCATATCATATGCCATACCATAAAGATTAAATTCATAAGATGTACCTGTTCCTTCAATTGTTGCGATTTCAGTTGCAGGTGTTGTTTCAGTTGCATCTTCCGGCTTAACTGTTACCGCATCAATTGCCGTTCTGGTTTCTTCTTCAAAGTTTGCTCTCGTCCAAGTTACCGGCACTGCATGATATTTCGATTTGATACCATCAATTGTCACAGAAACATTGAACTCAACAACGACTTTGTCATTCAGCGTATAGCCTTCCAAATCTGCTTTACTGATTGCGGTTCCTTCCGGAATTGCCACACGGCTCTTGAACAAGTAAGGTTTCATTGCAGCTAACTGATCTGCATCTCTGGTTCCTTCATCTGCAATGACTGCCGGAATTCCATCTGCATTCAGATTCGCATCTGTTGCTTTGGGGTCAATGACACTCCTAACGAAGATTTCTGACGGTACCGGATCCATATGAACTGCGATACTCTTCATATAAGTCATTTCATTCACAGTCTGTTCCACTTCTAACCAGAGGTCTGTACCTGCTGCACCGATTTCAAACTCAGGACTCGTCATGGGGAAAGCATGTCTGAATTCATAGGTCACACCGCTTTCGTCAGCTAACGTCATGACTGCTGAAACCGGAGTTGCATTTACGGTTGCAACCAAATCACCTTTTGCACCGCCATCGCCTTTTTTATAGATATACAGTTTGTCATCTTTACCGATTGGTACATTTCCTTCCAGATGTGCAACAACTACTTCATAGATTTTGTCACTTTCCTGTTCAGCAGTGAAGTTGTTGGTGATTGTGATACCTGCCGGTTTAATGGAGTTTTTCACAATATATGCCGGGTCAGAAGGTTCAAAGTCAGATCCTGTCTCCTTAGGCTGCGCAATTACAGAGAAAGTTTGATCCGGTTCATTCGCCGGAAGTGTAATTTTATAGCTGATGTTCGGATACGTTCCGGTTTTTGCGCACGCACCGTCTACAATCGTTCCGTCCGCTTTTTTCAGCACCAATTCCACATCATCAGGAATTGCGCCATCGCCTTCCAACTCTGTTACAGTCGCCTCACCTGCTTGAATCTTGCCGTCCTCCGTTAGCGTTTTGCTGACACCAGTAAGAATTGGTTTTCCGATTTTCAGTGCCACTTCCACCGCTTCACTCGGTAGCAGATTCACACCATCGCTATTCTGCTGCGTTGCATAGACTGAAACGCCTTTCCCTAATGCCGGATTCAGCGTTACTATCACTTTTCCATCTGTTACTGCTGAAACAGTATATCCTGTTTCAGTCACCGGATTTCCATCTTTCAATACTGTGAATGTATCATTACTATTAAGTGCAACTTTCGCGCTGTCTTTTGTTTTTTGCAGACCTGTGATTTCAAAGCTGGAAATCGTTGCACCCTCTTTTGTGACTGTACCCAGCACCGGTCTTGCAGATGCTTCCTGTACTGTTGTTTTCAGGGATTTCGCTTTCTTACTCGGCACTTTGCCTGCGTCATTCGGTTCCTCCACGGTGAAATAGTATTTCGCATCAGCTTTGCCAACCAAATCGCTGTCAAACTTTACTTGAACTGTTCCATCTACCTCTTCGGCATTTTTGCTTGCAATTTCGTTATTACCTTCATCATACATTGTCACAGTAGAACCAGCTACCAAATCACGTGCGTCTGTATAAACAGGTTTCTTTACTTTTGTAATCACAACTTCGCTACCGGTAGTCAAATCACCTGTTTCAAAATCAACCACTTTCTTCGCATTTGCTTCTGTGATAACAGGAGCCGGAGAGTTTTCAGCGATTTCCACTTTCGCGCTGTCGCCTTTTCCTTCCTGCTGCACTGCCAGATAGAGTGTCTGGTCTTTGACAACAGTTCCATTTTCATTATAAACCGTTGTCAAATCAACTGTATATTTTGTATCTTCACCCACAAGCAAATCTGTGCCTACAGTTAAACAATCTTTACCGCCGGTTGTCTTACCGCCACCAAAATATAACGGGGTTGAATCTTTATCGAACAATTTGACTTTCAATCCGTCAGGCAGAGTCATTGTCGTTTCAGACGCATCGTCCGCTCTGGTTCCCATGATTTTGATGAAACTAGGTGCAATATATTCATCATTGTCATTCACTGTTTTCTGAACAGCTTCTTTCCATGCAGTATCCTTATCTAGTTCCTCTGGATCCACAATGACAGGAGTATCAGAAGGATTCTCAATTTTCAGTGTAAGAGGAGTTACTTCATCCATATATCCACCAGTTGTCAAAACATCATAAGTTCTATTCTCTTTGTCACTATCTCCCGCTTCTTTATATACTTTGAACGCAAAGGCATCTGTTGGTTCTGTTTCAAGTGCGATTGTTGTGGTTCCCTCTGCTGGTACCGCTTTCGGCTTAAACTGAAAAGCCATCAGCATTTTTTTATCTTCACCGCTCCCCAATCCTTTAAGAGGCGCACCTTCCTCATACATTGCAGAAGGTGAAATAATAGAAACTATCCGCACTTTATTATCTACCCAGTTATTTTCTGCATCCATTACTTTTTTATATTTGATATTCGGTTGGTCATAGTGTAGGATTCCACTCACGCTTTGGTATATATTAAACCAACGCAATTCTCTATTATATTCTTCTGGATCTGTAGGCATTGACGTTATACCATCATCTCTAGATCCAATTTTAGAATTTTTACTAACAAACACTTGTTGTGCATACATACTCTCAGAAAGTGGTTGCCCAGATGCCGAAGTGGTAAAAGTCGATTCATCTTTAACTACACCTGCTTGTTTTACAGCCTGTTGCGCCAAATCATTACTATTATACAATAATTGTAGTTGCATTGTATCTAATCCATATGGCTCAAACAATTTACTCGCATTATATGCCTGCATTACAACAATATAATCCTTTCCAACTTTCAAGGACTCTTTGCTAGTGCCTTCTGTTACAAGTTGACGTCCAAAATCACCATCAGCCGCCATCTCATATACTTCCAATTTAATCTGCGCTTTGTCCCCTTCTGCATTTACATTAACTGACATTAGTCCTGCAAATAAAGAAAATACCATAGTCAATGCCAACATAAATGCAGCGTTTTTTCTCAATTTCATTCTTTTCTTTGCCTCCTAACATTATTATTCATATACACCTTAATATATATATCATCGCTACCATGTAGCGTAATTTTTTATTATTCTGTTACCAGCCAAGGATAATCTGGTTGGAGATATTGCACAACATCAGAAATCGTTAACGCATTCAAAACAAGATCACTAACATC
>CAMNSU010000008.1 GCA_946555455.1 uncultured Clostridia bacterium | reverse complement strand
ATATTCCTTATCATGGTGGCATGATTGCATATCACTGCAAGACCGGCGAACACGGCTTGACAAAGCAGGACTGGAATTTGTTTCTGGACTTTTCGGATATGCATCTGAAATAACGCATAGAGAATGCTGCAAATTTTAGTGAAGTGAACGGGACTTCCCGAAAACCAAATGAAGCTATGCAGCAAAAGGGATTGTTGTAAGAGTGAAATCAGCCGTTTTTATAAAAGCGTAGCCGGTATATATTTCACGAACTGTTGCACTGCTGTGAATCGAGTGACGTTCCGTCAAATTGGTAAGTTATGTCGTTAATTGCTAAAATTCCCTCACCCTTTCCGGTGAGGGAATTTTAGTTTGGGTATATCTATATCTGACACGCCGGTGCACTTGTTTTTGTCTTAGAAATGGCTAAAAATCGGTATATAACAGGCATACTACAGAAAAAGTCTATAGAATAGAAAAATCGTTGATTTACTTTTTATTGTACCAGCAGTAGAATGAAAGTATAGAAAGGGAGAAAGTAACGTTTTTGCAAAATGGAGGAGATAGTATAAAAAAAGATTCCCATTCTCCGGTTATGGCGGAGAGGAATAACGTGGTCTTGCCGCTGATTCAAAACGAACGAGTACAAACAGAGAACATAAAAATGAAAAATAAATCGGAAAAGAGAGGTTATCAAAACGCCGTGATTCTAAGAAAAGTATTCAACCGGAATATCATCTGATTGTTACGGAAGGGATAGAAACAGAACCTAATTATTTTAATGCTATAAAGCAGATTATAAATCAAAACTTTAAAGAAAGAATTCAAATTGAAATATCCGGCGAGGGCGATAATACCGTTAATCTTTTTGAAATTGCAAAGAGCTATGCCGAAAAGAATCCTAACGGATATAAGCATGTATGGGGCGTATACGATACAGATGATTTCCCAAAAGAAAATATAGATGCGGTTCCACTGCTTTGCAAAGAAAATAGCAATAGCGATAGACAGTATCATGCAATATGGTCCAATCAATGCATAGAATTATGGTATCTTTTGCATTTTAGTTCTCTGCAATCAGATTTGTACCGAAAGGAATATTTTCTCAAACTTGATACATGGCTTTCTAAAATAAATGCAGGGAAAGGGGAAATATGAGAAGAATCGGGAAGATATATTTCAAATTCTTAGACCCTATATGAATGACGCTATCAGAAATGCAAAAGCCTTGAGAGATATCAATAGAAATAAACTGCCAGCGCAATCTGCACACGGAACAATGATATTTGAATTTGTCGAAAAAGTAAAACCATACTTATAATGAAAAGGAGGACCAATTCAGGTTCTTCGTTTCATTATAAAAGACAAAAGCTGCATTTTAAATGCTGTTTTCTAAGATAAATCGAAAAAATGGCGTTTTAAAGTGTAAAATTCGAGTCTTATAAATTTATTTCAAATTATTCAAACAACATTCCAAACCATATTCAAAATTTCGACTGAAATTAAAGAGTTTTTAATTTTAACCGAGGGCTTTGCACTTTTAGTATCTGTGTTTCCACAAAAATATTGACCAATCGACATTTTTGTAATATAAAATGATATATTGTAGATATTTTGTCACTCAAAAAGATGAAAAACAAATGGTGGTAACTTATAACAAACTCAGACATATTCTTGTTGACAGAAATATGATAAAAAGGACATACAAGAAGCTGCTGAGCTTACCAATCATGAGATTATGAAAATACGTACTGATAAAAATATAACAACAGAAACTATCAAAAACTCTGTACTGCACTGAAATGCGAAGCAACAGATATTATGGAGTTTATTACGGATGAATTGAGATGAACTGTAAGGCGAAAAATTCAATTAATGTCAAAGGAGAAAGATTATATTGATAGCTAACCAATAAAGGTTGTAAGTGATATAGTTTTGGGCTTAAAAAGTATCACTTATGATTTAATAACACAGTGTAAAGTGATAAATGAAATTCATGGTGACGAAGAAATGTCACGTGCGTTTCTCTTGACTCGATTAGTAAATGAACTTGGATATCCCGCTGATAGAATAGAGATTGAGCATCACTATACTGCAGGTCGCCCACATACAAACAATAGTTTTATAGATATGATTGTTAGAGATTCAAATGGTGATGCTTTTCTTTTTATTGAATGCAAATCACCTGAAGCATATGCTACAGATGATAAAGACCAGATTATTGAGGAACAATTATATAAAGTGGCGGGTATGGAACGTACAGAAGGCAAATCTGTTAGGTATCTAGTCCTGTATACTACCAATGAAGTTGGTGGTGAAGTTGTAGATGAGTGTATGATCATAGATACCAAAAAATTTCCAACATTTGCTGATTGGGAGATTGCGAGAGATTATACTAATACACTCCCTGAACGTTACGGAAAAGCACAAAAGACTCCATATGTTAAAGCGTCAAACAAAGATCTTGAAACAGATTTTTCAAATGAAATGCTGGAACAATTACAGACGGATTTACACAATGTATTATGGGGTGGTGGAGGCACAGATGATAATGAAATCTTTGCGTCCTTAACAAATTTGATACTTGCCAAAATACAAGATGAAGACGAAAAGGATGATGGTGATACATATGATTTTCAATCATTAGCTTATGTTAAGGCTGGTGATGAAGAATTTGAAACTAATGAACAGTTGTTTGAAAGAATTAACGAACTTTATCGCCGTGCGTTAAGGGATAAATTATATATCTTAGATGAAAAAGAAATTGAAAAGTCTTATGTAATTGATAGCAAAAAGTTTTCATTATCAAAATTAAAATATGCTGTGCAGAAGATGGAAAATTTGCCATTTGTTGATGGAAAAAATAGTTTAAGCGGAAAAGATATACTTGGTGATTTTTTTGAAGGAATAATTCGAAATGGTTTTAAGCAAACAAAGGGACAATTTTTTACACATACTAATATTGTACGATTTATGCTATATGCTTTACAAGCAGATAGACTTGCAATTAAACGAATTAAAGCAGAACGTGAAATTCCTTATATGATCGATCCTTCTGCTGGTAGTGGGACATTCCTTGTTGAGTATATGAAATTTATTACAGAAAATATGAAGTATCGGAATAGAAGCAAATATGGATACAATGCTGATTTGGGTAGTTCAAGAGCTGTAAAGGATAAAGTTGCGGAATGGTTTGGCATTGACAATAGAGAAAATCGATGGGCTTATACATTTATTTATGGTGCAGAGATTAATTTTAATCTTGGCACAGCAACAAAAGTTAACATGATTTTGCACGGCGATGGTTCTACTAATATTTTTGTTAAAGATGGATTATTACCATTTACAAAGTATGAAAAGGCATCAGCTCATAATGTTCTTCATGATAGTTATAAGGATTCATTATATGAAAACCGAGAAGTAAATGGACGATTTGATCTTATCTTGACCAATCCGCCATTTAGCGTAGAACTTGATAATGATACCAAAAAGACAGTAAAAAAAGATTTTATGTTTGGCGGCAAGAAGAATTCTGAAAATCTTTTCGTTGAGAGATGGTATCAATTATTGCGTGAAAACGGAAGGGTTGCTGCTATACTTCCAGAAAGTGTTTTTGACACAACAGAAAATAAATATATACGACTGTTTTTATATAAATATTTTAAGATTAAAGCGGTAATCTCATTGCCACAACTAAGTTTCGAGCCATATACAACAACTAAAACTAGTATTCTTTTTGCTCAGAAAAAACTGCTGATGAAATAAATAATTGTGGCAGCATTTGATAACTTAGATGTAATCGAATGGAGTCAATCGACTAATACATCTGTTGGTGATACGGTTTATATTTATGTTGGTGAGAAATATAAAGCTATTATGTATAAATGTGAAGTAATTGCCGCTGATTTGTACGGCAATCGTTCGGAGGAAGACTATCCTTATTACAAAGATTTAGCCAAAGATCCGGATGTGCGCTATATGAAATTAAAATTGCTAGAGAAATATACTCCTGATAAGTATCCATTGAAAGAATTAAAAGAAAACGGACTTGCAAGCGTACAAGGTCGCAGTAAAGCAACGGTACAGTTGATGAAATATTTAAAAGAAAACGAATGCTTTTTGTAAGAATTTATGTGCCATTTAATAACAAGGAGGCGTATACTCTTGATAATCGCACTTATAGAAGAAATAAACAAAACGGTATCAGAAAATTAAAGTGCAGTACCAGACTGCTGACTTCAAAGTTCGTATGAAACTTTTGTTAAACCTGCCGATTTTGACGTAGAACAAATAGGTTTAATCGCTGATTATTTCAAGATATGAAATTGATGTGATACCATCAATATTTTGAACTTCAACGAAAAGAAATACGCAATCTTACATTGGCTTGCAATTTTGCTTGAAAATCGGGAGTTTGATATCCCGTTGGCTTTGGAGGCAAAAGCGTATATCTTAAATAAATTTAAGGTTGATTATCAAAACTATGATGTAATCATCGGATACAGCGCTGATGACAGCGCCTTCTCCTTTGCGCAGAATTTTATTAACGGCACAATTTCATATCGTCAGCTGACAAATGCAATGCACCTCGGAAACTTAGGGCAGCAGTTTGTGTTAAAGAGTGAAAAAGCATTTGATAAAATCAGGTTTTTAGGGTATGAGATTGCCGAAAGTCCAATATGGTTTGCGAAAAAGGAAATGCGGGACAAAGCGGCACGACGGGAATACTTTGATGTAGAGAAAAACAAAAGGCAGCGCGGCGATATTTATATCACACAAATTATGGATGAGGAGATGAAGTCTGATGATAAGCGCTTATGATAAAAACTGCCTTGAAAAAGCGCGCACTTCTCTCGGAAGAATGCTTGATTTTGCAGTGTACGACTTGAAATATGATATTTCGGATTTCTTTGATAAGTTTATAAAATCAGGTATGGCGGACAAATTCGGGAATGGCGATACGGGAACGCTTGTGGGCAAATCTGGAGTGGAACTTGCGTATGAAGTATTGGAGCGAACCGGAGAAAACGCCGGAGACATCAAACCTCATTTTTCAGCCAACCGAAGCGGAGAATACCGGACAGGCTGGGCGCTCGCATATTATCAGTGGAAAACGTCATTACCATTTGCTGAAATTGTAAAATATGTTCCGATACAAGAAATCATGGCGTTATATTCGCCTTATCACGAAATGGATATCAGACACTTTGCGGACAAAATAAACGAACTTTACGGAGCGGCAAAGCCTGAGACAAATCTGAAAATTTACAGAAAAAGAGCGAACCTGAGCCAGAAGGAATTAGCGGAAGCTTCTGAAATACCTTTAAGAACGATACAGCACTATGAGCAAAAGCAGAAAAATATCAATAAGGCGCAGGCAGAATATCTTGTCAAACTTTCCAGGGCGCTGAGCTGCAACGTTGAGGATTTGCTTGAATATGTAGATGAAAATTGAGTTCGCACCCTCTTTTGGCTTTGTCCTTTGCCTGCACTCAAACTTATTTATTAACAAAAAGATAAAACAGCACTATAATTACGAATAAAAAGATAGCAAAGACTACAACGGCATTTGTCGCTGTAGGTGTTTCGGGCTTGTTTTGTTGCTGTTTCCGTCGTGTAGTATTAGGCACATAGGTATTCTGCGATTCGGAGGTGGAATGCGACATAGAGGTTTGCCTTTTTGAAACAGGTTGCGGTCTTGTTGCTTTACGATATAACGCAAGCGGGTCAGTCTGATTCATAATTCGTGCATAAAATTGCTCCAGCCATATTTCATCTCCCGGTTCGCACATATTAGCTTCGCTGCAAGCCGGTTCATGCGTGATTTGGTTTCTAACCCAACGATAATGCTTTAATTTTTTAAAATCCTCGTCCCAGCCTTCGACGCGAAATGCGCCGTTTCGAGTGTTCTCCATTGCGTCAATATATGCCGACAACCGTTTGTTATCGTTCATAACTTCACCGCATAATTTTTCAAGATGTTTGTACGAATCAAGAAATCCCATAGTTACCTCCTAAAATAAAAGCTACAGTTCTTTATGTGAATTATATACATATAACAGAAAAAGCGTAACTCAACAAACTGTCAAAGGGCTATATTTTACTCTTTGTCTTTCGTTTCTGCTATGTTTTTAAGCTCATCCATGTAGCCGGCAGTAATGATACCGGCAGGCAACGCAACGATTGCGATTCCAAAAAGCGATGATACCATAGTTACAATTCTGCCAATTTCGGTCACGGGATAAATGTCTCCGTATCCCATGGTAGTCAAAGAGACGGTCGCCCAATAGATAGCATCGAAAAAAGAGTTGAATGAATCCGGCTCTACATTAAAAATAATCAATGCGGATATCACAATGTATCCGACTGCAAGAATCAGCACATAGCTGAGAGGTCCTTTTTGACGTTTAAAAATATTTATAATAATGCGTACATTTTTTGAATAGCGAAATAATTTGAACGCACGAAACACTCGCAAGGCACGAAACAACCTTAGCAAACGAAGAAGTTTAAAACCTTGATTCAGTACGGTTAATGACGGTAAAACGGAAATCAAATCTATAATAGCCATTGCCGAAAAAGGATAGCGCAGAAAGGCTGTCGTACTGTGCTTTTGGAATTTATAATCAGCCGTTGCCCACCGCAATATGTAGTCAATAATAAAAATACCTGCACAGATTTTATCAGCAATGCCAAAAGCTTCAAACGACTGCTTAAATACCAGAGGCACTAAGCTGATTACGATAACTGCCATCATGAAAATATCATAAATAGAACTAAGCTTGTCCCTGCTATTTGAAGCAGAGATGATTTCATATATTCTTTTTCTCATATGTGGTCACCGCCTAAATAGGAAATGAGGGCACATCCAATTCGTGACTTGGTATCATTTCTGCTGCTCTTTTTCCATAACATACTGTGAAAATATAAATAAAGCACTCTGTCCGTATAATCCGGTTTCGGGGTCATTTAGAGCCTTTGCCGTTTCTGATTTGTAAAAAGCGTCCATCGCTTCCTGCTCGGTAATACCATATTTTTCAGAAATCAATTTTACAATCTCAGGAGTTATCGTTGCATTATACATTGCATGAACCGTTATATTTTCAGAACTACACATGTCAGGTTGGTTAATGATATACTGATCCAGCAACTGCATAATATATTCAGTGGACATACCATGTAAGTCTTCATAATCGTTCACGAGCAAATCGAATATATTCTCTCTAACAAAAAGAGAATATACTGAAGAGCTATCAGAATGAATATGTTCTGCATAAAACTCAATGCACATCACAAGAAAAGTAATGAGTCCCACAGTATACCTTCCGTTTAGTAAAAATATGAAAGCCACAAAACATCGCTTGTTTTGCGGCTTCTGCTGCGGACAAACCCGCATGACTGGCGGAGAAGGTGGGATTCGAACCCACGTGCCCTTTCGGACAAAACGATTTCGAGTCTTATAACAAACTGAGTAATTATCGAAAAATGAATCAAATAAAAAGATGTTAGCAGTAGCTGAGAACCTGAAAAAATAAAGGTTTTTGGCTATTGCTTTTGTTTTTTTGCAGGTCAATAAAGGGATTGCGCAAGTTTTGAAAAACGATACGATTTTGGGAAATCGGGCAGAATTTGGGCAGAAAATAGAAACATGTTATTGCAGTGTATCAAATTGCCGATAGCAAATATAAGAGGTGAAAATTATGTGTTATCAAACGTATTTTAAAGAAGAAAATTCTATAGACTTAAAAGCGTATTATGAAAAGCTATTTTTAGCAGAACCGGAGCTGTTAACAGTCAAGAATGTGATGAGGTTGACAGGTTATGTAAAAGCATCTGTGCAAAGGTGGATTAACACTTTTGATTTAGAAGCTTTTAAAATAAAATACGCCTATGTGATTCCAAAAGAATGTCTTATTGATTTTATGGTAAGCAAACGATTCAGGGGTATCATAAGAAAAAGCGAGGTACATCAACAGATGATAGCGAACTTTAGAAAAGAGGTGTTATATCATGATAGACTATATTAAAATTGATGGTATGCTTTATCCCCAAATTGTTCCGAATTACAATCAAACGGAGTTTGGTAAATACGGGCGTATGAGATTTGAATTTTTGAAAGAATACAATGAAGAACTGCTGTTCAGATTGATGATTCAAAACGAATTGATTGATATAAATGAACGTGCGCATCAAATGATAAAGACGTTTGAAAAAGCATATCTAAAAGATGGCAACGAAGATTTCAAGACAAGGTTATCTGCAAGAGCCATGGCAGAAGAAATTGTATTAACCGAAATAGTATATGCATGAGGTTGGGGGGAGCGTATTGATTTTGGTACGCTCCTGCATCGTTTAAAAATAAATTAATACGGAGGAAATCACTGTGAAAATAAAGTATACAACACCGTTTACCCAAATAGCAAATATTGTTATTCAGAGTAAAAAACTATCTGTTTATGAAAAGATGATTTATATAGTACTGTGCAGTCATGCAAATCAAAACCGTGGTTGTTTTCCTTCGTATAAGACAATTGCTGCCGAATGTGGCTGCAGTGAACGTAAGGCGATTGCAACAGTAAAAATGTTGGAAGAAAAGAATTATGTAAAAGTGAAACGCCGCAAAACGCAGGAGGGAAATTATCGGAGTAATCTCTATGAGATGGTGATACCTGGTGCAGGTGATGCATAAGGGTGGTGAATGTGGTGCATAAGGGATATGCACCACATTCACCTTAACAATATTAATGTAACGATATCCACTAAACTATAAAAAATAAAAAATGAAAGAAGAAATACAATGATGAACAAGATACAACAATATATCATAAATTTTATTTTGGACAAACTTGGAATTGCCGATGCCTATAACGCCCTGATTGATAAGTATATGGAGCTGCAACAAAGACTGTTGAGGGTGGAAGAAAGATTATTACGGGACGAATCCGACTTTACAGCAAAGAATGAACGAGATAACGGTGGGATACGGGCAAATTTTTGGATGATTAGAGACGACATTGTTCGGATTGATGATACGCTTACGCAAATGGACAACCAATTATCTGCGTTGAGCAGACAAATGAAAAATCCACTTGGAGCGGGACGAAAAAAGCGTGGGACGGCAGAAGAGATTCAAAAAATAATAGCGTATAGAAAAGCAGGGAACTCGTTTGGCACAATAGCAAAAATGATGTCTGAGGCAACAGGGGAACATTGGAGTAAATCAACAGTCAGTAACATTATAAATCGTGCAGATAATTAGTGGACGATACGTCACTTTGGTGACGGCAAGCTTCCTGTTTGTATATACAAACAGCTTGAATATTGGACTCTGCCCAAACCTATGTGAACAGGAGAGTACAGCCATAGAAAGGAGCTATGATGTTACACGAGCAAAAAGGACGCTCAAATGAGAAAGCAATGGTAAGGTTTGAAACTATACAGGAAATTTCACATTAAATTGTCAGTTTGAGGATTTCGTGGTTTTTTACGAGTTTAAACTGGTTCTGTGCAGACCATACAGAGAATAGACAAAAGGTAAACTTGAAAGAAGGGGGCGCTTTGTCTGAAATAATTTTTTACCAGCAATGGATACAATGATTGGAATTAAGTAAAAATCCGTAAGCGACATAAACAGACAAGCGCTTGCATGGCGTAATAAAGTATAATGCAAGAGTTTACAGCACGACAGATGAAATATATTGATGAGCAGTTAAAGAAAGCATACTGCAAAACGTATTCTCTGGCGGGATGAAGGTTTTGAAAAAATTCGCAATAATTTCTTTGGCGTTGTCCCGCGTTTTTCTTTGGAATTGACATTTCAAAATATATCCAGCGGGTACGGTAATCGCATGAAAACCCGCATTATAACAAAGAAACCACGCAAATTTACTGGTGTAAAGAGAAATTTCCTGTATACAATAAATGATATTGTGAGGTATAATTTTATTGTACAAATTATACAAGTGCAAATTGCACAATGAAAGGATAGTGGAAACGATGAAAATGAAAATCGTAAAAAGCATTGCATTGGTTTTGGTTATGTCAATGTGTACTTGCCTGATTTCGGCTTGCGGCACATCAAAAAAGGAGGGTGATGACAGTAAAGTCAGCGTTAAAATTGGATATTGGCCGCAAAAGGATGTTTCACCCGACAACTATAAACTTTATGAAGGTTATTTGGCGGCGATGAATGAAAAATATCCGGAGATTGAAATTATTCCGGACCACTATGAATATGCAGCGGATACCTTTTTACCGGCAGCTGCAAGCGGACAAATTCCAAATATGTTTCGAGTGCCGTTTACTGAAGTGTCAAAAATCGTAAAAGCGGGCTATGCGGCTGATATTTCAGAAAAATTTAAGGAATTCGGCTTTGATACGGCACTTAAAGATTCTGTTTTGGATTTGGTTACAGTAGATGGCAAATATTATGGTGTTCCATATAATGCTTATATTGTTGGAATGATATATAATGTAAAACTGTTTGAAGAAGCAGGACTTGTTGATGAAGAGGGGAAACCGATTTATCCTACAAATTTTGAAGAGTTAAGACAAACGGCAATTACAATAAAGGAAAAAACAGGTAAAGCGGGCTTTACATTCCCAACAAACAGTGGTTGGATGCTGATGAGTATGGCATGGTCGTTTGGCGTAGATTTTATGGAACAGATAGATGGAAAGTGGACGGCTACTTTTGATAGTCCTGAAATGATAAATTTAATGCAATATATCAGCGATTTGAAGTGGAAGGATAATGTGCTTCCGGAAAATATTCTGCTGGCAGTAAAAGATGTACAGCAATTATTTGCGACAGATCAAGTAGCGTGTACATATGCACCGACAGATTGGGCAAATGGGATGATTTCGGCTTATGGTATGAGCAAGGACAATATCTCGAACTCGCCTGTTCCTGCAGGACCGGCAGGCGCATACACACAGATTGGCGGAGATATTTGGATGGTTTCACCGGATACAACATCCGAACAAATGGATGCAATTTTTAAATGGCTGGATATCAGAGGAAATGGTTTAAAATTGGACGACAGCGCGATAGAACGGCAAAAAGAACGGTATAAGACGCAATATGAGAAAAATGAAGCCATTACAAATATGGATTTCAGCATTTTTAAAGAAGCGGAGCGGGTAGAACAGATTAAAAAAGCAAAAGAAGAATATCTGAATGTAGATGAAAAACGTTGGAATACAGTGTATTCTGATAATCTTATTCTTAGAGCAGAGGAACCGGTAGACGCACAGCAGTTGTATCAAGTGATTTCTTCTATTGTACAAGAGATTTTAACCAATCAAAATGCGGATATCCCGGCTTTGGTAAAACAGGCAAACAGTAACTTCCAAAGAGATTTTCTTGATAAGAATAATTAACGGCGGGGGTATAGATACAATGAAATCAGATGTTTCCATTAGTAAAAGCAGGATTGGAATACATAATTCAATGATGTCTGATAAGATAAAACGCAATATAACCGGGTGGCTTATGCTGCTGCCCGGTTGCATTTGCTTTCTTATTTTCGTGATACAGCCAATGATTGTCGGAATCTATCTGTCTTTTTTTGAAACAAAAGGATTTGAGGCAGTCCGTTTTGCCGGACTTCAAAACTATAAAGATGTTATTACAGATTCACTTTTTATCAAGACCGTGTGGAATTCTGTCTCATATACCTTTTGGTCGATTGTGATAGGTGGTTTTACCCCATTGATTGTTGCAATGATGCTCAATGAGGTAGTGAGAGGCAAGGCGTTTTTTCGATTTTCTGCCTATTTTCCGTGTATCATTCCGGGAATTGTAACGGCAATTATGTGGAAAATTCTTTTTCAGCCCGATGCAAACGGATTTTTAAATATGATTTTCGGAAAGCTGGGGTTGGGACCGTTCCAATGGCTACAAAATGCTACTATGACTATTCCGCTGATTAATGTGACAATGGCATGGGCTGGATTTGGCGGAACAGCGCTTATATATTTGGCGTCACTGCAATCGGTTGACCATTCGCTGTATGAGGCGGCGGAGATTGACGGGGCATCATTTTGGCGTAAAATATGGCATATACAATTACCGCATGTTTCCGGTTTGCTTAAAATGTTGTTGCTGATGCAGATTATGGGTGTTTTCAAAGTGTTCCAGCAGCCGCTTGCCATGACCGGCGGCGGTCCGAATAATGCCTCAACCTCTATTATGCTGACTGCATATAATTATGCGTTTTCCTATATGCAAGTGGGGCGGTCATCTGCAGTCGGAATGATAGCAGGAATTATCCTCTGCGGGTTCTCAATTCTTTATTTTAGAGTGACGCGCAAGAAGGATAGCGTATAGGGAGGAGAAACATGAAAGAAAGAACGGGAATTATTAGTAACGTTAATTATAAAAAAGGTTCCTATAAAGTGATTTATTGGTCGATTATTGTGTTGCTTGTTATTATGGCGGCAATTTGCATTCTTCCTGTCGCATGGGTACTTATATCGTCGGTAAAGAGTTTAGATGAGTTTTACAGTGTTCCGCCCACCATATTACCGAGAAGTTTTCATTTTGAGGCAATACCTGAATTGTTCAGCAGATATGATTTTACAAAGCTTTACGGCAATACATTGTTATACTGTGCAGGCTGTGTTCTGTTTAATATTACGATTAATGGGTTAATGGGGTATTCACTTTCAAAAATGAAGGTGAAAGGCGGAGTGGTTGTATTTACGATAATTTTATCGACCTATATGTTGCCAACCACCGTATGTATGGCGCCGGTCTATAAAAATATTATCAAGTTCCCGATTTTTGGCTTTAACTTGATGAATAGCTATTGGCCGTTATGGATGATGTGCGGGGCAAGCGCGTACAACGTAATACTGTTTAAGAGCTTTTTTGACGACTTGCCCGCCGGATTGCTGGAAGCGGCAAAGCTGGACGGCTGCGGCGATTTAAGTGTGTTTACGCGGATTGTACTGCCGTTATCTAAACCAATAATTGCTACGGTAGCAATCATGGCATTCAGCGGCGCATGGGGAGACTTTTTCTGGCCATATATGATTTTGAAGGACAACAATGTGCAAACCATTATGGTTAAGATATATGCTATGCAGCAGGACACGCAGATGGGTATCAATACGCTGTTGCTTGCAATCACATTTTCTATCATACCACCGGCTATTCTCTTTGTTTTTTTCCAAAAACATATTATGAATGGCTTTACGATGAGTGGTATAAAGGGATAGAAACGGGAATATGCAGAATTGGAGGGAAGAGAATGAAATATAAAAATATTTTGAGACGGACAGCTTTTCTGTTAATGGTAACGACAATGTTGTCAGTACCGGCATATGCACAGATAACAGAGCAGGACTGTACCAGACGCGGTACAGCAGTTGTGTTTGAAGGGGTTACAGACGAAAAAGGGAGTATTGTTACATACACTGTGCGTGGAAGCGAAAATGATAAAACATTATATTTTATTGGTGAAGCGGCTGCTGACGCCGATGGGAAATTTTCGGTCAGTTTTTCTTTGGAAAAATCCGGAAATTATGTTCTGAAAATGAAAGACACAGCAGGCGACACATTAGATAAGCCGATAGAATATTTGAATGAAGCGGATAATGGAGCATTATTAACAGCGGAGGTTAACAGCGGCGAAGAAAACCGTATGAAAGCTGCATTGACAGAATTAGATTTTCAGATACTTGATAAGACGTGGTCGGAAGTGAAAAATGAAAGTATGGAAACGTGGGTTATCAATTGCGTGAAGAAGAACATTTCGTATACGGATCATGTTGCGCTTCAAAAGGATTGCGCTGTTTTTGCCGCATTGTATACTATTAATAATTCCAAAACCGCCAATATTGCGTCTGAGTGCGGGAAATATATGGAACTTTTGGGACTTGCGCAGAATACAGACGTTGTAAAATTTTCTTCCGGCGCAACAGAAACACAAAAACGCGCTTT
Source organism: uncultured Clostridia bacterium (assembly GCA_946555455.1). Taxonomy (GTDB): domain Bacteria; phylum Bacillota; class Clostridia; order RUG12999; family RUG12999; genus JAAWTG01. Next base: position 52,814 of record CAMNSU010000008.1, on the reverse strand, counting down.
AGTGCAAACACTTTCAAAAAATCCAGCAGCAACTGCAAACGCACTTGCGAGTGCAATTACAGGAGCATTGAAAACAACAGGAAATCAGCAGGGGACAGGTTCAGGCACAAGTTCCGGCAGGGGAACCGGCAGCGGCGGAGTGGTAGGCGTACAGGCGCCTTCACAGAATAAAACCGATAATGTCGGTGAAAACGGCGAACCAAGCGGGAACGGCGGATTTTATGACCTTGGCGAGGCAGAGTGGGCAAGAGAAGCGGTAGAGACTCTTGCAGCAAAAGGCATTGTTTCAGGTGATGGTAACGGACGTTTTCGACCAAATGATACAGTGACAAGAGAAGAGTTTGTCAAAATGTTGATGGAAGCAAATGGTATTCCAAGTGAGGGGGCAACATGTCCGTTTAATGATGTGTTTAAAAACGACTGGTTTTGTTCTTATGTCGGAGCGGCCAGAACGGCGGGAATTGTAAGTGGAATTTCAGATAGCATTTTTGGCGTTGGTTTAAAAATATCCAGACAAGATGCAGCGGTTATGATTAGCAGGGCAGCGGAATATGTCGGTAAAAATCTTGAGACAAAAAAAGAATATAGCGTGTTTTGGGATGAAGGACAGATAGCTGAATATGCAGCAGATGCGGTAAAGAAGCTTTATGAAAGCGGCGTTGTTAACGGAATGGAAGACGGCAGTTTCAGACCGCAGGGTACCTGCACAAGAGCAGAAGCTGCAAAAATGATTTATGGGTTGCTATAGATGCGGCGGAAAGGAGAATAAACCGGTGAAAAAATTATTATGTTTGATGATTTCTATCATGATTGTATTATCAACTGCCGCGGCATATGCAGCAGGCAATAGAACAAGCGGCGAGGAAAAAACAGATTCCGACTTGTTGCTTTTACAAGGCCTTGGCATTATATGCATTCAAGAGGATGGTACGCTGACCATGGGCGGTGAAGTGAATAAAAGCACTTTTATCAACTGTCTGGTGAATCTTGTGACAAACGACAGATATGATATAGCATATAGCGGTGAAGCTCTAAGAAAAGCAGAAAATTTGGGTATTATCAGATCGGCCGCTGCTGTGGACAGTTCTCAGGTCTTGACTGCTGATGAAGCTGTAGCAATGGCGGTGCGAGTGCTTGGGTACGATGCAATTGCCGATGGAAGCGGCTATCCGTATGGATACTATGGCATTGCACAGCAGGAGGGTCTTTTAAACGGAGCGAAATTAAACGGAAATGTTACCTATGCACAGATGGTGAAACTATTGAAAAATCTTCTTGGTGCAGAACATCCGCAGATTACGATACAAAGTGACGGTAATGTTCTTGATATAAAAAATAAGCAGCCTGTTTTGGAATATTATCGTAATATTTATTGCATAAAAGGAATTGTGACAGCAAACAGCATTACCGGTCTTTACGATAAAAACGGTACAAGAAACGGCTTTGTTTCTATAGACAGTATAATGTATGAAGATGAAAGCCCAAATGCGGCAGCGCTTTTAGGGCATAGGGTAGAGGCATATATCAGAAGTGAGAAATCCGGCGATGATGCGGTTGTATCTGTCGCAGATTTATCGAAAGAGGAAATAGTGATTGACGGAGAGTTGATAGAAAATATTTCTGATGACTGCCGCACAATAGAATATTATGAGAATGATGAAAGTAACAGAACAGAAAAAGCTGTGATTGCTGCTGATGCCGCATATCTGCTGAACGATATTTTATATACGGATTACCGTAAAGCGGATTTTTTAAGAGAAGGAACAAAAATTGCGCTGGTGGACAATGATGGAGATAGCAACTATGATTTAGTAAATCTGATATATGCCGAGACAATGATTGTTTCAACAGTTTCAACGGCGGCAAAGACGATTTATAGTGAGTATCAATTTGAAGGTGCGCTTGCAAAAATTGACCTCAGTGAATATAAAGAAGAAAATGTTTCCGTTTACAAAAACGGTGCAGAGATAGGACTGTCAGAATTGGCGGCGGGTGATGTACTCAGTGTTTACCGTGCAGGAAGCGATAAAAACGGCAAGGTAAAAATAAATGCAGAGACAAACGCGTTCAGCGGTAAGGTAAAAGAATATAATGAAGAAGAAAAAACAGTTGTGATTGACGATAAGACATATGAGTATTCAGAACTTTATTTGCTTGCTGTGAAAAATAACGTATCAATGGCGCGAAAGATGAATTTGAATTCTACTTATACCATTCGTCTGGATGCAAGTGGGAAAATTGTTTCTGCAACGACTTTGTCCGACGATGGGTTACTGTATGGTTATGCTACAAAGATTGCCAATGATAAGAATGGTATTGGCACGGCATCCCAAATTAAAATATTTTTATCAGACGGTACATGGCAGATATATGAGTTTGCCGATAGGGTGAAATGGAATGGAGAAAGCGGCAGATTAAGAGGAAGTGAAGCTGCAGCCAATACGGAGGTTATGGCAGCCGTTCCGGGCGTAATCGGCATCGGACTGAATGGAGACGGGAAAATTAATGTTTTGGAAACGCCGATTGAATATTATGACGGCATCGATCCGGCAAGGCTGAATACGATAGGAGAAAAACGCTATACCTATCGCTGGAGCGGACCAACGTGGTCTAATCACTATTATATGACGGCAGCAACTACAGTATTTATCATTCCTCAAGAAGAGGAGGCAGAGGACAGCGACTATCGAATCGGTTCGGCGACATCTTCCTTTAACAACTGGGCATATACCTTTACCGGCTATAACAGAGATGACTACTACATGCTGGACATGATTGTACACAAACAAACAGTTTCATCTATTCGGGAGGTCAGCGGTTCCTATTATATGGTGAAAGGAGTCGGCACTTCCGTGAATGAGAAAGGGGAAACGGTAGCTACTGTTAATGTTGCGTCCACCACTTATGCGGGCGTTACCTTCCAGGGAGAAATGGGACTGTTTCAGTCTTTGGAGAAAGGCGACTTGATACGCCTGCATTTTGACAGCACCGGAAAGGCGGATAATTGTGCTTTGGTAGTCGATGCCAGCGGTGAAAAAGTGAAAAAGCTGCCCAGTGACGATGAAAGAGATGGCGGTGCAAGCCTTGTGACCGGATTTGTGAAAAAAACGGAACCGTCCAGCGGCAGAATCCTTCTTGATACCGAGGAAGAGATGGCGTTTAAAACCAATCCGTCTACGTCTGTCATGGTTTATGACAGTGAATTGGACAAAATGAGTGTGGAACCGTTTGGCAGTATTGTTCCGGGTGATTATCTGGCAATTTGTATGTCAGGATCGGGGGTTTCACAGGTCGTTGTATACAGATAAAAAGTGTGTAAAGAGATAGAGATTCAAAGCGGTATCATCAAAGGAGTGAAAAAAATGAATGGAAACGCAAAAAGGTTTGTATCGATCTTGACGCTGGCGGTTATGTTCTTAACATTTGGAGCAGATAATTATGCGGCGTTTGCCGCTGAAAGCCGCGTCAACATTATAACAGAATTACATAATACGACGGAGATTGATGGCGTCACCTATTCTAACGCGGAAGCATATGAAGGAGAGTGGTCGGTGCATGTCAGCCATAGTAGCAGTAGCTGGTATCCAATTGCAGCGCCATGCGCGGATTTTGGAATGACAACCGGTGGAACATATGATATTAGTTTCTGTTTCAAAGGCGATGCACAATGCATATATGTCACAGCAGAGGGAATGTGTATCGGTGAGAATAAAATTTATTTAGACGGTTCTGCTAAGTATCCGAATGTAGGGCAAACGGTGACAGGACCTGATGCAAACGGCTGGTATAAATTTGAAGTGAAGAATTATTCGCTGATTAACGAGAATCGGGAATTGATATTTATAGCGAATTGGTATCATGCGAACGATTTTTATTTGGATAACTTAAGTGTTATTGACAAGGGAAATAATGATAAGGAACTGATAGAAAACGGCAGTTTTGAACCGGCAGGGGTGGTAGATCCGTCGGTGCCGTCGGAACGGGAAGATAATATTGTCAAAGAATTACACAATACGGCGGAGGTTGGCGGCGTTGTCTATTCGACTGCGGAAGCGTATGAAGGAGATTGGTCCGTACATATTAATGCTAAAGCCGGTAATTACTATAAGCTTTCAGCCAACTGTGCTGATTTTGGAATGATAAACGGTAATCAGTATGATATTAGTTTCTATTTTAAGGGCGATATAAGAACAGTATATCTTACGGCGTGGAGTTTGTGTGTCACGGATAATAAGCCGTATATATCAGGAACAAATTATCCGGACGTAGGTCAAAAAGTAACGGGACCTGATGCAAACGGCTGGTATAAGTTTGAAGTGCAAAACTATACATTGAAGGATAACTCTCAGGCGTTGTTGTTTATGCAGGATTATAACGGCGAGAATAATTTCTATATAGATAACTTAAGCGTTATTGACAAGTCAGCCAATAAGGAGCTTGTGGAAAATGGTAGCTTTGAACTTATTGAAACACCGTCAACGCCGACACCAACACCGACGCCGACACCGACACCAACAGAAACACCTGTCAGAACAGATAATATTATAAAGGAACTTCATAATACAGCGGTAATAGACGGAGTGGAATATTCAGCGAAAGAAGCATATGAAGGGGATTGGTCGGTACATGTAAAAGATCCGGAAAACGGTAAGGGCATCTCAGCAAAATGGTCAGATTTTGGTTTGGAGAGTAACAAAATATATAATGTCAGATTCTATTTAAAAGGAAATGTCAAACGGTTCTATGCCAATATTGGAAATGCGAGAATTATGTTTGATGCAAATTCTCCGACCGAACCCAAGAAGAATAATTCTACTGATTCTTTGTCTCCAACCGGATATGCAACTTCTACATTTGAGCCTGTAGGAGATGGATGGTATTATCTGAATTGGACAAATGCACATACGGGCGAATCAAGCGACTGGGTAAACAGCCTTCCGTTGTTCTCTATTGATCCGGAAACTGACTGGAACAAAGGCGGCGGCGATTTTTATCTGGATGGGTTGAGTATCAAGGAAGTGAATGCAGATAACAGCGAAGGACCAGAATTGGTGCAGAACGGCAGTTTTGAACCTATTGAAACACCGCCAACACCACCGCCAACGATAACACCAACTACACCGCCAGAACCAACTGAACCGATTACAAGAACAGATAATATTATAAGAGAATTTCGTAATACAGCTGAAATGCCGGGAATCACTTATTCAACAGATAAGGCATATGCCGGCATCAGATCTGTATATATCAATCATACTGTAGATGGGAGCGATTATTACAGATTCACCAAAAAATGCGGAGATTTTGGAATGGAGAACGGCAAAACATATGATATAAGCTTTTATATAAACGGTGACGTTCAGGGCTTTTATATTATAAATGCTCAAAAATACTGTATCTGGGAAAATAAAGATTTCTATTCCGGTAACGGTAACACATTGTCCGCAGCTGATGCAAACGGCTGGCGCAAGTATGAGATAAAGGGTTATACGTTCGATGGTGAAATCAGAACCCTCTTCTTTATACAAAATAACGCTGAAAAAGGAAATAAATTCTATTTGGATAATTTAAGTATTGTCGATGTGGCAACCGGCAATGAATTGATAGAAAACGGCGGCTTTGAACCTCCGGCAATGGAATTTGGCGATTATAAGATTACAGACAATGCGGATGGCGGAAAAACAGTTTCGATTAAAGTTATCAATCATTCTGCCGGCGAAAATGCAACTGCGCAGCTTATTGTAGCGGCATATAACGGAACATATATGACGGCGTGCTCAAAAGATGCAGAGCCAAATACAATTCCGGAGAACAATCAATGGGTAACGCTTACGCAAACTATCAAAGCGAAGAGCGGCGAAAAAATAATTGCGTATCTTTGGGATTCGGCAGATGGTATGACGCTGCTGATGCCTGCACAGTCAATCACGAAATAATAGCTGGCTAAAGGTGGAGATAACAAATATGAAAAACATATTCAAGCAAAAAAGATTGACGGCTTGTGTTGTGGGTGTTGCGATGTTATTGGGAGGTTTGTCGGTAAGCGTAAACGCACAAACGGAGGTGCAGACGGTTCAGGCAATGATTGACAAGCATCGGACGGAATATGCGGAACTGACTCCCTTAATGGAGGAATGTAAAAACAGAGGAATGCAGCTGGAGTATGACGAGATTAATTATAATGTGCTTGGGCAATTTCCAAATTACATGGAAGAGAATTTATCCAAAGGAAGCACAGAAAATGCGGCAGAGCAAGACAGAGAATTAACAGAACTTTATAAAAAGACCAAAGAAAATCTGATTGCATACCTCGGCGGAACAAGACAGCCTCTGTCGGCGCCTACCTATGTTACTTCGGATATTTCGGTAGTAAATAAACATTTTGAAGCGACCGTGGATAATGACGGCACTTTAGAAAAACAACCGGTGTTTTTTGTAGGAACAGGGCATCAATGGGCATCCCGCAGTGAAATACCGATACTTTCCAAGTTTGGGTTTAACGCGATTCAGCCCGAACTCGGAGGAAATTCTTTTATGAGTAGAGAGACGTTTCCAATCTATAATTGGACAGAGCGGAAAGTGGGCGAATATCCTGTAGACTACCAAATTGTAACAGAACAAAAACATGGAGGCGCCCAGGCGTTGAAACTGGAATCTACCACTTCGCAAAAGGAAAACAACTATTGGTATATGAAACAGACAGTGCAGGTGAAGCCAAACACTACATACCGATACGGATTATGGGCAAAAGCGCCTGCCGGCGCCGCGGGTACATGGTTTCATGTGCATCCAAACTGGGAATGGAATACGCGGAATTGGGTGAGCGGAGTGGTTGCGGATTGGAAAGAAATTTCGGCAGAGTATACCACCGGAGCCGATGAACATACCCTTACGTTCGTAATCTGCATTGAAAAACCGACAGAAGTTTGGATGGACGATATCTATATAAAGGAAAAAGGTTCTGATATCAATTTGCTGCTCAACGGTGATTTTGAAAAGACGGAACGGGACGAAAGCTCATATTGGAAAATCAACGAGGAGGAAATCGGCGGTCTTGCGAAAGACTTTGACCTGATGGCGGAGCATAATCTGTCCGGAATCTTTAATGTTGGCGCTCATGGGATACCGGAGGTATACCGCGAGGACTATCCGGAAATTCATTCGGCACAGAACTGGATATTTTCTACCAACACACTGCTGGATCATCCTAAAGTCAAAAAATATTATGCGGATTATTATAACGCCATTATGCCGGCGCTTGCGGGCAAACCTGCCTTTGACGGCATTATATTGATGAATGAGCCTGTATATATAACCTATAAAGATTCGGCATATTATTTGCCATTATTTCAGGAGGCGATGGAGGAAAAATATAACGATATTGCGTCTTTGAACAGCAAATGGGGAACGAATTATACCGATTTTGAACAGGTGACTATGCCTATAGCGCAGGAGGCAACGCCGCAATTCCATGATTGGCGCCAATTTAACGACCAAGTTTTAGCAAGGTATCATCAATATGCCGCAGGTCTGGTAAAAAAATATGATACCAATGTGCTTGTTCAGACAAAAATGCAGCAGAATATGATGTATACAAACACATTTCAGAGGTTTGGCAGTGCAAACAACTGGGAGGCGCTTGCGCCGACGCTTGATATCAACAGTTGTGACGCGTTCACCAATTCAGCGCAGCGAAATCGACTTGACATCAGGACACAGGATATTTTCTATGATTATCAGACGTCTGTGAAAAACGCACCAATATATAATTCAGAAGAACATCTGTATCTGGACGCAGAAGAGATAAGTTTCTCCGAGGTGGAACGGGCGTACAACACAGCCGCTTTGTGGCAGGGTGCTGTTCACGGTAAAGGAGGTACAATCATCTGGCCTTGGAACAGACAAAACGAGCAAAATAGTTATTCTTTGGCGCTGAAGGAGCGTCCGGCTACCGTTGCGGCAATTGGGAAAACAACTCTAGATTTAAACCGTTTGGCAAAAGAAATTGTGTCCATCAGCGAAGCAAAAGCAAATGTGGGAATGTTGTATGCGGCAGAGAATATTCCGTATGCAGACGACTATATGAATGCTATTTATACGGCATATGCAAAGCTGGGAGAAAATGGACAAAAAACACAGTTTATTGCAACAGAAACGGAAGCGTCATTGGAAAAGATGAGTGATTTGAAATGCCTTATCATCCCACATGTAGTCGCAGTGAATGATGCAGGATTTAATGCTGTTAAGCGTTTTGTGGAAAGCGGCGGCAGATTAGTTGTGCTGGGCAGTGATTCACTGTCAAAAGATATGTATGGTCGTACGCGTGATGCATCATCAGTGTTACAGAATGCGGAGGTTGTTGAAATTTCTGCAAACAGAGGAAATCTTACTGCAGAATGTGCAGCAAAAGTGGGGGAAGCGGTTAGTAATGCTGTCGGAAACGACGGAAGTATCCGCATTATTGATACGGCAACCGGTAAGCCGCTTACGGACTGTGAATACTTGTGCTCTGAGTATGATGGCAATACGATTATTAATCTTTGCAGCTATAGTGAGACCGATAAGGAAATAGAAATTTACAGGAACGGACAAAAAGTAAAAGCATTTACTGATTTAATTAGCACAGAAACCTACAAAGGAAGTGCGGCGGTAAAAGCATATACGCCTATGTTGATAAGCGTTGAAGCAGGTGTGCATACAGATAATATCATCAGAGAATTGCATAATAATGCGGAGATTGACGGCGTTTCTTATTCGTCTGAGGAGGCGTATGAGGGCAAATGGTCGCTGTATGTGAATCGTAGTGAATTGAATTGGTATCCGATTGCAGCAAGATGCGCCGCATTTGGTATGGCAACCGGTGGGAAGTACGATATTAGCTTCTGTTTCAAAGGGGATATCAAAACCTTATATATTACAGCGGAAGGACTGTGTATTGCGAATAATGCACCGTACCTATCCGGTACAAAGTATCCGGATGTGGGGCAGACTGTAACAGGACCGGATGCAAACGGATGGTATAAGTTTGAAGTGAAAGATTATATATTGCAAAGCGAAAATCAAGCGCTATTGTTCTTGCAGGATTATAATGGCGTGAATCGTTTTTATCTGGATAAATTGAGCGTTGTTGATACAGCAACAGGAAAAGAACTGATAGAAAACGGCGGTTTTGAGCCTGCAGTACCGGCGGCGCCGGAAGAAGAACCCATCAGAAAACATGCGCCGAATATCAAAGAATTACTAAATGACGTTGTTGTAGACGGTGTTTCCTATTCTGCTAAAGAGGCATATGAAGGGGATTGGTCCGTATATATTAATCACAGTGTGAAGGACTGGTATCCGATTGCAGCAAGATGCGCCGCATTTGGCATGGCAACCGGTGGGAAGTACGATATTAGCTTCTGTTTCAAAGGGGATATCAAAACCTTATATATTACAGCGGAAGGACTGTGTATTGCGAATAATGCACCGTACCTATCCGGTACAAAGTATCCGGATGTGGGGCAGACTGTAACAGGACCGGATGCAAACGGATGGTATAAGTTTGAAGTGAAAGATTATATATTGCAAAGCGAAAATCAAGCGCTATTGTTCTTGCAGGATTATAATGGCGTGAATCGTTTTTATCTGGATAAATTGAGCGTTGTTGATACGGCAACGGGAAAAGAACTGATAGAAAACGGCGGTTTTGAACCGCCGGCAATAGAGTTTGGGGAATATTATACCGAATCCAACACAGACGGAACGACTACCATTAGGATTGAAGCACTCAATCATTCGGCAGGGAATAATGCTGCGCCGCAATTTGTATTTGCAGCATATGACAGCGGTGAACGCTTAGTGTCCTGTACGCCGGTGGAAACGCTGACGCCGATTGCGCAGAACAATACATGGCAATCGATTACCTATATGATTCCAACAAATAACGGCGATAAAGTGGTTGCGTATATTTGGGATTCCTTTGTGAATCTAAAACCGCTTTGGCAGGCAAAAACGATTATCAACTAACGGATTGAACGGAGGGAAAAAATGAATAGAAATAAATCAATAAAAAAACGGCTGACAGCTTATTTGATGTTATTTATTATGTTGTTTGGCTGCATGTCGGCAGTACGCGCAGCTGAAATACGCAACGCAACCGACACCACTTCTGTGCCGGGCTGGACGTTGGAAACACACAATTCAGATTCCGGAGGATATATTGATTCCTCTGAATTTGCAAGTGGCAGTAAATCTTTGAAACTGTACAACAACACGGTAAAGACCGGAGATGACTGTTATTTTGCCGCTACATACCGGATAAATGTGGAAAAGGGCGCATCCTATCGTTATGGATTTAAAATAAAGGTGAAAAATGCCGACAGGGTGACGTGTTTTATGAACTGGATTTCGCCGCGTGCAAATTTATTGCCGACCGGTAGTACTGCGGGGTGGCGCGATTTTGAATTTAACTATACGCACGCAACAGATGAAAATACCGCGACGCTGCGAATCATTTTGGACAGCAAAACAGAAGCTGTATGGATTGATAATATATATTATTATAAAGTGGGCGATTCAACAAACACAAACCTTATTTCCAATCCATCTTTTGAAGAAGGAAACTCAAAGGGGAATTCTGCGGGAGGTGGAGCGCAAGCTATTAGTGATGTGAACGGCAGAGGCTTGATTGCAGTTCCGTATAAAGAAAATATGCAGATAGACGGCGATTTGAACGACTGGGAGGGGATTGCAGAAATTCCGTTAACCGACCGCATTGTATATAAAGGCAATTTAACATTGGATGCCGGTATCCGTTATGCCTATGACAATGAAAATTTATATTTTGCCGTTGTAGCGGAAGATGATGTGCATAATCCTATTTTACAATCGGATACTTATTGGACAGGCGATGGCATTCAATTTACAGTATGCGGCACGAACGACCGTTTTGGCTACGGTTATGGATTTGCCTGCGACCCGCAAAGCGGCAATATATATAATAATTCATATGATAATTTGCAATATGGTTTTCGCCGTGAAGGGACGCAAAGCATTTATGAAGTTGCTATTCCATGGACAGACTATTTTCCAAACGGCAAGCAGGACGCCGCGCTGTTTTGTTTAATTGTCAATGACAATGATGGCGATGACAATGGACGAAAAGGCTGTGTCATGGTTTCGGAAGGAATTGCTTCTGACAAGAAAAGCGACGAGTACCCGTTATTGCTAATGGCTGATAATCATTCGGGTTATACTGCATGGCTGTCCGGCAGCACGGAATCCATGGTAGGAAGAGAGACAGAATACAGCATTGATTTGTTTAATACCTCGGAGCGTGAATTGAGTCTCAGCTTGAAATCAACGGCGGGGAAAAAAGAGGAGCAAGTCAGTGTCCCTGCCGGTGCACACAAACAGTACCGCTTTAAAGTTATGCATGTCGATATGGGAGAGCGGGAGGTTGATATGACAGTATCGGATGGTACGGCGGAAAAACAGCTTACGTTTACAACGAACGTTCTTGCAGACGCTGATACGACACGGGCGGTTATTGCGAAACACCGTGAAGAATATGCAGAACTGTCCGGATTAATAAACGAATGTAAAAACAAAGGAATGCAAATTAAATATGAGGAAAGCGGTCATGCTGTTCTTGGACAGTTTGCGAACTATATAGAAGATAATCTTTCCAGAAATGATACATCGAATGTTTATTATCAAGACAAAGAACTGACGGAAATTTACGAAACGACAAAGGCAAAGCTCACGGCATATCTTAACGGTACAGCGCAGCCGGTTTCCGCACCGTCATATGTTACATCGAACGTCTCGGTGGTTGGCAAGCATTTTGAAGCGACGGTGGAGAATAATGGCGTTTTGGAACAGTCTCCGGTGTTCTTTGTGGGCGCGGGGCATTGGGCACCTTCACGCAAAGAGATACCGGTTCTTTCAAAAATTGGTTTTAATACGATGCAGCCTGAACTGGGAGTTAGCCAATTTATGAGCAGTGCAGATCCGCTATTTTTAGGTTGGTCGCGTGATTCTACCGGATATAATTGTACTGCGGAGATAAGCACCACAGAGAAACATGGCGGGAATAATGCGTTAAAATTGAGTTCCAAGGATCCGCAAAAAGAAAATATCTATTGGTATATGGCGCAAAAAGTAGAAGTGAAACCGAATACCACATATGAATATGGGTTGTGGGCGAAATCGGTGGAGGCAAGAAAAACGTGGTTTTCCGTAGACCCCAAATGGTCATGGGACAGACGAAATTGGGTGAGCGGCACAATTAACGAATGGACGGAGATGAAAGCGGAATATACAACTGGCGAAAATGAAACCGCGCTTTGGTTTTACATTTTCAATGAGGAAGCTACAACTGCCGCATGGCTTGATGATGCATACTTAAAAGAAAAGGGCGGCGATAAAAACTTGCTCGTCAACGGTGATTTTGAGCAAACGAATGATGGAAATATTTATTGGAGTGTGAACGAAGAAGCGGTTGAAAATTTTGCGAAAGATTTTGACCGTATGGCAGAGTACAATATATCCGGTATATTAAGTACGGCGCCGCACCTTGTCCCGCAGACGTTCCGCGATGATTTTCCGGAAGCGATGTCGCCAAGACAACCGTATTTTTCTACGCAAACGATTTTAGACCATCCGCAGACAAGGGCAATGTATGAAACCTATTACAGAACAATTATGCCAAGACTGGCGGAAAAACCTGCCTTTAACGGTATTATCCTGATGAACGAACCGGAGTATTTAAGCAATAGAGAAGTATATTATGCACCTCTGTTTAGGGAGGAAATGCAGAAAAAGTACGGCAGTATTGAGAAATTAAATGCAACGTGGGGAACGAACTATTCAGAGTTTGACCAAGTGGATATGCCTACCATGCAGGAGGCAACTCCTCAGTTCCACGATTGGCGTGAATTCATCGACCAAATTTTGCCAAACTACAATCGCTTTGAGGCGGATATTGTCAGAGAGTATGACAAAAATGTTTTTATTACAACTAAAATGATGCAAACTATGTTCACGAACGATATTAAGAGAGTGGACGCATGCAACAACTGGGAAACCATGGCGCCGTCTATTGACATCAACGGCTGCGATGCATATACAAATTATGCAACGCGTAACACTTATAGCATCAGGACACAGGATATCTTTTATGATTATCAGACGTCAATTAAAAATACGCCGGTTTATAATACAGAAGAGCATATTTTCTACTTTGCCAATCAGATTGGGTATAGCGAAGAAGAACGGGCGCATAATATCGCTGCTTTATGGCAAGGCGCTGTTCATGGAAAAGGCGGTACGGTTGTTTGGTTTTGGGATAGAACGGGAGCGTCTCAAAAAGGCGGAGAAAGCTACTATTCCACTCTGACCGAACGTCCTGCTACAGTTGCTGCAATCGGAAAGATGACCATGGATTTAAACCGTTTGGCAAAAGAAGTGGTTTCCATAACCGAGTCGCAGGCAAATGTCGGGATGCTCTATTCCATGGATAATACATCGTACGCTATGGAATATATGAATATGATAGATACAGCCTATGCAAAATTGGGTGAAAATGGACAGAAAACACAGTTTATTGTGGAATCGGCAATGGATAAACTGAAAGACGTGAAGTGTCTGGTTGTGCCGCACGTGATAACAGTGAAGGACAGCAGTTTTGAAGCCATTGAACAGTTTGTCGGCAATGGCGGCAAATTGGTTGTACTTGGCAAAGATTCGCTTGCAAAGGATGAATACGGTCATAGCCGCGATACGGCAAAAGTTGCAGCGTTGCTGGCTAAGGCAGAAGTCGTGGATGTTGCAAATTCGGGCAGTTTTGTTGACGCGGCAAGCAAGGAAAAAGTCGGAGAAGTTATTAGAAAAGTTGTCCGCGAAGGAAATTACAGCAATATTTCTGTAATTGACAAAACAACCGGCAAGCCTCTGACGGATTGCGAATATTTAACAGCAGAGTATGAAGGTAAAACCATTATTAATCTTTGCACCTATCGTGATGACGACAGGGAGATTGAAATTTATGTAGGCGGTAAAAAAGCAGAACAGTTTACAGATTTAATCAGCACGGAGACGTATAGCGGAAGCGCGCAGGTGAAAGCATATACACCTATGCTGATTCGTATAGAAGGATAAACGGGAAGAAATACTAAGCGTAAGACAGATAGGTAAAGAAAAATAGTACCTGTCTGTCTTATGCTAATTATAAATAAGAAAAATACAAGGGGGAACGGGCATGACGTTAAAACAGGATTTGCGGAAAAAGAAAAACTATTATATTTTAATTGGATTATCGTTTATCTTTATTGTATTCTCTCTTGTGACAGGTATATGGTACTATCAAAAAATTAACAGGGACAATGCGGCAAATACGCTGAAATATAACGAGAGTATTGTGAAACTGATGCAAAATAAGATTGATAGTGAATTAAACGAAGCACATTATATCGAATATTATATTGAGACTAACAGTATTATTCAAAAAAAGTTGAAAGACTCTGCGATTGACATGCAGGATAAGCGGGATATTATGCAGTTGTTGAATCAATTAAGAGACAACATGAACTTGTTGGATGATATTTGGATATATTTTGAAGATGAGGAACTGATTATATCGTCAAGAAACATTACAAAACCGGAAGTATATTTTGAAACGCAATGCCCTATCATAGGGCAAACCTATGAAAATTGGAAAAATGAGTATTTACTCAGACCAAAATACCGCGAGTTTTATCCAACACAAAAAATCAAAATTTCCGATACCATCAGTCAAAGTGTGATGATTTATAAAAAGACGCTGTATTCTACATTGCAGGACGTTCCGAAAATACACATCCTCATGACGGTTAATCTGGACGAAATTGAGAAGCTGATAGGCGGGATTGATAAGGATATTGGCAGTAATTTTTTAATTGCCGATACGGATGGAGAAGCGATATACAGAACGGGCGACAGCAATTTTATATTTAACCCCAAAGATGTGCTGCCGGATAATGAACAAACGGTTTCCTATAACGGAGATTATGTCATATATAAAACGTCAAATAATTTTAATTTAATTTATTGTGTGGGAGTAAGTAAGAATTTAATATTGCATAATGTAAATTCATTTATGTATACAGGGATTTTTTTAATTGTATTGTACTTATTTTTAGTGATGGGATATTTGTACATTTCAATTAGCCTGTCATACAAACCGATAAAAATTATTATGAACAAAATTGGGCGGAATGATTTTGAATCAGACAAAAGTAATTCTGAACTTGATTTTATTACAACAAAAATTGATGAGTTGGTGGAAAAGGAAAATATTTATGCGGGGCAGATGGAACGCATTGATCAGTATAAAAAGAACAGTGCAGTAAAAGAGTTATTGTTCGGTACCCATTTGTCCGGTGAAATGGGGAATGTTGAATGGGAACATGAGTATTTTTTAACTTCTGTTGTCCGTGTCATGAGTTTGGATGAGTTTAAGGATGAAAGCGAAAAGCAGTTTGTAAAATATACTGTGCTGAACATACTGAAAGAGTTTTTCGGGAAATTTGAAAAATGTGAAATCGTTGAAATAAACAAAAGTGATATTGTTATAATCTTCAATTTTAAAGAATCTCAATATGAAGAGATGATTCGAGCAATACAAGAGAATGTAGACGCAATTTTAAATATTATAGAAGCAAGGCTGAACGCCACACTGATTACTGCAATAGGCGGTGCACATAAAGGCGAAAAAAAGGTGGCGCTATGTTATAAAGAGGCAAAAGCGGCAATTGATTTTCGCTCGCTCAATGATGATGAAAATTTAAGTGTAATTCGTTATGACAGAATAAACGATGCGGAACTGACACAAGATAACTGGTATTATTGGCCGTCTGATTTAAGAGATATGCTGTTAGAATATGTAAACAGAGGAGATTATAGCAGTATAGAAAGTACGATTGACGAAATTATACAACTTAATATTAAAAAACCAAGTGATGTAGCAATGCTTGGGGAATGCCTTTACTATAATATATTCGGCGTTTTGATTCATATTTCCACCAAATATATTACTACGCATTCCATTATCAATATTCCGAGATATGATAAGGATATGCAGTTTATAGAAAATATCAATGCGTTGAAAAATAAATTTAGAGAGCTTTGTGAAATTATGAAGATTAATAACAAAGGTGATTTGCGACTTTTAAACCGGATTGAAGCATATATTGACGAACATTTTGCGGAGAGTAGTCTCAGCGTCACGGAGATTGCAGATAACATGCAGATATCCACCTCTTATATGCAGGCGTATTTCAAAAAACATAAAAATACTACGCTGACAAAATACATCACGCAGAAACGAGTAGATTATGCGAAACAAATGCTGCTTAATACGAATCTGACGATTAGTACGATTGCAGTGAAAGCAGGATTTACCGATCCGTTGTATTTTGGGAAAATATTCAAAAAGAACGAGGGTGTAACGCCTAGCAAATATAGAGATACTTTGAATAATTAATAGAACGGAGTAAAATATGAGTATTACATTGCACACAAAATCAAGCGATACGCTGATATTAAATGTTTCATCTGTGGCAAATGAAATTACCGAGATAGAAATAATATTAAATTTTAAGCAAGCTGTTATACCTGAAAAGACAAAAATTAAATGGAACACAAGCGCAGCAGGCAGCTATATGGCATGGAGTCCTTTGGAGGTTTATATGCATGGACTTAGCCCCAATTGGCAAAAATCCGAAGCGGTATCGCGTTCCGCCTGCGGAATGCCGATGCAGTGTTACATTTCCGCCGGCGGAGAAAATGTGGTTACGGTATCGGCGGACGATGTGCAAACACCAATGACAATACGTTCGGGCGTAGTTGAGGAAACAGGAGAGCTTGCGTGGGAACTTGTGTTGTTTTCTGAGCGAACTGAAATGATGACAAAATATCGTACTGTTTTGCGGATAGACGAACGCAGAATCCCTTATGAAACAATGATAAGAGAAACTGCTGCGCTCTGGCAAAAGGAATATCCTCCCAAGATAAATCCATACGCATTTGAGCCGGTATATTCCACATGGTATTCGTATCATCAACAACTTTCGCCGAGACTGACAGATGAATTGAAAGCAGCAGCGGAATTGGGGATGAAAACGGTTATCATAGATGATGGCTGGCAAACAGATGACAACAGCCGCGGATATGCATACTGTGGGACATGGAAGGTGGCAAAAAGTAAAATTCCGGACATCAAAGCATTTGTGAGCGAAGTACATACAATTGGCATGAAAGTCATGCTATGGTACAGTGTGCCTTTCGTAGGAAGATATTCGGAGGTATGGGAACGATTTAGCGGCAATATGTTATATGATACGAATGGGGAATACGGTACGCTCGACCCACGCTACCCACAGGTGAGAGAATATTTGGTTTCTGTCTATGAGCAGGCGGTCAGGGAATGGGGGCTGGATGGACTGAAATTGGATTTTATTGACTGGTTCATGTTTGAGCAGGAGAGCTGTATATCTCATTCGGATATGGATATATTGTCAGTAGAAAAGGCTGTACGTGTATTGCTGAAGGAAATATATATGCGGTTGACAGCAATCAATCCGGAAATATTAATCGAGTTCCGCCAGAAATATGTTGGACCTGTAATGCTTACCTACGGAAACATGCTCAGAGCGGCGGACTGCCCAATGGACGCGGTGACCAACCGTATCCGAACGGTAAATCTGCGCCTGACTTCCGCACAGGCGGCAGTACATTCGGATATGCTGATGTGGAATTATGAGGATAGCGTGGAATCAGCGGCAAATCAGTTTATTAATATTTTGTTTTCTGTTCCGCAGATTTCCGTACGAATCAATGAACTGTCTGAAAAACATTATGCCATGCTCCGTTTTTACCTCGCGCTGTGGAAACGCAACAGGAAAACCATCACAGAGGGCACAATTCATGCGCTCCATCCGGAAGCGAATTATACCTTGGTATATGCGCAGAAAGACGGGCATGTTGTGGCGGCGGCTTATGGCGACAAACTTCTGCGGCTTGACAGTCAAGTAAATGATGCGGTATTTATAAACGGAACAGGTACAGCCGGATTGTATTTGGAAACGGGGGAAAAGAAATATTCCTTTGATATTTATAACTGTATGGGACGGTTGATAGAAAGAGGCGTTGTACAGCAGCAGGTTGAAAAGTTTCCTGTTCCTGTATCGGGTGTCGTGGCAGTAAAAACGATTTAAAAGCAGCAAGGGAGATAATGATATGAAAGAAAATTTAACCATCAGGGGAAATCAATTATATCTTGGTGAAGAGAATTTTGTCTTAAAATCGGGGACAATTCACTATTTCAGGATCCATCCGTCGGAATGGCGGGAGCGTTTGGAAAAGTTGAAGGACTGCGGATTAAATACGGTGGAAACATATATACCGTGGAATGTCCATGAGCCGGAACAGGGTGGATTTTGCTTTGAAGGCATGGCGGATTTGAAACAATTTATCGCGCTTGCAGAGGAACTGGATTTATGTATGATTGTTCGTCCCGGACCATATATTTGTGCCGAGTGGGAAATGGGAGGGTTTCCGTATTGGCTGCTGAATATGGAAGGGCTGGAACTGCGTACATATAACAAGGTTTATGTGTCCCTTGTCAGAAACTATTTTATTAAAGTGATGGAGATTATTAAACCGCATTTAACCACAAATGGCGGCAATATCATTGCTGTGCAAGTGGAAAATGAATTTGGTGCATATCCGAAAAATGATAAAGGATATTTAGAATATCTTAAAAATCTTTTGCGGGAATTAGGCTGTGATGTTTTGTTGTTCACTTCCGACGGTTATTGGAACGATGATTTGGAGCGAGGCAGCATTGGTGATGCGCTTATGACGGTAAACTGCGGCTCGAATATGGAAACGGCTTTTGACAAATTGGATACTCTGCGTCCGAACCAGCCCAAGGTATGTATGGAGTTTTGGAACGGGTGGTTTGACCAGTGGGGAACGCCGCATCATACTAGAAATCCCGAGGAGCCGGTAGCAGAAATTAAGCGCATTTTGGAGATGGGCGGTGGTTTTAATATTTATATGTTCAGCGGTGGTACAAATTTTGGATTTCAAAACGGTTCTAATTGCAATCCAACTTTTGAACCATGCATAACAAGCTATGACTATGGAGCAGCGCTTTCGGAAAGCGGAGATATTACCGAGCAATACCGGTTGCTGAAAAAATTGCTGACAGGCTCCGGCAGCGTAATGGAAAATGGAAGGAAAACGATATACCAAACGGTAACTGAATTTAAAAAGTATGATATATTCAATAACCTTAATGAGTTGGGTTCTGCGTTTGAGAATGAGAACGCTGTCAATATGGAGGCGTTAGGGCAAGCATACGGATATATTTTATACGAGGTAAATGTTGAAGGCTTTGACGGGGAACTGGAGGTTGGTGAGCCGCACGATAGAATTATGATATATGCAGATAATCAACGGATTGGCGAATATGTGCGCGGAACAGATTATAAAACTATAACGGTAAGCGGCGTAAAGTCATTAAAGCTGCTGGTGGAAAATGCAGGACGTATCAACTATGGCGCGCGTGTATATGATAAAAAAGGATTGCTTGAGAATATAAAAATCGGCGGCAGAGAGGTAAAGGGCTATCGAATCAATACCCTGCCGTTTCACCATATTCCTAATATATCGGAGGGGGCAAGGCGCGGTATGCCAACTGTATATTGCGGCAGTTTTGAAGCCGATAAACTATGCAGCACATTTATAAAACCGTGCGGTTTCCGGCGGGGTGTTGTATTCATGAATGGATTTAATTTAGGAAGATATTATTACATAGGTCCACAGCAGACCTTGTACGTGCCCAAGGGGATTTTAAGAAAGGGAAAAAACGAAATTGCTGTTGTTGATTTGTATGGGGAAGATGGATATATGGAGTTCTCCGAAACGCCGATTTTAGATAGCTTGGCGGAAATGGCTTAATTTAAGACGAACACAGAGACAGTAAAACAAAAACGCCGATTATTTTATAGGAGGGATGTCACATGACATATCAAGAAAAAGCAAGGGAATTACGAGCGAAACGAGTAGATGTAGTGGTTGTGAGTTCCGGTCCCGCCGGTATTGGAGCGGCGCTTGCGGCGGCGCGGAACGGATGCAGCGTTGTGTTGATTGAACAATGCGGAGCACTCGGCGGTATTGCTACAGCGGGAATGATGAGTCACTGGACAGGAAATGTGGACGATAAAATCTATCATGAGATATTGATGCGCAGTGCGGAACGTAATGAGGGAGAGCACAAAGGGGTTATCACTATAACTATTGATCCTGAAAAATTAAAGACTTTATACCTTGAAATGATGCAGGAGGCAAAGGTTGAAGTTTTGCTCTATACGTTTTTCAGTGATGTGATTATGGAGGGGGATGCCGTAAAGGGTGTTATTATAGAAAATAAAACAGGAAGAAGTGCAATTTTTGCGCATTGTGTGGTTGATGCATCGGGGGATGGAGACGTGGCATATAAAGCGGGTGCGGAGTTTATGCTTGGACGGGAAAGCGATAATAAAATGCAGCCCTGCACCATTATGTTCAAAGTCGGCGGAGTGGATTACAGCCGCGCGGTGTTCCCAGGTTCTTTTGAAACGCTTGTTCCAACAGAGAACGGAGAATTGCAAGCGTTGGGTAAAGAAATCATTGGCGCGCCGGCAGGACATGTGCTTTTGTATCGAACCACCCTACCCGGAGTGGTTACCTGCAACATGACAAATTGCCTTGATGTGGACGGAACGAAAGCGGAAGACCTTACAGCGGGGACGATTGTTTGCAGAAATCAAATGGATAAAATTGTTGCATTTTTAAGAGAATATGCACCGGGATACGAGAATTGCTATATTATCTCATCGGCATCTCTTATCGGAATCCGTGAAACACGGCATTTCAAAGGTGTTGATACCATCACGGAACGAGACATCTCAGAAGCGCGTATCTTTGAGGATTATGTTGTGAAGGACGCGCACTTTAATTTTGATGTACATAACATCAGCGGGGCTGGTCTTGATGAAACCGGTGCGCAAGATGAATTTAAGCAGGAGAACGGTTATACCATACCGTACGGATGTCTTGTGCCGGAGAAAATTGATGGATTGCTGCTGTCAGGCAGAAATATATCAGGGACACATATTGCACATTCTAATTTTAGAGCGATGCCGATTTGTGTGGCAATCGGTCATGCAGCGGGCGCAGCAGCAGCAATTGCTGTAAGAGAAAACTGTGAGCTGCGGGAAGTGCAGGCAAAACAAGTGCGGGAAATTGTCGGAATATAAATGCTGCGGGAAGACTATTTATGAAATGTTTTAGCAAAATAAGATGGTGAAATTGCTGTGATGCATAAGTGGTTTGAGAAGTTGAATTTTGGCATAAGATACTATATTGCACTTGATTGTAAAAATGGTTTTGATGATTGTTTGGCAATAGTATGTCATAACGTGCAGGAAAAGCTAAGAAAATCCAATGAAAATATCAAAATTTGGATTGTATGGCGTTATAATTTCATCAAGCACATCCTTCAAAAAACGGCTTAAATTCAAGGTTTAAGCCGTTTTTTGAAGGCGGAGGGGAAAAAGAATTCAAAGCGGCATAGCAGCCCATGATTGCGTCAGACAAAATTGTCTGACGGCTTATTAGCCTGACAATTTCGTCTGACGCGCCAGCGGCAATACGCTGTATTCACCCCGGTCACCGCTACCCGGAACGTTGTTTTAGAGATAGTGTCTGATTGGGATAATCTAATTTATAATATCCACCATTGAACCGTTTATAAGCCCACATAAATTGATTTCTGTGCACTTTGATGCGTTGGTGATGACGTTGAAAATTTTCCCTTACAAGAACATTATTTTAAAACAAAATTTGATATGCATGAAACAAAGAAAAGATTTACAACAACATTGTCATGTACAACGGCAAATAAGTAACGCCATTTTCTTCTTTTAAATCTTTGGTATGAAGAATATACGGAATATTAGTCTGCTCTTTATATTTTTTCATAAACTTTTTAATAGATGAAAGAGTATATCTGTCACCCGATTTCACTTCGATAGGTGAAATGTTGTGTCTATTTGTTATTTTACTTTTCGCAATTAAAAAATCTATTTCCATTCTGTCTTCGGCGTTCTCTCTTGAAGATTTAGAAAAGAAATATAATTTGTGACCTGCGGCGGTTAACATTTGTGCTACGATATTTTCCATAAGCATTCCTGAATTTACAGATAGCTTATCAAAGAGCAATTTTTTATATATTTCTTCATTAACAATTCCATTTTCATCAAACGCATGGCTTATCAGAAGACCTGTATCAGCCATATAACATTTTAAAGTTTTTCGTTCCATATTCATTTTTAAACCAATATTAGGTTCTGAAGAATTGTAACAGGTATTAACAATCATTGCATCATCAAGCCAATAAAAAGGTTGCTTATATTCTCGCATTCTTGCAGAGGGTTTTATGTCACTCAACTTAAATTTCTTTTCATGCTTGGAAAGCTGTGCCGGAATTTCATCGAAAATTGCTTCGATTTCGAGTTCATTACCATCAGAATGCTTCATAATATCTTCACGATATAGTGTCAAAATATCGCGTTTAACAGCATCAACAGCCTCAAAATCTCTGGTTTTGGTATATTTCTCTACAGCCTGAGGCATACCGCCTACAATCATATACTGACGGAAATAATCCATAGCTTTGCGGTGGAACATTTGTCCCATAGACTTTTTTCTTTCAAAACAATCTCGTATAATAGGCATTAGCATTTCATTATCCATTGCCCATAAAAATTCTTCGAAATCCATTGGGTACATGCGAATATGTCTTTCTTCTGATGGAATAGTAATATCCTTTACATTTTTGCGGATTGACATTAAAGAGCCGGTTTCTATATAATGATATCTTCCGTCTGCAACTAAATATTTTATAGCAGCCCTTGCCTTGGGGAACATTTGCACTTCATCAAAGATAATAACACTTTCACGGTCATACAGTTTGATATTATAATAACTTGATAAATACATAAAAAGGGTATCTAAATCGTCAAGATAATTAACAAATAAATTGCATACATCTTCATTCACTTTGTTAAAGTCAATAAGAATATATGATTTATAATTTTTTTTTGCAAAATCTTCGGCAATATAACTCTTACCAACACGGCGAGCGCCATCAATCAAAAGCGCGGTATCGCCATTTGAAGTACTTTTCCAAGCCAATAATTTATCATAAATTTTTCTTTTCATAACAGCCTCCTGCACGAAAACGAGATTTGCATAATAATATTATAACACGAAATCGATGTTATTGCAAGTATATTATTTCACAAAAACAAGATTTTATAATAGCATCATGTACTTGTCAATAAAAATAGACATAAAAAATATAAATTTTTTAATTTTCTTTTTTGAAAGTAGACATGGAAGACATTATTTAGAAGTAACCTTTTTCAAAAGTAGACATCAGCGATATTTTTTGCCGAAATTCGTTTTTGAAAGTGGACACAAATCTTTAGTCTCTTACAATGCCTATATTTACTGAAATCTTGTTCTGAAACCTGTTAATATATCAAAAGCAAAAGTAGACACGATACATATTATTTTTCTATTGCCCTGCGCTTTTGAACAAATCTAGGTTCTTCGGTCAGAATACGCTTTGAGAAAGTATCTTTTTTCTCAAGTTCCCACCGATAGAAGCATTTGCAGTAGTTGTCGGGTGTATCATAGCCAATGGCGAAACAAGGACGCTGCTGTTTGTATATACAAACAGCTTTAAATATTGGACTCTGTCCAAACCTATGCTGCAAAACAGTTTTTATGCGAAACGGTATAGCCATAAGAGAGCCCAATCTCTTATGGATGGGAGAAAGTGGTATTTCCATGAGGTTGTTTTCGATATTCGGTTGGCAACATGCCGAATTTTGACTGAAACAGCGTGCTGAAATGCCGCTGGTCTTTATAGCCTGTTTTGTTGGCAACTTCATAGATAGCTAAATCAGTATGGGCAAGAAGTTCTTTTGCCTTATTCAGTCTGATTTGCGTTGTATAATTTTTATAAGATATGCCCATTTTATTTTTAAACATAGAGCTCAAATAAGTTGATGAAATGGGAATTTGAGCCGCAATAATCTCAAGGGATACATCCGTTTCCAGATTGCTTTCTATCAATTCTATTGCACGCTGTATAATGCTGTTGTTTTTGTCCTCGCGTTTTGCACTGATAACCGATATGGCAGTTTCGGAAATATCGGAAATGAATTTTTTGAGTGATGGGATGGATTGGTAGGTTTTTATCAAGGACCATATTTCGGTTTTGTTAAACAGTACCTCCGGCTGCTCGCCGAGCTGCGCCATTGCAATGGACATCATGATAACGAGTTCAAGGCATATGCGCTGCGTTAAATCCAGCGAAGCATGGGTGGCTTGTATATTTTCAAATATGGACTGTATAGCGATTTGCGCCTGTGCACTGTTGACAATTTTAATGCTGTCAATCAGATTTGTTTTGAACGCATCAATGTCTGACATGGAAAATTTAGCAGGCTCAATGTCATCAATATAGATAATTTCGTTTTCACCTATGGAAAAACGGTACTTCAACGCTTCCTGCGCACGTCTGTTGCAGAAGGAAAGTTGTTTGATGTTGTCTGTGGCAGAGCCGATTGCGACAGTGAAGCTATAGGTATCATGATATTTCATATAGCTTGCCATAATCTTTGCCGCTTTAAAAGATTTTTCCATAATGCAGTCATGTTCCGCTTTTATGATATAGGTGAGTTGGTTTTGTTCATAAAACGGAATCAAGCCAAAACCATGCAGCGTAAGAGCAGTTATGATTTCCGTAAAAAATGTAAAGTCTATCGGCTGGGCAATGCCATTATTGTCAAAATGCGAAATCAGAATGGTTTGAAAACTGTAATCGCAGTCGTTGATATCAAAAACAACGGCTGTTTCGTTAGATTGTTGACCGGATACAGATGAAAAGAAATAGTCTTTCAGAAAATATTTACAGTTTGAAAAATCCGTCAAAAGCTGTTTGTATTGATTTTGTTCGGCGTTTTCACTCTCTATTTTATTTTTGGCTTCTAAAACGGTGTCCAGCAATAATTTCTGATTGATTGGTTTTAATATAAAAGCGAATGCTTGGTAGTGGATTGCTTTTTGTGCATACACAAATTTATCGTGCGCAGTAAGAAATATGATTTTGATATTCGGGAACCGGCAGGTCAATTCATTTGCAAGCGTAAAGCCATCTCCATCCTCCATTTCAATATCGGTCAGAACAATATCCGGAGGGTTTTGTTTGATTTTAGCTATCGCTTCACTGCCGCTGCGCGCTGTTTCTGTCACTTCAATATCAATAGAATGCCAAGATATTTGCATTAAATTTTCAAGGCTAAGCGTTTCGTCTTCGACAATCATGAGTTTTGTCATTTTATAGTTTCCTCCTTTTGGATTGCGGGAATATGTACGGTAGCGGTTATGCCGCCCATTTCGTTATAGGAATAGGAAAGTCCATATTCTGCACCGTAGTATAACTGAATGCGATTGTGGACGCTGTGTATGCCATAATGGTCAATTTGATTATCAAAATCGAACGGTTCACTTACGCGGTTATTTAAATAGCCGATGTCTGTAATATTTTCTCCCAGTCCATCATCGGCAACATCAATATAGATATCCTTATCCAGTCGGCGCCCTGATATGACAATATTTCCCTGTTCGCATTTTCCGTTAAATGCATGTACAATACAGTTTTCGACAAGTGGCTGAAGTGTTAGATTGATGATTTGATAGGACATCATATCCTCCGACATTTGAATATGTATCTTAAATTTATTTGGGAATCGTATATTTTGGATATTGGCATAACTCATGATATGGGTCAATTCATCTTGTATGCTGCAAAAAGTATTCCCGTTGTTGAGTGTACGTGTAAAAAAAGTTGCCAGAGAGGAGGTCATATATTCAATATCGTCAAGGTTGTGCTTTCGTGCAAGAGAACTGATAGAATTGAGCGTATTATAGAGAAAATGCGGAGAAATATGCGAATGTATCGCTTTTAACTCCGCTTTTTTCTGTATCTGCAAAGAAGCGGATAAATCGTGTGTCAACTTATATATTTTTTCCTGCATATTGTTAAAGGAATTATATAATTGTTTCATTTCATCATTCGGCTGATAGGAAAGCATGGTAGGAGGATTATCAGGAACATAGCGATCCATTTCTTTTGCAAGATGTACAATGGGTTTTGAAATGTAGGAAGATACTCTATAAATCAACAGCGCGGTAATGAAAATCAGTAAAAGAGATATGATAATCATTGTATTGCGCAGGGGAATGGATTTTGTGAATAATTCACTGAGTTTTAATGCGCCGATTAAATAAAAATCTGTTCCGCTTAAAGGATATGACATTATCATATATTTTTCTTTGCCGATTGATGTATAGACAGTGCCGGAACCGCTGTTCGCAGTGAGCGTATAAAGGTCATTGTTATGGGAGAACTGTGCAATAAAGTTGTCCTTATACGGATTTAGAATGTGCAGGGAATTTGTGCAGACAAAAATTTGTCCTGTATCTGCAAGCTGTAAATTTTGCAGCGGCGCTATAAAGTGAGAAACATCAATATCAATCTGAACAACGGCAAGCGGCTTTCCTGTAAAATTGTCAGTCAGAAGTTTCAATGCGGTAATATAGCTTTTGGCAGCGTAGTTG
Organism: uncultured Clostridia bacterium; assembly: GCA_946555455.1. Classification (GTDB taxonomy): domain Bacteria; phylum Bacillota; class Clostridia; order RUG12999; family RUG12999; genus JAAWTG01. The sequence continues at coordinate 26,051 of CAMNSU010000008.1, read as the reverse complement.
TTGTCATTGGCAACCCATTTGGGAATGGGACTGCCGGTTAGTATTTCGTTGTAGAACCAGTTGTTTTTAATGATATTATCGGAAAAAACTGCGGTTGTACTTAAAGAAGCATATTCAGGATGGTTTATCGCATACAGGCAGATGTTGCTTGTTTTGGTGCGGTAAACATCTGTTTCTGAAAGAATATCGTTCATCATGGATACATTATAGGAAGCATGGGACGGGTCCGTATCTTTCAGAGCGTCTTGAATATTGTGATTTGCCTGCAAAGTAGTGAACATAATATTGATATCGTCAATTTGCGATTTCATGCTTTTATAGGTAGACTGCATCATTTGTCCGGCATTATGCTGAGAGATTTCTCTGATGGTTTTTGCAGACTGAAAAGAGATGATACAGGTGAGGATTGCGATAACGATTACAGTGATAAGCACATACGGAATAATCATTTTTCGCGCGATTGATAAATTATTGTATAGACGCTTTATTTTCATCTTTATCCTCCTCACTTTTTATATAGGAATTATACTATAGATTCGCGTTTGTTTCAATGTATTTATATGGAAGAGTTAAAGTTTTTCATACAAAGTGTGAAAGTTTTTCGCATTGTACGTTTTTAGGGGGTATGGTAAAATAATGTTAAAATAATCATACGGAGGGCGGGAAAATGAGGAATTTAAAAACAGTGGTATATAAATTGACTACATGTATTGCGGCGGTACTCATGCTGATAACAGTGTGGACACCTAATTTTGTTTTTGCTGAAAACAGCGAACCATCCGAAAAACAATTTTCGTTTTGGGTGATTTCTGATTTGCATTCGGGCAACTGGGACGGATTTTTCCAGCAGCCTAAAATACGTGCCGCACTGACGGATATTCAAGAGACAGACCCGAATACATCAGCGATTATTACAAACGGCGATAACGTTGAGTCAAATATAGATGGATGCTGGGAGCAACTGGTAAAAGCTATCAATGATACAATCGGCAACAGTATACCAATGTATTTTACAATCGGCAACCATGAACTAAAGTATGAGGAACAGGGAACATATGGAGAAAAAATAGAACGTTATCTTAAATATACCAATTCTGTTTCGGCTGAACCGACGGACAGTGTTTATTATGCCCATAAAATAAACGGACAGTATTTCATTCACTTGGGAAGTCAGACGCAAACGCAGAACGGACACGCCGATTTGCATCAAGACCAGCTTGACTGGTTAAAGGGCGCGCTGAAACGCGCAAAGCAGGAAGGAACAAGAGCATATGTGTTTATACATCAGCCGCTTAAAAATACCGTTTCGGGAACGCTTGAGAATTTAAACCAAAACTGGAACGGAGTGGTGCAGGACAGTGAATTAAGAGAAATTTTGGATTCATACCCCAATGTTTTGGTATTCAGTGGGCATACTCATATCAATCTTGAGTGCGTCCAGCCAGCGCTTTTGGGCGGAAAAGACAAACCGAGTTATTTTAACGATGCGGCAATAGGAAAAATGGTAAGTATGGTAAATAATACTTCGGCGGATTATGAGGGCAGTCAAGGGCTTTGCGTTGAAGTGTATAATGATAAAATACTCGTAAAGGGACGTGATTTTTCAAATAAACAGTGGATAAGCGCGGCGCAGTTTGTTGTAGATATAAATAATAATAATCCATCTGAAGAAAAACCGCAGATCATGCCTGAATTTCTGGATGCAAACGGAGACAAGCTGAATAATTTTAACAGTATTGTTTCAACTGACAATGTGAAAGTACATATACCAATGACAGACGAAATGAAGAAAAACAACGCAGGCACTGCAATAGTCGCCTTTTATGACAGTGACGGCAGATATATTAAATTATGTACCGAGGAGATAACGGATTTTTCAAATGATATAGAATTTAGTATGGGTGAAACGATTAAAGAAACCGGAGGCAGCATTAAGGTGGTTATATGGGATTCTTTAAACACGATGGACCCTTTATGTAAATATGCGGAAATAAAATAAGCGGCAAACTAATAAAGCGCAAAAACAAACTGACAGGGATTTCCTGTCAGTTTGTTTATGTCAATGTATAAGTTTTGAACCGTTTGTAATATTAGCCTGGCGCTTCCAATTTAAACACCGATTTTGAAAGGCAAATTTTCCGCAATACTGCGTTGAAATGCTCGCTAATAAAACAATTATTAGCTCCGCTTTCGCCTTGTCTTGCATAAAAATTTGCTCTTTCAAAATTCTGCGACCTAAAACGGATGATATTTTGAGCAGATTTTGGTGCGGAGGATGCAGATAGGCTGGCGCCTATCAAAGACGACAATCCGAAAGATACCAAAATATCGCCGTTTTAGGCGGGTTCAAATTGGAAACGTCAGGCTAAGCAAAGACGATTTAAAGTTTTTCATACAAAGTGTTGAAGTTTTCCGCATTGTGCGTTTTTTAGGGGTATGCTAAAATGATATTGTAAGGGAAAATATGTTTTGCGGTTGGGAAGGGGGATATTTTGAGAAGATATATAAAACTTACAGGTATCGCCATATTGATGTTATGTCTTTTCACTTCGTGCGGCGTTCAAGATGATTCATATGAAAAAGAGGAACGGCTGACTTTGACCGTGGCGGTGCGTGCCGGTGAAAGCAGCTTGCTGCAAAAAGTGCAGGATGCATTTGAAAAAGAGAATACGGGTATCAAACTGAAGTTCATAGAACTTTCTTCCGGATTTGACCAATACAGTCTTTTATCTTCGGCATTTTCCACCGGTGAATATCTGTTTGATATCGTTGAAACAGAGGATGCGTGGGTCGATGATTTCGTTGACAAGCAGTGGATTGTGCCGCTTTCCGGCGCTTTAAAGCCGGACGGAGAATATTTTGACTATGTGCAGGAAAGTTTCATCAGAAATGGAATGGCATATGCAATGCCGTTTCACATGGATTTGGGGATGCTGTTTTCGCTTGACAGATATAGCTGGGACGGAGAATTTTCAAGTATATCGGAGTATGACAAGAATTTGGGTGAAACGTTAAAAATTAACGATGACCGGGAGGATATCATCTGTGCGCTTATGGAGCTTATCGAATATACAGACGGGGATATTGAAAGCGCGCTGCAGCTCTATGAAAGTATCTATCATGCGAGCGGCGATGAAAGAATGAATATAGACGCATTTAAAAAAGGAAATGTGCCAATCATGCATGCATGGTCAAGTGTGATTCCGGAGTTTTATGAAGAGTCCTCAGCGGTATCAACGATTTTTAAAGCACATAACACGCCGCTAAGTCAAAGCGGTCGGGAAACATCGGTTGCAAAACTTTTCGGACTTTCTGTTTCAACACTTAGTGAACACAAAGAAGAATGTGAAAAGGTGCTTGCATTTTTTGGACGCGACAGCGTGCAGGTGGAACTTATCAAACAGAGCGGTATGTATCCATTGAAACCGAAGCTATACCGCAACGATACAGTGGTTTCTGCATGGAATCATATACCAAAAATGGAGTCGCGTATGCAAAACATCCAGCTTCGTCCGCATATCAAGAGTTATGCGGAAACGGCAATGCGCATTAAAAAAGAGGTGCTGACATTTGTGGAACAAAGAGCAGCAGAAGCGCCTACGGAAGCGATTGATCAATTTTTGAGAGGTGATGGGTAGTGTATGATATTTTTTCGATTCAGGATGTGAAAATGCCGGAGGGATTTCTTTGGGGCAGCGCCTATGCAGGACATCAGGTGGAAGGAAATAATACGAATTCCAGTAATTGGAGGAGTGAACAGAAAGGAAATCCCAATCCGATAGGAGAGCCTTCCGGAATTGCTTGTAACAGTTATGAGATGTATATGGACGATGTGGAACTGGTTTCAAAACTCGGACATCAGGCGTTCCGGACATCGGTTGAATGGTCGAGAATACAGCCGGACGAAAATAGTTTTTCGGCGGAAGCGACAGAGCATTATGTGAAATTTTTTGCCGCGCTGAAGGAACGGGGCATTAAAGTGTTTTGCACGATGGTACACTTCAGCATTCCCATCTGGTTTGAAGATAAGGGCGGTTTTAACAAGGAAGAAAATTTGATTTATTTTGAGCGTTATTTAGATTATATCGTTCCAAAAATTGCGCCGTATGTCGATTTTTATAATGTTTTAAACGAATTTAATCTTGGTCCGGAGGAGTTTAAAATCAATTCCGTGAAATTCCATGCATTGGGATATCATACGATTAAGCGATATACCACGGCGCCTGTCAGTTCCGCACATGCGTTTGTCAATTATATGCCTTACCGTCCGAACAATAAAATGGATATTGCTTCGGCACAGTACCGTGACGCAAACGATAACGAATTCTTTTTCCATGCGATGCGCACAGGCGAAATCATACAGCTTGGCAGAGATGGCTGCTATCTGCCGGAGGTGAAGGGGACGTCGGATTTTTGGTCGGTCAACATCTATACGCGCACGCTGACAAACGCATTGGAAAAAGCAGGAAAAGCTGATTATTATCATAAAAAACTGAAAATGATAGATATGGAGTTTTACCTTGACGAATTTTATCCGGAATGTATGATAAATACGTTGACGAGGTTGACTGACAAGCCTGTTTATATCACTGAAAACGGCTGCTGCTGCAATGATGACAGATTTAGAATTGTTTATATGATACTTCATTTTTCGGCGCTGAGACAGTGTATTGATATGGGAGTAGACGTCAAAGGATTTTTATATTGGTCGCTTTTGGACAATTACGAATGGTGGACATTCCGGCCGAAATTCGGGCTGTGCAGTGTGGACAGAGAAAGCGGAATGTTTGAGAGAACCCCGAAACCCTCGGCATGGATGTATAAAGAAATCATTGAAAACAATGGATTTCATCAAGGAATCATCAGAAAATATATCAAAGAACTTCCCTCTTTGGGATTATGATGCAGAAAATAAAGTTAATAAAAAGAAAGGCGGAAAAAATGATGAAAAAAAGCAGATGGTTTAAAGGGATTGCGCTTGCGGCAGCGGCTGTGATGTTTGCAGGAATGGCAGGAGGATGCGGTACGAAGGGCGTAACAACGACATCCATGGAAGACCCGAACACGGTTCCGGAAACACCCTATGAAATTAACTGGTACATATGTGCAAACCAACAATCCGATGTGGCAACGGTTGAAAATGAAATCAATGCCTATTTAAAAGACAAAATCAACGCGACAATCAAACTAAATATTATGGAGAGCGCGCAGTATAGCGACAAAATGACAAATATGCTTCAAGCGGGAGAATATTTTGATTTGTGCTATACCGCCAACTGGATGCTAAACTATGCGGTAAGTGCGGAAACAGGCGCATTTTATCCGATGGATGAACTTTTTGAGAAATATATGCCTAAGACCTATGAATTGGCAGACCATGATTCGCTGGAGGGCGCAAGAGTAAAAGGAAAAATCTATGCGCTGCCGACCATCAAAGAAAATGCAACGGCATATGGCTGGATTTACAGAAAAGATATTGCGGACAAATATCATATTGACATGTCACAGGTAAAAACATATGCCGATCTTCTGCCGATAGCAAAAATGATAAAGGAGAATGAACCGGATATGACATATCCGATTGACTGGGGCGAAAATATGTCTCTTGGCGGAACTTTGCCGTATGTATCGGTTATGACAGGCTGCAACCTCGGATATGTACAGGGAGACGATACGTTTAAAATTGTTAACCGCCTGGAACAGCCGGAGGCAATGGAACAGTTTAAAATGGCAAACACGTACTATAAGGAAGAACTGATTAAACGCGATATTATGACAAACAATTCAGATGCTGACAGAATTAAAGGGCTGCAAAACGGCAAAACCTTCTGTATGATGTATCCGTTAAAACCTGGCAAGGTGCAGGAACTGATTAAAAATCCGAAATATGATTTTGCGCAGGCATATATTGAGAAACCGCAGGCAGCGCTTGGTCTGGCTTCCATGAATGCAATTTCGGCAACATCGAAAAATCCGGCAAGGGTAGCGCGGTTTCTGGAACTTGTTAATACGGATCCGGTGCTGAATAATTTGCTGGTATTCGGTGTGGAAGGAAAACACTATGAAAAAGTCTCGGATAACGTTATCCGACTCATACCAAATTCGGGATATTGTCTGTCAGATGCGAAATGGATGCTTGCAAATGTATTTATCGGTTACTGCACAGAAGATGAAGACCCGAACGTGAAGAAAGAACTACAGGAATTTGATAAAGAGGCTGAAAGAAGCAAGTTAATGTCATTCGTATTTGATACGACAAATGTTCAGGCAGAAATTGCGGCATGTTCTGTGGTGGAAGCGCAATATAACAAACAGGTATCTCTCGGCGCACTTGACCCGGAACCGATTGTCAAACAATATCTGACAGAACTGAAAGCAGCGGGCGTGGACAAAATTCAAGAGGAACTGCAAAAACAGGTGGACGAATATTTGGCAAATAAATAAAAAAACAGGGGGGCTGCGGACAGCGCCCCCCAACTTTAAGTATGGAGAGAAATAATATGAATAAGAGATTAACACGGCTGCGGAACGATATACCTCTGTACATGATGTTTATTCCGGGATTTGCACTTGTATTTCTGTTTAGCTACATGCCTATGTTCGGCACAATCATTGCATTCAAACAAATTAATATGCGTGATGGAATATTCGGAAGTCCATGGGTCGGACTTGAGAATTTCAGAATGCTCATGAACAATTCCAATGCGTGGCTGGCGCTGCGCAACACGGTTTTGTATAATCTGGTGTTTATTTCTACCGGCGTGGTGTTTGCAGTAACGCTTGCGGTGCTGCTGTCGCTGATTAAAAATAAACTTGCGTCAAAGGTATATCAGACAATTTATATTATGCCGTATTTTTTGTCAATGGTTATCATCGCCTATATTGTGTATGCATTTTTAAACATGGAATCGGGATTTTTAAATAATACGGCGTTTGTGAACTTATTCGGCGGAGAAAAAGTAAATTGGTACACCAAAACGAATGCGTGGCCGGTGATATTGTTTATTGTAAATGCATGGAAAACCATAGGTTACAGCAGCATTGTATATCTTGCTGCCATGGCGGGAATTGATCCGGGACTTTATGAAGCGGCGACAATAGACGGCGCATCGACTTGGAAAAAAATTATACATATTACACTTCCGTCACTCAAAAATATCGTGATTATTATGACAATTATGGATATCGGACGTATTTTCAGCTCAGATTTCGGCTTGTTTTATAATGTACCTATGGATTCCGGCGCACTGTATCCTACAACAATGGTGATGAACACGTATGTCTATAATATGATGCGAGGCGCAGGCGCGGCGGGAAGCGGACTGTCTGCCGCGGCGTCTATGTTGCAATCGGTACTCGGATTTATCATGGTAGTGAGCGCAAATGCGGTCGTTCGCAAAATTGACCGTGAAAGCGCAATGTTTTAAGGAGGGGCGGAATTATGGAAATCAGTAATAAATTTGTCAATGCGCTGATACATCTATTGTTTCTTGCGCTGGTTGTGGTATTCGTATTTCCGATACTCCTGGTTATCATCATTTCGTTTACAGACCAAAGTACAATTAATAATTTCGGATATCAGATTATTCCTGCCCAAACAAGTTTGGACGCATACCGGTATATATTCACAAGCGACATGGGTGTGGGACATGCGTATCTGGTGACGATTGGTTCAACCGTATGCGGAACGCTTATCAGCGTAATGGTCATGGCGCTTTATGCATATCCTCTGTCCCGTCCGGGTCTGAAAGGCAAAGGATTTTTTACATTTTATATCTTTTTCACAATGCTGTTCAGCGGCGGACTTTTGGCATGGTATATCATGGTAACGAAATATTACCACATGGGGAATACGATATTGGCGTTAATTTTACCGCTGGCAATGAGTCCGTGGTATACCATCATCATGAGAACCTTTTTCCAGACGACAATTCCGATGTCCGTGATAGAATCGGCAAAAATAGACGGAGCGGGCGAAATGAAAATACTAATTTCGCTGGTGCTTCCGCTGGCGAAACCTGCAATTGCGACAATCGCGCTGTTTCAGACGCTTGCATATTGGAACGACTGGTTTAATCCCATGCTTTTGATCACAGACAAAAATCTGTATAATCTGCAATTTCTGTTGCAGGTCATGATGAAAAATATTCAGATGCTGTCCGATTCTGCCATGAGTGCGGAGGTGGCGTCACGCTTTGCGGGCAACATTCCGGAGGATGCGGTCAGAATGGCGCTTTGTGTTGTCGCTATGGGTCCGATACTGATTGTGTATCCGTTCTTCCAGAAATATTTCATACAGGGTCTGACGATAGGCGCAGTTAAGGGGTAAAAGAGGAGAGAAAAAATGAAAAAATTAGTTTCAATGCTTATAAGCATATCAATGATTTTTACAATGCTTCCGACATTTGTTATTGCGGAAGGGGAAAAGTCTTTTGAATTATCAAAAACAGAATTGACAAAGGGAGAAAAGGTAGTTATTACCAACATTACGGGTACTGAAAATCAAGATTGGTTCGGGGTTTACAGGGCGGATGTGCAAACCTTGGATTGGGATAATATGGTTAATGGTATATACAAATACCATAATAGCAAAGAAGGAGACGGCACGATAGTTTTAGAAACTGCGGAGTTAGACGTAGGGGATTATCTTGTAATCCTTTTGGAAAATAACGGATATACGGAATTGGGAAGAAAGGCGTTTTCCATTGTGGAAAAGGCGGAGGTTCCCGCTTTGATTACATATAATTCAAATGCAAATTTCAGTACATCAGCGGGCGATGGCACGTGGGATGGCGGCGTTTGGAGAGCGGAATATTGGCATCCAGATTGGTGGAGCTATGTTAAAATGACAGATGTACACCAGAGCGGTACGGAATACACAGATAATGCGTGGGACTGGTCAGGGGAGGCAATCAGAGTAAGCGGAGAAAATATTATAACCACGAACACTTCCAATACCAAAACCGGAATAAGGGCTTTTATTGCGCCATATAAAGGTACGGTTACCATAAAAAACTCAAATATTATAAATCAATCGGGCAATGGTATTTATGTACGAATCACGAAAACAAATAGTGAAAATCAAGAACTTAAATCCCTCTGGGCTGATGGTTGGAACGGCAATGCCAATGCAAGTTATACTCCGATTTATGGCTGGAATTCAGTAACACAAGCAGATGTTACGGATGTAATGGTAGAAAAAGGCGATGTTATACGTTTTGAAGCGGTAAGTATGGACACGGGAAATGATGGAAAGGCAAACTGGGTTAATACGATATCTTATACCTACATTGAGCCGGAAACCACGCCTGAGATTGCGATTGATTATGCATACGAAAAACTGACGGGCTTTGGAGAAGGCAGCTATACAATAGACGGCGCAGCGGTAACGCCTACGGGCGGTTCTCTTGCAATAGCGGATTATATGGGCAAAACGCTTTCTATCGTAAAAAAAGGTGCGATTACGGCAACTGACAGCGCGGCGCAGAGTTTGGCAGTTCCGGTGCGTCCGGCGGCTCCAACGGCAGATGATATTACCGTGACACATCCGGAGACAATCGGCGGCACAGGCAGCATTTCGGGTATGACCGGTATGGAATATAAATTATTGGCAGACGAAACTTGGATTGCCTGCACAGAAAATGAAGTGAAAAATCTTGCGGCGGCTACCTATGATATACGCAAAAAAGCAACAGAAACGGCATTCAAAAGTGCGGCATATCAGGTAACCATCAATGCATTTGTGCCGACACAGGAAGCCACGCCTGAAATTGCGATTGATTATGAAAATGAAAAACTGACCGGTTTTGCGGTGGGCGGCAGCTATGAAATCGGCGGGACAGCGGCTGCGCTGACAGACGGCGCGTTAGCGATAGAAAGTACATGGCTTGGAACAACTGTTTCGATTGTGAAGAAGGGCAATGGTACGACAACAACAGACAGTGATGCGCAAAGTCTGGAGATTCCGGTACGTCCCGCTGCGCCGGAGGTGACGGCGGTTGACGAAACCGGCGTTGGCGCCAATGACGGAAAAATCACTGGCGTGACGGACACAATGGAATATAAACTGTCGTCGGAAGAAGTCTGGACGTCTGTCGGCAGCGGTCTGACAGAGGTTGTAAGCCTTGCGCCGGGCAGCTATAACGTTCGATATAAAGCGACGGCTTCCTCTTTTGTGAGCCTATCGAAAACAATTGCTATCAATGCGCGGGGTGTACAGGAGCCGATTGTGACGGTTCCAACGCTTGCGGATGTGACCTATATAGATGGCATGAAGTTATTGAATATTTCGCTTGCAGATATTTCAATACCTTCGGGAAATACGCCTGGGTCATTTTCGTGGAAAACGCCGAACGCTGCTGTGAATGCGGGCGACAATCAGAAATTTGATGCGGTATTTACACCGCTGGATATTAATAGTTTCAGAATAAAAGATTTACTGATACCGGTGAATATTAAGCCGGCGGCAATCACAGACATTGACGTTGCAGGCTATGAAGGAAGTGAGGACGGTGCGGCGCACGGCGTGACAATAACCGGTACGCGTGCGGGCGATACGGTTACTTATAAACTTGATGCGGGTGAATTTACAGCGGATGCGCCAAGTTATACGGCGGTATGCGAACACACTGTAACAGTAAAGGTTTCGCGTGCAAATTATACGGACTTTATCAAAGAAGTGAAAATAAAAATAACTGTCGCGCCGCTAATCTATATTTCAAATAAAAATTTCAGTACGACGGCGGCTGACGGAACATGGGACGGCGGCATATGGAGTGCAAAATGCTATGTACAGGACTGGTGGATTTATAGTGATTTAACGAATGTTGCAGATAATAAATATAATTTAAGCTGGCTGGAAAACGGTTTGGCAAAGGTAGACGGCAGCACACTGGAAACAGATACAACAACTCAAAACTTTACTGCGAGAGCATTTACAGCGCCGCAAGAAGGCATTTTAAGAATAGAGAAAACAACGATTACAAACAAAAGTGCAGCGGCGGCTAAGGTGCAGATAAGACACCGGTCAACCGGCGGCGATTTAAAACATATTTGGGGAAGCGGAGCTACCGAAATTGCAGGGAATGGAACCACCGAACAGGAGGCTATTGAATTACAGATAAGTCAAGGTGATATCATCTATTTTGAAGCGGCAAGTGCAAACGCCGGAACGAGTACGTCTGTAGAGTGGATAAACACACTAAAATACATAGATGAATTTACACCTGACCCAACGCCTACCCCAACGCCGAAGCCTACGCCTGCGCCTCCTTTGGAAGAGGGAACCTATAAGTCATCGCATAATTTTATTCCGGAAGACGGCAGCGGCGTATGGGAAAATGTATGGAGCGCGGAAATATACCATTCGGCTGACAAAACATACACGGACGCAAAAGCGGAATATAGCGGGGGATATGCGGAAAACAGTACGGATGAAAAGCAGCCTGTCGTTTATGGTAACAGAATGAAGGTAACGGGCGGGGAGAATCAAGATAGACACCCTGTACGAAAATTTATAGTTCCCAAAGACGGTAAACTGAGGATTTTAGAAACAGAAATTACTCAAAAAACATGGTCGGAAATTCAGTACAACATCAAGCTGAATGACAAGGTAATCTGGACATCAAACTGGGTTGACAGCATCAAACTGGTACAACCAGAACAAAGGCTGAAAGACGTCAAAGCGGGGGATATCATTCGTTTTGAAGTGATATTAAAAGAAAGCACAAGCTATGGATATGAACAGATGTGGACAAACACAATCGTGGATTGGGACGGTACAGAGCCTACACCGCCGCCGGTTCCGACGCCGACGCCAAATCCTGATTTGAATAAGAAGGTGTATCGGGCATCGGATAGTTGGAGTATGGAGAAAAACGGCGATGACGCATGGAAATGGCAGAGCTATAAGGCAGCGTCAAAGAAATACGAAGATTTGCCGTCAAAGATGGAAGGTAACCTGATGATGGGCGACTGGAATGTGGAAACAGGAGAATATCCGGATGGGTCCGTATGGATTGCGGGTGAAGATTGGAGATGGGTGGCGGTTGGTAAATATACGATGCGCGCCACTGTTGACCCGGGCGACCCGACAACCGAAGAAACAAGCGGAGATTTCAAGGTACACCGTGATTATTCGGTGCGGACATTTATATCACCCAAGAACGGAACTGTCAGCATACAAGCGCCGAACGATACGATATGGGCAAAAAATGATGTCAACGGAACGCATATCCGCATCATGTGCCAGAGAGCGGATGGCTCTAAACCCATACAGGTATTTCCGACGGAGGATTGGATTAATATTAAGGGCGCGTATCATTTTGAACCAATTGCGCTTGAACTTGGTGCGGGTGACAAGCTGATGTTTGAAAATGCGTTTATCTGGAAGCAGGGCGGCAATTCGCCATGGGATTCCTATGTCATGTGGGATCCGATTGTAGAATATAAAACCATTACGCCAAGATTGGTGAGGGCAACGCCCGCAGACGGTGCAAAAGATGTGCCGCTGAATGCGGAGCATATTTTGACCTATGATGACAGACTGGAAGACGTTTTGGGCGAACGGGTGACGGTTTATGAAATCAGCGCGGACGGAACCAAAACAAAGAGCAGCGCACAATGTGCATCAATCTCTGTGGAGGGTACGGCAGTTCGGTTTGTTTTGACAGGATTAAAGCCATACACCAGCTATGCAGTGGAAGTGGTCGGTGTTTGTTACAAAGGAATGAGCGCTGAAAATGAGAAAACCGAAACCATAACATTTACAACGGGAACGGCGGTGAATATCGGTGAAACGCGTTTTGCAAACGGCAAGGTATCGACTGAAATTAACAATCCCTATGGAGAAACTGCCGCCGCAACGCTGATTGCAGCAGTCTGCAAGGGAACGCAAAGCCAATACAGCGTTGAGAAAACTTATTATGTCACGCGCCGCGACATCGGTGCAAACGATGTGATTGAAACGGAGGTAGAACTTCCGGCAGGCGCAAATTATTTCATCAAAACAGTTGTGATGGAAGATATGAAAAAGGCGCGCGCATACGGTTCTGTGCGTATCGTAAAAGGAGGAAACTGATGTGAAAAGAATTCTGTCAGCGATTTTAAGCGTTGTTTTTGTTCTTTCCGTATCCCTGCCCGCTTTTGCAGCGGAAGCGGCGCCGAAGGTGACGCTGAACGGAAAAACGGTGGCGCTTCAAAATGCTCCTTATCAAGACGAAGGGATGTGGCTGCTGCCATTTCGGGAAACCATGGGACATCTTGGTCTTGAGATTGCTTATAACGCAGAAACGGGACTGTATGAGGGCGAGGTAAACGGCATTGAAATTTCTGTGAAACCGGAGTCCTATACGGCAAATTATGATTATGTCCCATTTGAACTGGAGCATTATTGCAAAAGCGTGGAAAACGATGTGATGATACAGTTTGACTTTTTGGAGAAAATTTATGAAATGACTTATGCGGAGGCAAACGGCGCGAATATCCGTTTGACATATACACCGCCGCCGCCCAAAGAGGAATTTGATTTGGACGCATATATCGCCTCCTATCCGCAGCACGAAGAGGTGCTGACCATAGAGGATTTGCAGATTGACGGATATACAAAGCTGAAAGCGGAATGGGTTGACGTTCCGGACAATCCAAACTTTGACAAGGCACTGCGGTTGCAGAGCCTTGTCAAACAGCCAAACTACGCCTATGAACAGCAGGTAGGCACAAAAGGAAAGATTATGTGCGATTTGGACGATGTGCTTGTGCTCACGTTTTGGGCAAGAACCATCATCACGGCAGATGAATCTGCGAGAGCCAAATGCAACCTATGTTTTGAGGCTAACAGCGACCCATGGGAGAAATCCTTGAGTACAGACATTCAGCCCGGCAGCGATTGGACAAAATATCGGTTTGTATTTAAAATGATAACGGCGCAGGACGTGGGGACAACGCAGTTCGGTTTGCGTTTTTTATACCATCATCAGACATTTGAAGTTGCTGACCTGACGCTGATCAATTACGGCAAAGGGTTTGATACCTCACAAATATCCCTGGCGGGAGACGGTGTTTCGGGCGAAGGAAATACAGGACGCTATGCGCCGCAGATGCATAACTACTACGGACGCGAGGAGGGTGCGCTCTGGCGGGAGGAAGCCTTGAAACGAATTGAAAAATACAGAGTACGGGACATTCGCGTAAATGTTACGGACGAAAACGGAAATCCGGTGCCGAATGCAAAGGTTAAGGCAGATATGACGAAAAGCGAGTTCCATTGGGGAACGCTTTATCAACCGGCGTTTGCGATGCAGCTTGGACAGATTGGAAACATTTATAACGACCTGTTTTTGGAAAATTTTAATACCGGAACGATAAATGCAATCGGCAGTTCGGCTTATTATGCGCGGGACGATAACAATCCGCACAACCAGCTTCCGCTGACGGCAAATTTGTTCCGGGAGAACGACATAGATGCAAGGTATCACAATCTGATTTGGGATGCGGAAGGTTTTATGGACAATTATTTTGTCTATAGCGGAAAAACAGCCGATACAATAACGGAGGAGGAATTGATAGAATATTATGTCAAGCACGCGAGCCGGACGCTTTATGAATACGGCGATATCTTCTATGAAATGGATATTGAAAATGAACCGCTTGGATGGGAAATATGGTATTTGAAATACGGCGTTGACTGGATGGTCAAGGTGATGAACATTGTGGAGGATATTTGCGATGATATCGGTTCGGACATGAAATTTCTCGTCAACGACGGCGTTAACGGCGAGGTGGACAACTGGGGAAAACCGATTGCGCTGAAAGAACGAATTGAAGAATATATTGCAAACGGCGCAAAAATCGACGGCGTGGGACTGGAAGACCATTTTATCATGCTGCCGTATCCGCAGCTATTATATAATCAGGCGGAATATGTGGCGGAGAATCTGGAAACTATGTCCATCACAGAATATGACTACAACCCGCGTGTTTGGAATGCTGAGGCGGAAAAGGCGGAAGATGACTTTTACAAGGATTTGGTGATTATGGCATATTCACAGCCTAAAATGACGTCGTTTGTGTTGTGGGGATTTTCCGACCATTGGCACTGGGCGGGCAATGCCGCACTTTATGACGATATGTTTCTGCCCAAAAAAAGACAGAAAACATGGATAGACTTAACGCAAAAAGAATGGTGGACGAATACGGGAGGAAACACAGACAGCGAGGGCAAGATTGCCATGCGCGGTCACAGAGGAAACTATAAAATCACGGTTGAGGCAAACGGTATGGAGGCAGAAACAACGCTTGTCGTAAGCAAAGACGGAGAAAACACAGTGAATGCGGTTGTGGGCGCGGACGGTATCGCGCTTACCTCTTCTCAGCAAGCGCCCCCGAAAAAAACGAAAGTCAACTATATTATGGAGGGGCGCGAACGCGAAACGGAACTTGAAAACATGTGGAGACAACTCTACGAGAACAAAATTACAAAAATCACGGCAACAGACGGCAGAGACATTAGTTTTCTGACAAACAGCGAACCGTCGAATTATACGATTACACAAACCGCAGCGGTTACGGCGGAGATTGCAGAACCGATTGAAAACGGTTTTGTGTCCGTCAGCGTCTCGCCCGGAGAAACGCTCAGCGTTTGCAGTGTCTATGGCAGACTGGATGACGGAGAGTGGAACTATATCGGAAACTTCGGCAGCGGAGATGAAAAGTATATCGGCTATAGCGGCGTGTTTAACCAATTCAAGGTGACAACCGCTGACAACGATACGGTCAGCATCAATCAGGTTCATGTTTCAAAGAAAGAGCCAAAGTTATAACAGCGGTGCGCTATCTCTTTGGCGCGGAAAGGAACGGTAGGAATATGAAAAAGAAATATATAGCGCTGGTTTGCGCATGTGCGGCGGCGCTCAGTTTAAACACAGCCGCATTTGCGCAGACCTACACGGCTGCAAGTGTCAGCGGGAACAGGGTGGAAGTGAATTTGTCCTCTGATTACGGAAGAGCGCAGTATACCATCTATCTGATGAAACCCGGCGGGGAACTGCCGACAGACGAGAAGGGTATTTCAACGGCGTTTGATAAAATAGAGAGCATAGACGCAAGTAGCGACATCAGCGGCGCTTTCACGCGTCATACAGTGAATTTCTTGTTTGCCGAGGGGGCGCCGTACGGCGTATATAAGGCAATCATCGGCGGTGGAGAACTGGACGGAAAAATCATTGACATTACATATGCCAATCCTTTGGAAGAGCAAACTGCAGTTACAGAAATCAACAGTGCGTCGGCGTTGGCAATAGGAGCGGTGCTCAGCAAATATCAGGATAAAGTATGGAGCCTTGATATGGATAAGGCAATTTACCAGGCAAACAAAAGCGAGGTTGAGACAAATACTGCCGCTATTTTGGGCGGCAGTGCGACAAACGCACAGGATGTTGCGGAAGCATTTGAAAAGGCGTGTATGCTGTCTGAGATTAAAAATTGCGCCGACGCGGATATTTACACAAAACTGTTTTTATATGAAGAATATCTTGGCGTTACCTATTCTGCAGATGTGAAAAACAAGGATGCGGCATTAGCGGATGTGTTTGCCCATCTAAAAAAGACGGAAACCATGACAACACCAAAGGAATTGGAAGATGTTCTCCGCGCTTCGGAAGCCGTTGCAAAAGTGAACGCGGCAAACAGGGATAACGTTATTGACGTGATAAAAGAATATAACGACATATTAAAGATTGATTTGGAAGGTAAGTTTAAAACAGTTGACGCCTATCAAATGGCAAAAGGAATTATCGCGGGCAGAACCTATATGACGCCCCAAGCGATAGTGAATAAATTTAACGCGCTTGTCACAGAGTTGTCCAAACCGAAAACAGAAAATGTTGTCGGAGGCGGCGGAGGTACAACCGTCAAAAGAAATGATGCAAACAGTAACGGATCATTTTTGCCAACAACGGGCGGCGTGAATTCTGATTTGGTGTCCTCGCTTGACAGAAACAGCAGATTCAATGATTTGGGAAATGCCCTGTGGGCAGTATCTTATATTGAATATATGGCGGAAAATAACATCATGAACGGCGATGGCAACGGTCAGTTCCGACCGGACGACACCATCACAAGAGCGGAATTTATTAAAGTGCTGATTTCGGCGTTAAATCTGGAAAATGTAGAAGTTCAAAATCCTGTTTGGTTTGAAGATGTTCCTGATGACGCATGGTATGCCGAGTATGTAAAAGTCGGTTCCGGTCTCGGAATCACAAATGGGACAGCGCCAACGACCTTTGCACCGATGCAGCAGGTGAGCCGTCAGGACGCGGCAGTGATGATAGTAAACGCTGTAAAGGCAGCCGGATTGCGTCTGCATCCGGAGGAAAAAGAGATTGCATTTTCGGACAGCGAGAACATTTCCGGCTATGCGAAAGAAGCGGTTTTGGAACTTGTCAACGCAGATGTGATAAGCGGATATGAGGATGGAACCTTCCTGCCGCAAAACGCGCTGCTGCGCAGTGAAACTGCAAAGCTGGTCTATACAATGCTGAGCGGATTGAAGGATTAAGAGGTGAGAAGCATGAAAAAAATAATTGCACTGGGTCTAACCCTGATGATGATAGTATCAATGCTGGCAATGAATCTGTCCGTCAGCGCAGCGGAAATAGAGGAAGACAAGGATTGGGAAATCAGCGTGCTTTCTCAACTGGGGTTGTTGGATAACACAGAACCGGATTCCGACGTCACCAAAAACACGCTGGCAAACGGCTTGACAAAATTGCTTGGCAGCGACCTATATACAAATACTTATTTTGCGGGTCAAGATTTATCAAAACCATTACGCTGCGGACAGACGGCAATGATTTTGATTGATGTCCTCGGATATACGGAACAAATGCGGCTGACAGGAAAAAATACAAGCGACGCAAATGCATATATGATAATGGCGCGGGAAATAAAAATGATTTCAGATACAGGGCTGAACCAGTATAGCATTTTGAATGTGAGACAATATGCGCACATTCTTTATCAGGCAGTGGCAAAGACAGCGCCAATGTCACATGTGTTTGACGGAGGAAACAGTGGATATAAGGTTTTGAAAAATGTAACATTGCTGTCCTCGCGCATGAAGATTAAAATTGTCCAGGGAATTGTATACGGTACGGATACATATTCCATCACCGGCAGCGGTTCGCAGCGCGAAGGGTATATCAACATCGGCGGTATTATATATACCATCAATGACAGGAAAGACAGAAGCGATTATGTGGGGAAATTTGTGAGAGCTTATGTAGAACAAGACGAAGATAATATCTGTGCATTGACGGTGTATAAAAACAACGACATTGTAAAAATCGCGTCAGAGGATATTGCGAAAAGTTCGGATACAAGAATTGAATATTATGAGGAAAACCGAAAAGAGACGGCAGTGCTTTCCGAAACGGTGGACGTTATTTATAACCGCGAACTATTAACGAGTTATACGGCGGCGGATTTTGAAATACCCGACAGCGAATATACATTGATAGATAACAACAATGACGGAAAATATGAGGTCGTATTGATTGAACACTACACCTCAAAGCTGGTGGAAGAAGTGGCGTATACGACCGGGAAAATATTATTGAAAGACGGAGAAATTTTAGATATCAATGAATATTTTAAAGAGGGATATAAGCTGTACGATGCGCAGGGAAATGTTATGGATTTCAGTGTTCTTTCTCGTTCGCAGGTTTTATCCTATTTGGTGGCGCGCAGCGGTGAATATACCAATATGATTTCCACCTCTCAAAAAGTAACAGGCACCTTAAAGTCTATGCGGGACGATAATAAATATATTACGATTGATGAACAAGAATATGAATGTACCGAAGATTATTTAAAAAATATAAAAGGAAATGAAGAAGTAAAAATCGGAGACCGTGTGACCGCATCATTTGATGTGCTTGGGAAAATCGTAGATATCACTGTTGGAGGCACCAATGCAACGGCGGGTTACCTTATCAAATGCTGGCAGAAATCTCTTGGGAAATATTTTGTCGGTATACTCGATGAAAGCGGCAAAATAAGGGAGATTCCGCTGCGTGGCAAAGTGTCGGTGGACGGCAGTAGCATGACAAGCAAAGAATTGGTGGAAACGAAATTCATGAAAAACGGAGAAGTTGACCGGCAGTTGATTCTGTTTAAAGAAAACAGCGTTGGGGAGATCGCAAGCATAGAAATTGCAGAAAATAAAAGTGCACTCGGAAGCCGCGGCAACAATGGATTTACGCTGGACTATAACTTTGAAAAAGACGGCGAACTTCGGGCGCTTAATTTAAACGGCAAAAGAATACTCGGTTCTAAATATGTGGTAAGAGATAACACGGTTGTGTT
Organism: uncultured Clostridia bacterium; assembly: GCA_946555455.1. Classification (GTDB taxonomy): domain Bacteria; phylum Bacillota; class Clostridia; order RUG12999; family RUG12999; genus JAAWTG01. Next base: position 6,689 of record CAMNSU010000008.1, on the reverse strand, counting down.
TACGGTATGCACCAATGACCTTGATGAAAGTTATGTGCAGCAGGGAAATTCCATACCAACGCTTACCGGCCTGAAAATTAAACTATATAACGTGAACAACGATTATGATATTCAGTATGCGGTTATGGAAACAACCCGCACGGTCGGAGGTTGGGTTGACTTCTGGGGCGACACCTATATGGTTGACAGGGTATATCAAACAATAAACAAAGAAGGCGAATCGGTTTATGCGCTTGATATGTATATGCCAAACGGAAAGAAAAAGACGGCGTTGATGGAAGATGGAACCATCACCACCAACGAATGGAATATCATGTCCGGCGACAAGAGTTTGAGTACGATTCAAGCAAAAGATTTGAAACGCGGAACTGTTGTGGAAATCAGTGAGGATTTCACCGGTTTAACCGGAATTGCGGTTCAGCATGTGCCGAAAAAAGACGGCGGTGCACTCATATTCGAAGCCATTACCTCCGAAACAGGAAACGAATATGGGTTAAATGAAAAAACGTTTAACGGCGGCTATCTGATGAGTTACGGAGAAGTAATTACACGTACCAGAACAGGCATTATCGTGAACAATCACCTTCCCAATGAGGAGGAAACAGCAGAGGGGGCAGCCTTCCCGATGGATAAATGGAACCGCACCATTCCGCTGAATATTACGGATAAAGTGCTGGTATATGACAGTGAGAGCGACCAAATTGAAGTGGAAACCGCTGCCTGCATTATGCCGGGCGACCATGTGTTCACGAAACGTATGGGAACAGAATACCGCGGTGTGTTTGTCTACCGTTAAATGGAGTGTGCAATGGAAAAGAACATATTATTTTTTCAGGTGACAGGGGAAAACGGTTTTCAGTGTTCATTGAAAAAAGCGTTGCAGCAGGGTGGCGTGGGAATTTATGATTTTGAACTTTCGTGGGATTTAGACAGCATCACGCAGGACAGTTGTTTTCAGTTCTGCTGGAGCATTCCCGCGACCGGATTTCTGTATCGCTGGACGCCCGATTGTCGGTTTGAACGGAACTTGCCAATGTCATGGGGCGCGTGGAGCAATTCTATGATTTCTCTATCGGCGCCGCTTGACAGCTTCTATGACGGAAATTCTGTCAATCAATATACTTGGGCGCTGAGCGAATGTGCCAAGCTGATACGCTACAAAAGCGGTGTGTGTGAAGAAACAGGGGAACTCGAATGTGCGTTCGAGCTCCCTGTAAAGCAATATACCAATCTGAATGCGGCAAAAATTTCAATTAGAATTGACAGGCGAAATATCCCCATGTGCGAAGCGGTCAAATCCGTTTCCGACTGGTGGGAAACGGATTGCGGGATGACACCGGCACAGGTGCCTGAAGCGGCGAAAGAGCCGGTATATTCCTTTTGGTATTCCTATCATCAAATGCTTTCGGCGGAAGTGATTGAGGCGGAATGCCGCCGTGCCAAAGCGCTTGGGTTTGACGTTTGTATCGTGGACGATGGGTGGCAAACGGACGACAGCAACAAGGGATATGCATATTGCGGTGACTGGGAAGCGGCATCGGAAAAAATACCCGACATGGCGGCGCATGTCAAAGCAGTGCATGATATCGGTATGAAGTATATTTTGTGGTACAGTGTTCCGTTTATGGGGATGAGAGCAAAACGGTATGATGAATTTAAGAATATGACGCTTTATCGACCAAAGGGAAACGGCGCCGCTGTGTTAGACCCTCGGTATAAAAAGGTACGGGACTACCTTATCTATGTTTACAAGACCGCTCTTACCGCGTGGGATTTAGATGGGTTTAAACTCGATTTCATTGACGAATGGAAAGAATCGGGCGGTGAAATACCGCCGTATCATGCCGATATGGATATTCCTGTTCTGTATGATGCAGTGGATCGGTTTATGACGGATGTCATGAAGGAACTGAAAAGCATAAAACCTGATGTGCTGCTGGAATTTCGGCAAAAATATATCGGACCGAATATGCGAAAATACGGGAATATGTTCCGTGTTGGAGATTGTCCTAACGATATCCTTTCCAACCGTGCAGGCGTGCTTGATTTGCGTATGCTGATGGGGCGCTCGGCGGTTCATTCCGATATGCTGATGTGGCACAGGGAAGAAAAAACGGAACGGGCGGCATTACAGATTATCAGCGTATTGTTTGGCACACTGCAGTATTCACAGAGGTTAACGGAACTGTCGGAAGAAACGCTGAAAATGACAAAGTTCTGGACGGCGTTTATGAAGGAACATAAAGCTTTGCTGCTGGAAAGTCCGCTGGCGTCATATGAGCCGCAATTGTTTTACACGTGGGCAAAAGTGGCGGACAGTAAGGAATGCATAACGGTAGTTTATGCGCCCGATAAATGTGTGAAACCTGACATGCGAGAGATTATTTATATGATAAACGGAAGCGAGGCTAACCGTATGCTTGCAGAAATTAATGGAGCGTATAAGACGAAAACGCTGAATTGCTGCGGTGAAACAGTGGACAAAGGCAGAATCTCGGCAAACGGAATCATTTCTATGGAAACGCCGGTGGGGGGAATGGTGGTACTTGCAAAAGAAAGATAGTGGGAAAATAAAAAAACAAAAAAGATTTGTCTTGCAGCAGTTGATGATTTGAAAAGATGATGGGAGCGGTCAACATGGTAAATACAAGTGAACTTGAAAACTATACTGGCACAACGCCTATGCCCGAGGATTTTAATGAATATTGGGACAGGGCCTTGCGGGAGCTGAAGGAAACAGACAGAGCGGTTTTGATGACAGAAGCGGATTTTCAGTGTCTGAACGTAAAATGCTATGATTTATATTATACCGGTGTGGGCGGCGCGCGAGTATATGCAAAGTTTTTGCGCCCTGAAAAGACAGAAGGTAAACTTCCCGCCATTCTTTTGTTTCACGGTTATTCCGACAGCAGCGGCGATTGGTTTGATAAATTGAGTTTTGTTCAGGCGGGATATGCCGTGTTTGCAATGGATTGCCGCGGACAGGGCGGAAAAAGCGAAGATGTCGGCGGTGTGAAAGGAACAACGCTGAACGGACATTTTATCCGTGGACTGGAAGAGGAAAATCCGGATAAGCTGTTGTTTAGAAATATCTATCTGGACGCAGCGGAACTTGCCCAAATCGCAATGGATATGGATATTGTAGATGAAACGAAGGTATATGTCAGCGGCGGAAGTCAAGGCGGAGCGCTTGCGCTTGCCTGTGCCGCGTTGGAACCGAAAATCAAAAAAGCAGCGGTGTTATATCCGTTCCTTTCTGATTTTCAAGGAGCGCTGGAAACAGGGGGGACGCGCGGCGCCTATGTGGAACTGAAGGAATATTTCCACCGTTTTGACCCACGCCATGAACATGAAGCGTTGATATTTAACAAATTGGGATATATTGATATCAAAAATTTAGCTGTAAGAATCAAGGCGGAGGTTCTTATGTTCACAGGGCTGGCAGATGAAAGCTGTCCTGCTTTGACACAGTATGCCGTTTATAACAATTTAAACTGTAAGAAGCGGCATGTCATATACCCCGAATTCGGACATGAATTTCTGCGTGGTGCGGCGGATATAACATTACAGTTTTTTATGGAAGGGATAAAGGAGGAAGCGAGCAGATGAATTTTCAGAGAGTGGGTCTGATGATAGATTGTTCCAGAAACGCAGTACGGTCAGTTTCGGCAATCAAGCGGATGGTAGATATTATGGAAACAATCGGGCTGAACATGTTAATGCTTTATACAGAGGACACTTATGAAATAAAAGAGAGACCATATTTTGGTTATCTCAGAGGGAGATATACGCAAGAAGAACTACGGGAAATTGACAGTTATTGTATGGAACACCATGTAGAATTGATTCCATGTATCCAGACGCTGGCGCATTTGAATGCAATGATGCGCTGGAGGGAATTTGACGATGTGGTAGACTGCAATGACATTCTGTTTGTCGGCGAGGATAAAACATATGAGTTGATTGACGATATATTAAAAACGGTATCGAAGACCTTTCAGACAAATATTGTTCATATCGGTATGGACGAAGCAGGAATGCTTGGTATGGGAAAATATAGGCAAAAAAACGGATATACCAATCCAAAAACGATTATGAAAGAGCATTTAACCCGCGTCGCGGCAATCGCAGAAAAATACGGGCTGCAACCATTGATTTGGAGCGATATGTTGTTTCAGGTGAATGAAGGCGGTGCCAAAAACGAGATAAGCGAACTTATTCCGGAATGTGTAACGCCGGTTTATTGGGACTATTATTCAGTCGATAAGGCACACTACAAGGTGAAGATAAAAGAACATCAAAACTTGGGGAAACCGTTTTGGTATGCGGGCGGTTTGTGGACTTGGACAGGATTTTCGCCGCATAATGGATATTCTATTCGTGAATGCCGCGCGGCTATTGAAAGTTGTGCAGAAAACGGCGTGGAAAATATTTTCTTTACGATGTGGGGCGATAACGGCGCAGAAACCTCGGTGTTTTCTGTCCTGCCTTCTATATATTATGTATCTCAGCTTGCAAAGGGAATATATGATGAGGCGCAGATTAAGCAAGGGTTTGAGGAATTGACAGGAATTGCCTTTGATGAGTTTATGCTGCTGGATATTCCGGAGATTACAAACAGCGCAGAGAATTGCGATAAAACAGTCAATCCCGATAAATATATGCTGTATAATGATTACTTTTTGGGAATATACGATGCTATCACAGATGGGAGTAAAAATCAGATATACCATAATACTGCATCCAGCCTTGATAAGCTGACACAAAATGAGGAATATGGCTATCTGTTTCAAACGATACAGTCATTATGTAATGTGCTTGCAGTGAAAAATGATTTGGGAATCCGGACGAGAAAGGCATATAGAGGTGGAGACAGGGAAACGCTGCAGGCTTTGCTGGATGACTATACAAAAACAGAAGTCGCTCTCAACATATTTTATGAAAATTTGAAAGTACAATGGTATCGGGAAAATAAACCGTTCGGATTTGAAGTGCAGGACGCAAGACTTGGAGGATTAATACACAGAACACGCAGCTGCCGCGAAAGAATTAAATTATATCTTGCGGGTGAGATAGATTGTATAGAAGAATTAGAAGAAGAAATCCTTGATCCGGAATGTATAAAAGATGAGAATAAGCGGGAAATATGGGAAAATGCGTGGAATAAATCTTTTATAGGTACAATATGAGACAGCCGTTTGGAAACTGGATAGATGAAATATTTGATTTTATTAAGGTGGTCTTTTTCTTTTAGAGAGACGATGAAATAGCGAAAAAAATCTAACCGACCCCTATACCGACTTCATTTGTTGATGAAGTCGGTATGGGGCTGCTTTTTTTATGGTCTCCAAAATGAGGAGATATATTTTTGAGCAAACGATATCTATGCTGGGCGGAAACTGCCAACCGTTTCTATTGCATATAAAGGCAAATTGTATAACCAGCTTTCTTCTTTATAGTCTGCCATGGACGTACGGACGGAAATTTCAGGTTTAAACTTTTCCTGATACACTTTCAGACTTTTGGACTTTAGGTTTATTTCTGCTTTTGCTTCTATCGGGATAATATTTTCACCGGTATCTATGACAAAATCGACTTCGCATGAACCACGGTCATTTGTATAATAATAAATACCTAAATCTTCAAGCGTTTTTAGCTGTTGACATACATATTGTTCTGTTAACGCCCCTTTGAATTCGGAAAATAAATTATTTCTGTCAAGAAGCGTTTGCTGCCGTAAGCCTGTCATGCAGCCAAGCAATCCGACATCGACAATAAATAGCTTGAATGCTTTTAAATCTTCATATGCTTTTAACGGAATGCCGGATGTATGAACGCGGCTGACTTTATGAATAAGTCCGCAGTCTGAAAGCCACATAATAGCGGTTTCATAATCTTTTGCCCGTCCTCCTTCGCGTACAAGACCGTAAATGAATTTCTTATTTTCTTTTGCAAGCTGGGAAGGAATACTGTTCCAAATCATACGGATTTTGGGGACGATTTCATTTGGTGCATGTTTTGAAAAATCTTGTTCATAAGCTGCCAAAATACGTTTTTGAACGCTGCGGACTTCGTTAAAATCTCTGTCTTCGGAAAATATTTGTACAGCTTCCGGCATTCCACCGACAAAGTAATATTGCTTTAAAGAATCAATATATGTCTGCTTAAATGAAGTTATCATATCATATTCTCGCCTATTCAAAAGTTCGGCAAAACGCTCGTTTCCGGTTGCCATTAGAAATTCTTTGTATGACAAGGGATAGAGTTTCAAGAAATCGACCTTTCCAACAGGAAAAGAGGTGCCTTGGTGTAATGCGATACCAAGGAGAGAACCGGCGCAGATAATATGATATTGTGGTGCATCTTCGTAAAAGTATTTTAGAGAAGAAAGCGCTCGGGGAACTTCTTGTACTTCGTCAAAAATCAGCAAAGTGTTCTCAGAATCAATTTTTCGTCCTGCATATAATTCCAACCCCATAATTAAACGGGCAGGATTCAGGTCGGCGGCAAATAAATCAGCCATTTGAGCGTTTGCATCAAAATTGATATATATGGCGTCTTTATATGCACTTTTTCCAAACTCCTTCATCAACCATGTTTTTCCAACCTGTCTGGCACCTTCAATGATTAACGGTTTGCGATACTTGCTGGTTTTCCATTGATGCAATTTTTCGATTGCTATGCGGTAC